>JANNLH010000046.1:0-3926 GCA_031396725.1 Gemmatimonadaceae bacterium | reverse complement strand
CGTGGCGGACAGTTCTGTCCGCCACGCCCCCTTTCAAATCAGTTGCAGTTGCAGCCTCCCCGCAGTTCTCCGTCTCTCCGCGTCTCCGCGGTGAAAGCCTTTGCAGTCTTCGCCGTGCTTCGAGCTCTTCGTGCCTTCGTGGTGAAGCCGTGTCAGCGTGCGAGCGCGATGCCGGCGAGACCGACGAGCGCGACCAGCAGCAACCCCGGCACCGCGAACTTGAGCCATCGCCCGAACCCGAGCTTCGCACCCAACAGGATCGCCAGCAGCGCGCCGTTGGTGGGCGACAGCACGTCGGTGAGCCCCGCGCCGGTCTGGTAGGCGATCACCGCCGCGTCACGCGAGACGCCGAGGAGGTCGGCGAGTGGTGCGAAGATCGGCATCGTGAGCACGGCCTGCCCGCTCACCGACGGCACCGGGATGTGGAGGAGCGACTGCACGGGGACCATCAGCATCGCGGAGGCGACGCCGGGCACTTGCTCCAGCGGAGCCGCGAGGCCGTGCACGATCGTGTCGATCACCTTGCCGTCGGTGAGCACGACGCTGATCGCGCGCGCGACGCCGACGAAGAGTGCCGCGGCGACCATGCTTTCCATCCCCTTCAGGAACGCGGCCGCTGTCTCCGAGAGGCCGCGTCCCGAGGTGAGTCCCACCGCGAATCCCGCCAGCAGGAAGAGCGCCGAGAGCTCGTTGAACTCCCAGCCATAGTTCACCACGCCGATCACATACGGGATGAACGGCAGGATCACGAAGGCGAGCATCAGCGCGTCGCGCCCGGTCGCCGGCTCTAGGCTCGGGGCCTCGACCTCGGGGCGTACATCGTCGCGCGAGGCCATCGCGAGCGTCCACGCGATCCAGACGGCGACGGCGACGGCGAGCAGCCCGAATCGTAGCGTCGGCTGGCTCATCGGCGGCAACTCGGCGACCTTGAGCGCGATGCCGGACTGGAACGGATTCGTCGGGCCGAACGCGGCGCCGACGGCCGCCGCGCCCGCGCTCATCGCCACAGCCGTCACGGAGCCGAAGCCAAGTCCACGGCTCAGCACGAGGAGCACCGGCACGAGCGCGATGATCTCCTCCTGCATGTTCTCGAGCGCACCCAGCGTAGCGAAGGCGAGCGAAACCAGAATGAGCACGATGCGCGGCCGCCGCGAGCGGCCGACGAGCGCGCCGACGAGCCGCCCGAGCGCCCCCGTGGCGTCGAGCAGGGCGAAGGCGCCGCCGACCAGGAGCACCGTCAGGATCACATCCGCGCCGGCGACGATGCCGCGCGGCACGGCCATCACCGCAGCGGCGGGTCCGACCGGTGTCGCCTCGACGCGTGCGTAGGTGCCGGGGATGACCACCTCGCGTCCCGCGCCCTCGTCCATCCGGCGCTGGTAGTTGCCGGCGGGGAGGATCCAGGTGAGCAGCGCCGCGACCGCGACCCCGCCGAGCAGAAGTACCAGCGGGTGCGGAAGGCGCAGTCTCATCAGTTCCTTGGCAGGAGGGTCAGGAGCGCCACCACGGGTCGGTGGTCGGAGGCCATCGGTTCGGTCACCGGCCGCGCGCCCTGCACGCGCCAAGCGCGCGCGGGAGCCGCGAAGATGAAGTCGATCTCCTTGGTCGGCGCGGTGGACGAGAAGGTGAAGTGGTCGTCTGCCGGCTTGCGCGCCTCGACGGCGCGCTGCTGGAAGAGCGCGAGCGTCCGTGATCCCGGCTCGTCGTTGAAGTCGCCGAGCAGGATGTACGGGAGCGAGAGCGTGTCGAGATACTGGGTGAGCCGGCTCGCCTGCGCGAAGCGGAAGGCGTCATTCTCGACCCAATCAAAGTGCACGTTGATCGCCATCACCGAGCGGCCGCCGGGGAGCCGCAGCTCGGCCACCAGCGCGATGCGCGGCTCGTTGCCCTTCGGGACATCGATCGCGAAGGTGCGCGCGATCGGAAAGCGCGAGAGGATCGCCAGTCCGTAGCGGCCGCCCTGATAGTCCATGAAGGAGCCGAAGGCGTGCTCCATCCCGAGTGCGCGCCCGAGGGTCGCGGCCTCGTCGACGCGACCGCTGCGCTGCACGAGTTCGTCGACCTCCTGCAGGCCGACGATATCAGGTGTGAGCCCGCGCAGCACGGCGGCGGTGCGCGGGAGGTTCACGGTGTCGTCCATCCCGCGGCCGTGGCGGATGTTGTACGACACGACGCGCAGGTCCGTCGTTGCCGCCGCGTCGTCGCCGCGCGGTGTCGATGCGCAGGCGATGAGGCCGGCGGCGAATCCGAGCGCGAGGACGAGGCGGCGTTGCATCAGGGCGTGGCCGCCGGCTTGATGTCGACGACCGCGGTCGGTTCGGTGATCACCAGCGGCACCTTCACCTCCTTGCCGCGCACCTCCCAGCGCACCGTGACGTCGCGCTTCACCGGCAGGTCGCAGAGCGCCCAAGAACCATCTTCGCGGGTGACCGTCTCGCGCACCTGCTCGCGCGTGGCCATCTGCGTGCGGTCCACGACCACCGGCACCTCCCACGAAGCGCGCACGACCACACCCGGCAGCGCCTCGGCCGAGTCAGAGACGACACGCCCGCGTGCGGCGCTCGTCGCGGCGGTCACGAGGCGCTCGCTGCAAAGCACGCCGAAGGGCGAGGTCGAGAGCGGCCGCGTGAGACCGTCCCACTGGTAGGTCAGCCGCGAACCCTGCAGCGTCGCCAGCACGCGCCCGCCGACACCGCGATGCCCGATGATGTCCACCAGCGTCATCGAGGAGCGCACGAAGGTCGTGGTGCCGTCCGCCTGGCGGTAGCCGAGCAGGGGGACGCGCTGGTTCCAGGCGGCCACGAGCCAGTTGCCGTTGGCGGCGCGCGCGAACTCGAGCACGCCGCCGGCGTCCGACTTCCGCTCCTCCGCCGGCAGACCGACGTACGAGAACGCGATCTCCCGCAGGTCGAGCGTCCGCCGGTCGAAGCGGTACTCCCCTGCGATGTCGATCAGCCCCTTCCGCTCGCGCGTCGGCGCGAACTCGAGCACGAGCGAGTCGGCAGTGACGCGGCGGAGCGTGAAGCAGTGCGTCTCCTGGAACCAGTCGGAGGTGAGGATCGCCGCGTCGGGTGCGCGGAAGACGCGCTCCCCGCCGACGGTCGCGAAGAACCCGCCCGCCTCGAGCTGCTCGGTGGAAGTCGGCTCGAAGAGCGCCGGGAGCGCCCCGGCGGCGCGCCGGAATGCGGTGCGCAGGGTGTCGGTGCCGTTCTTAGCAGTGCGGTGATTGAAGGTCACGAAGCGCGCGGCAACGTCACTGCGCCCGATCCGAAGCTGCGTGACGCGCAACGCGATGTCCGCCTGCGCGAGCAGCACGTGCACGGGATCCTTCCCCTCACGCCGCCCGCGGCAGGTCGACGACCCGCGCTCGACCGACGCCCCGAGCAGCGGCGCGGCCGCGGGCAGCACGGCGCGAATGGTGTCCACCTGCGCATCGCCGAGTCGCTTGGTGACGACCGTGACCGGCGCCGCACCGGAGCGCAACAGCCGGAGGGTCACGGTCGCCGTGCTGTCCACGAAGATCGCGAACGAACCATCGTCAAGCGTGATCGACTCGGCGACGAGCCGTCCAGTCGAATCTTCAGCGACCACGAGGACCCCGGCAGCCGGTCCCGCGCCCCCCGGGAGCGCGACCGAGCCCACGAACCGCTGGGCGCCGACGGCAGGGACGAGGACGGCCGAGAGAACGGCCAAGAATGCGAGGCGAAGCTTCATATGGTAGAGGTAGGCTAGCCGCCGGCGCGCGGTCGAGCAACGGCGGTTAACCACAGAGACGCGGAGATACGGAGGAAGGACGGAGCAAGCCACTGCACCAGCACATCAACGGCTTTGAAGGGGGGTGTGGCCGACAATGCAGTGCACCACCCCCCCCCCCAAAAAAAAAAACCCGGCATGCAACGCACCACCCTGTATCCAAGGTTGAGCAC
>JANNLH010000044.1:0-43920 GCA_031396725.1 Gemmatimonadaceae bacterium | reverse complement strand
CTGGAGCACCGTGTACTGCAGGAACTGCACGCCGAGCAGCAGCGCCAGCAGCCATCCCACCACGCGCGTGACGCGCGGGGCCGGTGCGGCGACTGGAGTCGGCGATTCGGTCGTCATCGGACTAACGAAGCCCGGCCGGCGGGGGCAGGCGCAGCGCCAGCCGCGTGTCGGCGTGCACGCCCATCGCCTGCTCGAGCAGCGTCGCCCACCGGCGGTCGAGCATCGGATTCGTGTCGCCGGTCAGGAACGGGTGGATCACGATCTGCGTCGCGGCGCTCGCGGCGTGCGTCTCCTCGATCAGGCGCAGGATCACCGAGTCGGTGGTCTCCTCGCGCGGGCAGATCGCGAGCGCGTGCGCGCAGCCGGCCTTCGCGGCCACAGTGATCGTCGCGATCGCGTGGTCGAGCGTCGCCTCGCCGCCGATGAACTCCACCGTCACCTGCGTGAGCGTCAGGTACGGGAGGAGCTGCGCGAGCGCGTCCGGACGCTGGCCGTCGGTGTCGAGCATCACCGGCACCCGCGGCTTGGCGCCTTCGAGCGCCGCCAGCAGGAACGGCACGTTGCCGAGCGGGTCGCGGCCGCCGATCACGATCGAATGGAAGGCCGAGCGCGAGAGCTGACGCTCGATCTCGCGGATCAGCGCGGTCGCCATGTACATGGTCGCCGTCTCCGCCTCGCCGGCGAAGCGCACGAACAGCTGCCGCCGTCCGGCCCAGGGGCCGAGCGACTGCACGCCTGCCGGTACGCCGCTCAGCGCGGCAGCGACCATCGGTACCCCACCCGTCATGCCGTTCCTCCGTTGGGACGCACTGCCTCGAGCGCGATCCGCTCGCACAACTCCGGGAACGAGATCCCTGCCGCCAGCGCCGCCTGCGGCACCAGACTCGTCCCCGTCATGCCCGGAAGCGTGTTCGCCTCGAGGCAGAACAACCCGCCATCCGGACGGAGCCGGAAGTCGATCCGTGCACAGCCCCGCAACTTCAGTGCCCGGTACGCCGCGAGCGCGAGCCGCTGCGTTTCGTCCCGCAGCGCCTCGGGCAGGGGGGCCGGAAAGAGCTCTTCCGCCATCCCCGGCGTGTACTTGCACTCGTAGTCGTAAATCTCGTGCTTGGGGATGATTTCGCCAACCGGAAGGACCAGGTCGCCGAGCACCCCCACCGTCAATTCGCGCCCGGGAATGTACGCCTCCAGCATGACTTCGTCGTCGTAGCGGAACGCCTCGGTCACGGCGGGTCCCAACAACTGCGGCGCTTTCACGAGTGAGAGCCCCACGGTGGACCCCTGCTTGGAGGGCTTCACCACGATCGGGAGCCCCAGCGCCTTCACTGCCCGGTCGGCGTAGTCGGACCCTGTCCAGGAGCCGGCGTCGCCTGCCCGCGCCATCCACCAGTCCGCCGTGGGTACCCCTGCGGCGCGGAAGAGGATCTTCGAGAGGTCCTTGTCCATCGCCAGGGCGCTCGCGAGGTGGCCGCTCCCGGTGTAGGGGATCCCCGCCAGGTCGAGCAATGCCTGGATGGTCCCGTCCTCCCCGGCGCCTCCATGTAACGCCAGCCAGACGACATCGGTGGACCGCGCCGTCTCCAGCACCGCGAACGGATCCGGCTTCGGGTCCGCCTCGATGACCTCGTGCCCGCGCTCCCGCAGCGCGGCCGCCACGCGGCGGCCGCTCGAGAGCGACACTTCTCGCTCGGCGGAGTCCCCACCCAGCATCACGGTGATCCGCACGTCAGCGCGCCATCAGGAACTGCAGCAGATCCGACCGCGTCAGGATCCCCTGCACCGTCCCATGCTCGCGTACGAGCACCGCCGGGTTGTTCCGGCCGAGCATCTTGACCGCCGCGTCGGCGGGCATCGAGGCATCCACCACCGGGAAGGGCGCGTCCATCACGTCGCTCACGGTGCGCTCGAGCACCTTGGTGTCCTCGAGGCTCCGCACGCTGAGCACGCTCTCGCTCACCGAGCCGACGCAGTTGGCGCCGTCCATCACCGGCAGCTGCGAGACGTCGTGCAGGCTCATCAGGCCGAGCGCCTGGCGCACCGAGGCGCCGGGGCTCGCGCTCACGAGGGCCGGGCTGTCGCCGGTCTTGGCGCCGAGCAGCTGGCCGAGCGTGATCTTCTCGGCGTCGAGCATCTGGTTCTCTCGCATCCACTCGTCGTTGAAGACCTTCGAGAGATAGCGCTCGCCGGTGTCGCAGAGCACGGTGACGACGCAAGCATCCGGATCGTTGAGGCGGCGCGCGACGCTCAGCGCCGCGTGCGCGATCAGCCCCGCCGACCCGCCGACGAAGAGTCCTTCCTCCCGCGTGAGCCGGCGCGCCATCGCGAACGCGTCGCGGTCGCTGACGGTCTGGTACTCGTCCACCAGCGAGAGGTCGAGGGTGCCGGGGATCTTGTCCTGCCCGATCCCCTCGACCTTGTAGGGGGCGCCTTGCGGCACGTTGGCGCCGTTCGAGCGCCAGACCTCGGCGAGGATCGAGCCGACGGGGTCCGCGCCGACGATCTGCACCTTCGGGTTCTTCTCCTTGAGGTAGCGCCCGACGCCGGTGAGGGTGCCGCCCGTCCCCGCACCGGCGACGAAGTGCGTGATCCGCCCTTCCGTCTGCTCCCAGAGCTCGGGGCCGGTGGTCTCGTAGTGCGCCTGCGGATTGACCGGATTGTAGAACTGGTTGGCGAGCACCGCGTTCGGCGTCTCCTTCGCGATCCGCTTGGCCATCGAGGTGTAGCTGTCGGGATGGTCGGCCGGGACCGCCGTCGGCGTGATGATCACCTCGGCGCCGAACGCCTTGAGCAACCGCACCTTCTCCTGCGACATCTTGTCGGGCATCGTGAAGATGCACTTGTAGCCCTTGAGCGCCGCCGCGATCGCGAGTCCGACGCCGGTGTTGCCGCTCGTCCCCTCCACGATCGTGCCGCCGGGCTTGAGCGCGCCGGTGCGCTCGAACTCCTCGATCATCGGGAGTCCGATCCGGTCCTTGACCGAGCCGCCGGGATTGAAGAACTCCGCCTTTCCGAAGACCGGCGTGCGGATCCCCTGCGTCACGCGGGTCAGGCGGATGAGCGGCGTCCAGGCGATCGTGTCGAGCACGTTCGCGTAGGGACGGCGGTTGCGCTGCTGGTCGGTCATGGAGGCCTGAAGGAGCAGGGAGGGGGGAAGAGCCGAGAATCTACCCGTGCCGGGGCGGCGGAGCGACCGGTGCGGCAGCCACACTCCCCGTGCCCCGGGCCTCGGCGGCCAGTTCGGCGATCAGCGTGAGCGCCTGGCGCGGGGTCAGCGCGTCGGGGTCGAGCTCGAGCAGCCGCTCCCGCAGCCGCTCGAGCGCCGGATCGGGCGCGTTACCGAAGAGTGCGAGCTGCTCGGCCGCGGGTGACGCGGCCGGGGTGCGCGCGGCGCCGCCGAGGGCCGGCACGAGGTGCTCGCCCTCGAGCACACGCAGCAGCGCTCGCGCCCGCGCGATGACCGGCGCCGGCAGCCCCGCCAGCCGCCCGACCTCGATGCCGTACGAGCGGTCGGCGCCGCCCGGGCGCAGGCGGTGGAGGAAGAGGATCTGCTCCCCGACCTCCTGCACCGCCACGTTATAGTTCCGAACTGATACGAATTCCTCGGCGAGCTGCGTGAGCTCGTGATAGTGCGTCGCGAAGACCGTCTTGCAGCCGACACGCTCATGCAGGTGCTCACTCACCGCCCAGGCGATCGAGAGGCCGTCCCAGGTCGCGGTGCCGCGGCCGATCTCGTCGAGCAGCACGAGGCTGCGCGCGGTGGCGGTGTGCAGGATCGCGCTCGTCTCCGACATCTCCACCATGAACGTGGACTGCCCGCGCACGAGGTTGTCGCTCGCGCCGACGCGCGTGAAGACGCGGTCGGCCACGCCGACGCGCGCCGCCGCGGCCGGCACGTAGCTCCCCATCTGCGCCATCAGCACCAGCAGGCCGATTTGTCGCAGGATGGTACTTTTCCCGGCCATGTTCGGGCCGGTCAGGATGATCATCCGCGCGTCCGGCGCGAGCCGCACGTCGTTCGGGATGAACTGGTCGCGCGGCATCATCCGCTCCACCACCGGATGCCGCCCGCGGTCGATCTCGAGCGCCGCGCCGTCGTCCACCACCGGGCGCACATAGCCCTCGCGCGCCGCCACCTCGGCCAGCGCCGCGAGCACGTCGAGCTGCGCCACGCGCGCAGCGATGCCCTGGAGCCGGCCGATCGCCGTGCCCACCGCCGCGCGGAGCGCCTCGAAGAGCTGCCGCTCGAGCATCTCCATCCGTTCGGTCGCGTGCAGCACCTTCTCCTCGAACTCCTTGAGCGCCGGCGTCACGTAACGCTCGGCGCCGGTGAGCGTCTGCCGACGCTGGTAGTCCGCCGGCACCGCATCACGATGCGCGTTCGTGACCTCGATGTAGTAGCCGAAGACGCGGTTGTAGCCGACCTTGAGCGAGCCGATGCCGGTGCGGGCGCGCTCTTCCGCCTGCAGCGCCGCGATCGCGTCCTTGCCGCCACTCGCCATCGCGCGCAACTCGTCGAGACCGGCATCGACCCCCGCGGCGATCGTCTCGCCCTCGGCGTAGCCCAGCGGCGGGCGCGCGACCAGCGTGCGCTGGATCTCGGCGGCCAGGTCGGCCGCGTCGTCCCAGCCCGTCGCGAGCGCCGCGAGCGCGCCACCGCGGCTCGTGCGCGCCAACGCCCGTGCGACGTCGGGCAACCGGGCGAGCGAATCGCCGAGTGCGCGCACGTCACGCGGGGTCGCGCGGCCGGCGGCGGTCTTGCCCGCGAGGCGTTCGACATCGCGCACGCCGTCGAGTGCCTCGCGCAGCGCGGCGCGCGCGAGGGCGTCCGTGAAGAGCGACTCGACCGCGTCGAGGCGCGTCCGGATCGCGACGACGTCGGTGAGCGGAGCCAAGATCCACTGCCGCAGCAGCCGCGCACCCATCGGCGTCTGGGTGCGGTCGAGCACGCCGAGGAGTGTGCCCGAGGCGTCGGTGGTGCCGCGGAGCGACTCGACGAGTTCGAGATTGCGGCGCGTCATCTCGTCGAGCGGCATGATCCCGCCCGGCCGTTCGAGCACCGGGCGCGCCAGGTGCGGGAGTCCCGAGGGCTGCAACTCGCGGAGATAGCGCAGCAGCGCGCCCGCGGCGCCGGTCGCCACGGCGTCGGCGGGCCCGACGCCGAATCCCTCGAGCGAGAGCACGCCGAAGTGCGACGAGAGTGCGTCCGCGGCGAGGCCGGCGTCGAACTCCCACCCCTCGCGCGGCGTGGCCAGCGCACCCATCGCCGCGGCGAGGTCCGCGGTCGCTGCCGCGCCGGCCGGCACCAGGATCTCACGCGGCGAGAGCCGCGCCAGCACCGCATCCGCGTCGCCGTGCGCGGCGATGATGAGCCGCAGTTCGCCGGTGGAGAGGTCGGCGGCGGCGATCCCCGTCTCCGCGCCGAGCTGTTGCACGGCGCAGAGGTAGTTGTTGCGGGCGCCGTCGAGGAGGTCATCGCTGAAGGCGGCCCCGGGGGTGATCGTCTCGATCACCTCGCGTTTCACGATCCCCTTTGCGAGTCTGGGATCCTCGACCTGCTCACAGATCGCGACGCGGAAGCCCTGCTGCACGAGGCGGCGCAGGTACTCGGCGGCCGCCTTCACGGGCACGCCGGCCAGCGGCACCTCCGAGGCGCCGCCGTTGTTGCGCGACGTCAGCGTGAGCCCGAGCACGCGCGACGCGGTCTCAGCGTCCTCGTAGAACATCTCGTAGAAGTCGCCCATCCGGAAGAAGAGGATGGCGTTCGGATGTCGCGCCTTGATCTCCCGGTACTGCGTCATCAGCGGCGTGGCGCCGGGCTCCGTCACCCTCGCGGCGCCTCGACGACGAACGCTTCACCGCGCTCTTTCGCCTTGTAGTCCGCGGCTGCCGCCGCCGCCTCGGCGTGCGTGCGATAGCGGCCGAAGCGCACGCGGAACGGGGCCACGGTGCCGTCCACGCGCGCGTCGTAGCCGCGCGGGCCGAGCTTCTGGACGAGGGCCGCGGCCTCGCTCGCCGTGCCGAAGGCTGCGACCTGCACCGACCAGGCGGGTGCACCTGCGGGCGCGCGGGCAGGGATGCGCGCTGGCGTCGGCGTCGGTTCTACGGTGGGCGCGGCCGGGGCGGGCGCGATGCTCTCCGCCGCCGGACACGCGCGCAGCAGGTAGTCGTACTGGTTCTCGAGCTCGAGCGCGCCGGGCGGGAGCATCGGACGCGTCGCGCGCATCAGCGTGCAGCCCTCGGTGCGCGAGCCGCGCTCGAGCAGGAGCCGGCCGTGCCAGAGACCCGCCTCGCCGCGGAGTGTGCTCTCCGGCGCCTCGCGCGCGAGGCGCTCGAGGTAGCGCAGCGCCGCATCGCGATCACCGCGCGCGGACTCGCCCTGCGCGAGGCGCAGCATCGCCTCGGCGGCCCGCGGCGACCGCTCGTGCTCGAGCATGATCCGCAGGTAGTCCCGCTGCGCATCGTCCCACGACGCGGCGAGCGTGGCGCGCCAGAAGAGCGCCTCGGCCTCTTCCGGCGAGCGCGGCTCGGTGGCGTTCAGCACGGAGTCGATGAGTCGGCGCCCTTCGGCGCCGTTGCCGTCGTTCACGAGACGCTGGGCGCGGCGGAAGATCGGCGCGACGGTATCCAGCGGCGCTGATGCCGGCGCCTGCTGCGCCTCGCCGACCGATACCGCGAGGACGCCGAGCACGCCGAGCACGAGCGCGCGCACCATGGTGCGCACCACGGCGCGCGCGGCCAACGATCCCCGATTCATGCTGCCCTCCGGCGTGCCGTCGCCGGCGTGATCGCGAGGAGCAGCGACGTGACGATCTGCGCCTCGCTCGAGACCTTCGTGTCCTTGAGCGCGGCGTCGGCCGCCAGGAGATGCGGCAGCGCGGCGTCGATGTCGGCGCTGGTCCACCTCGGTACCGCGCGCGCCCACGCCTTCACGGCCTCACCCCACGACCGGCCGGTGTAGACGCTCCCGGCCTCCTTGAGCAGCGAGAAGTACTCGCCCTCGAGCCGGCCCGCCGGCAGTCCGCGCGCGCGCGCGGCGACGCCCCAGCCGATCGCCAGCATCTGTGCCGCGAGCGCCATCACCACGGTCACGGCCGACTGCTTCGGCTGCGCCAGCACTTCCTGCACGAGCGCGATCGCACCCGTCGTGTCGCGCGCCGCGGCGCGGTCCAGCAGGTCGCCGAGCGTGTGGCCGGGGCGTACGCCCGTCACCGCGTCGATGGCCGCGGTGTCGATCGGCGCGCCATTCGTGTAGGCGGCGAGCTTCTGGAGCTCCCCGGCGAGCAGCGCGAGATCGTTGCCGCCGTACACGGCGAGCAGGGCCGCCGCGTCGGGGAGGATCGTCGTGCCGCACGCGGTCGTGGCGCGGTGGTGGATCCACTTGAGCAGGTCCTCGTCCACCAGCGGCTTGAACTCGACCGCCGTCGTCGCCCCGAGCATCGCGGCATCTGCCTTCACGCCGGCGGGGAGCACGAGCAGGAGCAGGAGGTCCGTGGAGGGCGAGGCGAGGTGCCGCTCGAGCCGCTCGCGTGCCGGCTTCTTGAGCGCCGACGGATCCCGGAGCACGACGACGCGGCGTTCCGCGAGCATCGGCAACGCCTCCAGTGCGGAGGAGAGTGCGGCCACGTCGCACTCGGCGCCGCGCAGCTGCTCGAGGTTGAAGTCGCGCGTGGAGGGGTCGGTCGCGCGCGCGACGACCGCGCGCACGCGCTCCTCCTTCAGGTAGTCATCCGCGCCGTGAAAGAGATAGACCGCGTCGAAGCGGCCGCTCTCGAGGGCCACCTTGAGCGCTTTGAGTGTCGAGGGCGCCATAGGGCCGCAATATAGCCGCGCCGGCGCTGACCGTCTCGCGATCCGGATCGTGCACCGGATCGTGCACCGGATCGCGGCGCGTCTCCGCGGCGAGTCGCTCCGTGAGGATCCGGCGGAAGTCCCGGGAGGGCCGCAGCGGCGCGTGGTGCCGCGCCAGCAGGAGACCGAGCCGGAGCGCGGTGTCGAAGTGCGCGCAGCGCGTGCAGCGCTCAACGTGGGCGCGCATCCCCCGCGCGGTGGCCGGCGTGAGGGCAGAGTCGAGCCACGACAGGTGGACGGAACGGAAGTCGGCGCAGTGCATCGCTGGGTGGGGGTCCAGGGAAGCGGCCAGGGAACCACAAATGACGAAACGCCCCCCCGATACCCCGGGAGGACGTTCCGCGTTCCGACACTGCAGGCCTTCGGAGGTCCCACCCCCCTTCCGTACCTACTACTGCAGCGCCGGCTCGATGATCTCGGCGAAGGAACTGCGCGCCCGGTTCAGGCGCGACTTCACGGTGCCGAGGTTGCAATGCGTGATCTCGGCGATCTCCTCATATGAGCGGCCCTCGAGCTCGCGGAGGACGAACACCTCGCGATGATGCTTGGGCAGCTGGGCGACCGTCTGCTCGACCAGCGAGCGGACGTGGCGCTTGCGGAAGAGGTCGTCGGGGCGCGAGGACGGATCCTCGAACTCCAGCGGACGCTCCTCGTCCTCCCAGCCCTGCGTGATCGCCTGGAAGAGCACGAGCGGGTTGCGCGAGCGGTTGCGCAGCTCGTTCTTGGCCAGGTTGGACGCGATCGTATAGATCCAGGTCGAGAACTTCTTCGACCGATCGAAACGCGCGAGGTGGCGGTGCACCCGGATGAAGACCTCTTGGACGAGATCCTCGGAGCGCTCGCGATCACCGACCGTGCGATAGATGAAGTTCAGCAGCCGTGTCTGATAGCGGTCGACGAGCGCGTCGAAAGCACGCGACTGACCAGCAATGTATTCAGACACCAACACGCCATCATCGAGCAACTTGAGCTCGGCAAGCGTGCGGAACGGCTGCGAAAGGTCCTTAAGCTTCAGTGCGGCGCTTCCCATGATCTCCCCTTTTTCAAGGAAGTCGGTGGCTACTCCTCACCCTCTGATTAGGGCAGGGGGCGTGCCACCACCGGGAAGCTCGTAAGTCGTTCTATATCAACATCTTAATCTTCTATTCATGTTCAATTGTGTCCAGCTGGCGAGAGACTTGTGTCCTCAGGAGAGGACGCTCTCGAATCCGGCCGCGAACAGCAGGCCCACGAGCGTCTTCCCGTCCGTGATCTCGCCGCGACGGATCATCTCCATCACCTTCGACATCGCGAGCGGCACCACTTCTATGAACTCGTCCGCCTCGCGCGCGGCCGTTCCACGCACCAAGCCCGTCGCCCGGAACAAATGGATCTTCTCGTCCGTGAAGCCCGGGGTCGTCCAGAGGAAGGTCAGTGGTTCGAGTGACTCGCAGGTGCACCCCGTCTCCTCGAGCAGCTCGCGGCGGGCGCAGTCGATCGGCGCCTCATTGGGCTCGAGTCGGCCGGCCGGGATCTCCCACAGGTCGCCACCGGTCGCGTAGCGATACTGGTGGATCAGCAGCAGCTGTGGATCGTCGCCGCGCGGGTCGCTCAGGAATGGTACGACGGCGGCAGCGCCGGGGTGGTGGATCAGCACCTGCTCGCCCTCGCTGCCGTCCGGGAAGCGCACCTGGTCGAGATGCGCATCGAGGAACCGGTTCTGCCAGATGCGGGTCCCGCTGATCTTGCCGCGCGTCACGGTCATGCTCCCTCCGCGGGATCGTGGGCGGGCGCCACCACGCGCAACGGCCCGATCGAGAGTCGTCCGAGCGGCGCCTGGATCACGGCCGGGTCGCCGACGGCGAGCACCAACAGGCGCGACGGGTCGAGATGCGCGCGCGCGGCGGCGTGCACCTGCTCCGGCGTCACCGCGAGCACACGCGCGCGATACGTGCCGAACCAATCCTCCGGCAGCCCGAACGTCGTCGCGTTGGCGAGCGCGCCGGCGACCGCATCGGTGCTCTCGAAGCGGATCGGGAACACGCCCGCAAGGTAGTCCGTCGCGAGCGCGAGTTCCGATGCCGAGGGCGGCGCCGCGCGCAGGCCGTCGATCTCGCGGAGGATCTCCTCCACCGCGCGGTCGGTGACCTCGCTCTTGACCGCCGTGCTGACGACGAAGGGACCGGCCGCGCGGCGCCAGTCGAAGCCTGACGATGCGCCATACGTGAACGCGTGCCGCTCGCGCAGGTTGAGGTTGATGCGCGAACTGAAGAGCCCGCCGAGGATCGCGTTCATCACGACGATCGCGAGGTGGTCGGGATGCCCGCGCGGCACGCCGACGTGGCCGACCCGCAACTCGGACTGCGGCGCATCCTCCTTGGCGACGATCACCACGCGCCGGCCGATGGCGGCCTCGCGCACCTCCGGCGGCGCGACGGCGCCGCCCTGTCCCGGCCACGACCCGAACTGCTCCTCGGCCAGCCGCCGCGCCACGGCCGGCGTGATGTCGCCGACGAAGAGCAGTGTGGTGGATGCCGGCGCGTAGCGGGCCGCGTGAAAGGCGCGTACGGCGGCCGCATCCAGCGACGGCACCGTCGTCAGCGTCCCGCCCGCCGAGCGCGCGTAGCGGGTGCGCGGATCGTAGAGGAATCCGGCGAAGCGTTGGTCCGCCAGGCCGCGGGGCTCGGCGACCCGCTGCTCGAGCTCCGCGATCCGCTCGTCCCGACGGCGCGCCACGTCCTGTTCGGGGAACGCAGGCGCGCGCACGACGTCGGCGAAGAGCGCGAACGCCTCGGCGAGCCGCTCGGGCATCGCGGTGAATCGCGCGACCGCGGTGTCCCAGTCGGCGTGCGCATCGAAGGAGGTGCCGAGGGCCTCGAACCGGTCGGTGAGCGTGGCGCCATCGAGCGTCGCGGTCCCCTCGGCCAGGGTGCGGGCCGTGAGCGAGGCGGTGCCGTCGCGGCCGGCCGGATCGGCGGACGCGCCGGCCTCGACGAGTGCGAGCACGCTGACGATCGGCAGCCGCGTCATCGGCGCGACGAGGATGCGCAGGCCGTTCGCGAGCGCGTCGCGCGAGACGGCCGGGAAGTGGTACGGACGCGGAGCGCCGGGCACCGGACGCGCGGACGCGCTCACGCGGCCTCCGGCGCGGTGGTGCCCGCGCGCGGCACGTACACGAGCGAGGCGCGGTTGTCCCGCCCGAGCCGCGCGCGCGCGAATGCGGTCAGTTCCGCGGCCGGGAGCGCGCGGTAGCGCGCGAGTTCGTCATTCACGCGCGCGGCGTCCCCGAAATAAGTAGCATACTGCGACAATTTGTCGGCGCGCGCGCCCGCCGACTGCAGCCCGGCCACCCATTCCGTCTCGAGGCCGGCCAGCGCGCGCGCGCGTTCCGGTTCCGTCACCCCGCCCGCGATGAGCCGCTCGACCTCGGCGACCACCGCCGCCTCGAGGCGTTCGGCCGTCACGCCGGGCCGCGCGGTCACGTCGCAGATCAGCAGGTCGCTCCCCTTCGGCAGGTCGAACGTGTACGCGCCGGCGTCCGACGCCAGCGCCTGCTCGCGCACGAGCGCGCGCGGCAGCCGGCTCCCCTCGCGCCCGCCGAGGAGCTGGCCGAGCAGGCTCGCCGCGTACCAGCCATCGGACCCGAAGGGCGGCACGCGAAAGGCGAGGAAGAGTCGCGGAGCGACCACGGCGTCCTCGACCGTCGCGCGGAGCCAGCCGCCAAACGTCGCAGGCAGTTCCATCGGCGGCAGCGGCGGCCGCGCGCTCCCGCGCGGGACCCCGCCGAAGTGCCGGCCGATCATCGCCTGCGCCGCCGCCGGGTCGAAGTCGCCCGCGACGGTCAGCACCGCGTTGTCGGGGGTGTAATAGGTGCGGAAGAAGCTCGCGATGTCCTCGAGGCTCGCCGCGGTGAGATCCTCCATCGACCCGATCAGCGAGTGATGGAACGGATGCTCCGGCGGGAAGCAGAGCGCGGGGAGCCGCTCCCACCAGGTGCCGTAGGGCTGGTTGTCCACCGACCAGCGCCGCTCGTTCTTCACGACGTCCCGCTGCGTGTCGAGCTTCTCCTGGGTCATCGCCGGGAGCAGTCGCGCCATCCGGTCGGCCTCGAGCCAGAGCGCGAGCTCGAGCTGGTGCGCGGGGAGTGTCTCGTAGTAGTTCGTGCGGTCGAGCCAGGTCGAGCCGTTGAGCGTGCCGCCGGCGCGCTGCACGAGCTCGAAGTGCTCGTTGGCCCCGACGTTCGCGCTCCCCTGGAAGAGCATATGCTCGAAGAGGTGCGCGAAGCCGGTGCGCCCGGGGCGTTCGTTGGCCGACCCCACGTGGTACCAGAGATTCACCGCGACCACCGGCGTCGCGTGATCCTCCGAGAGGATCACGCGCAGGCCGTTGTCGAGCGTGCAGGTCTCGACCGGGATCCTCATCGCATCACCAGCGCCAGCGGTGCCTTCACGGACTCTCCGAGGAAGTAGTCGGGCTGCCTTGCGATCCGCTTCCAGAGGCCGTCCGATCGCGTCGGCGACGTGAACGCCACCAGGCCCTGGCCGCGCGCGAGCAGCGCGGCGCGGAAGACGTGGAACGGGTCGGAGACGACGATCACGCGCTTCAGGTCGCGCGCGCGCAGCAGGGCGCCCACCGCGCGCAGCGACTGCTGGGTGGTGCGGCCGTCCTCCTCGAGCAGGAGGAGCGAGTCGGGGATCCCGCGTGCCCTCAGGTAGAGGCGCGCCACCGCCGCCTCGCTCGCCGTGTCCCCTTCGGCCGTGCCGCCCGTCAGCACGATCCGCGGCGCGAGGCCGCGCGCGTGCAGGGCGCGCGCATGGTCGAGCCGCGTCCGCAGCACCGGCGAGGGCCGGCCGAGGTACTGGGCCGCGCCCAGCACGACGATCGCGTCGGCGCTCGCCGCGCGGTCGCGCGACGCATACCACGCGACCCCCGCGGCCGAGAGCAGCCAGCCGACGAGCACGAGCGCGCCGAAGCCGGCGATGAGCCGACGACCGAGGGACCAGCGGGCGCGTTCTTCCATCGGGCGGAAGCTATCGGGATGCGGGCCCGAGCGGCATGCCGCTCAGCGGCCCAGGCCGAGCAGCGCGAGCGCGAAGGTGTCGAGTTCGGCCTCGAACTCCTCGCCGGAGATCACGCCGCGCGACGCGGCGATCACGAGGCCGTCGAGGTGTCGCACGATCACGCGCCCGAGGAAGGGCACCGGCACCCGGGGCGCGAGGCCGACAGCCCGCAGGATGGCACCTCCGAGCACCGCGGCCCCGTCCTCGCGCGCGGCGCGCACCGCCGGGAGGGCCGGGGAGGCCGCCACCTCCGCCTCGTGCGCGAGGCCCGCGAGCAATGCGAGCTCCCCGTTGGCCGTCTCCGCGCGCGCCAGCGTCCGCCAGCCCGCGAGGGCGTCCGTCGCGCGCGCCGCGCCGAGCAGGCGTTCGGCGCTCCGCGCCCCCACGCGCGTCACCACCGCGGCGAGCAGGGTCGGCTTGTCGGCGTAGTGATAGAGCACGAGCGCCTTGCTGACACCGGCCCGTGTCGCGATGCCCTGCAGGCTCATCGCGCCCACGCCGTCGGAGACGCCGAGACCGATGGCCGCGTCGAGCAACCGCTCCGCCGTCTCAGCGCGTGACATCGCTCCCGGGCTCCGGGCAGCGCACCGTGTAGCCGCGACCGGTGAGCTGCGCCGCGAGGGCATCCTGGGCGTCCGGCTCGCCGTGCACGAGGAAGATGTCGCGGAGCGCGGGCGAGCTCTCACGCGCGGCGTCGAGCCACCCCTGCAGTCCGGTGCGGTCGGCGTGCGCGCTGTAGCCATTGAGGATCTCCACGCGCGCCCGCAGCGGGATCTCGTCGCCGAACACCTTGATGAGCGGCCGGCGCTCGACGATCCGCCGCCCGAGGGTGTGCTCCGCCTGGAAACCGACGATCAGCACGGTCGTCCGCGGGTCGCCGGCGCTGTGCGCCAGGTGGTGGAGGATCCGCCCCGATTCGACCATCCCCGACGCGGCGATCACGATCATCGGCCCGGTCTTCCGCATCAACGCCTTCGAGTCCTCGACGGCGGGCGTGAACTGCACGAGGTCGAAGTCGAAGATCGACTCGCCGTCGCCGCCGTGACGCTTGACGAGGGCTTCCTTGATGTCGAAATCGGCGGTGTTCTCGCGGAACACGGCCGTCGCCTTGTCGGCGAGGGGACTGTCGATGAAGATCGGGATGCGCGGGATCTCCCCGGCGTGCGAGAGCTCGTGGAGGTCGTAGAGGATCTCCTGCGTGCGGCCGACCGCGAACGCCGGGATCAGCATGCGCCCGCCGCCCGCCGCCGTCTCCCGCACGATCCGCCCGAGCTCCGCGCGCGCGCCCTCGACGCTCGCGTGATCCCGGTTCCCGTAGGTCGATTCCATGATGACCCAGTCGAGCGCGGTGAGCGGCTCCGGGTCGCGGATGATCGCCAGACCCGCGCGCCCGATGTCGCCGCTGAAGCCGAGCCGGCGGCGCGTGCCGTCCTCCTCCCACTCCAGCACGATCGACGCGGAGCCGAGGATGTGGCCGGCGTCCACGAAGGTGGCGTGCACTCCCGGCACGACCTCGAAGCGCTCGTGATACCGGTGCGCCGCCATCTGCGCGATCGTGGTCGCCACGTCCTTCATCGCGTACAGCGGTTCGATGAACGACTTCTGCTTCCGCGCCAGGAACTCCGCGTCCTTCTCCTGGATGTTGGCAGAGTCGGCGAGCATCACCTCGCAGAGGTCGCGGGTGGCGACGGTGGTGTGGATCTTCCCGCGGTAGCCCTCCTTCACCAGGAACGGCAGGCGGCCGGCATGGTCGATGTGCGCGTGCGAGAGCACGACCGCGTCGAGGCGGTCCGGTGCGCAGGGCAGCTTGCGGTTCTTCGCCTCGACCTCGCGCCGGCGTCCCTGGAAGAGCCCGCAGTCGAGCAGGATCGTGCGGCCCAGCACCTCCACCAGGTGCGCCGACCCGGTGACCTCGCGCGCGGCGCCCGTGAACCGGAGGCGCATCTAGCGGTCCGGTTCCGCGACGGTATCGCCGTCGCGGCCGAAGACGAGCGTCAGCCGTTGGCCGTCCTGGGTCATCATCGCCGGCGTCCAGCCGCCGCGGCTCCGCTCGTTGAGCAGGTCCGTCAGCGCATCCTCGTCCTCGCGCTGGTGCCGCGTGAGCCGGAGGATCACGGCCTGATATTCTTTCATGAGGCCGAAGATACTAGCTTCTCGCATATGCTGACCACCCCTGCGCTCCCCGGCCTGACCGTCGTCTCGCATCCCCTCGTGCAGCACAAGCTCTCGATCCTGCGCGACCAGGCGACGCCCACGAAGATCTTCAAGGAGCTCGTCGACGAGATCGCGATGCTGATGGCGTACGAGGCCACGGCCGACCTCGCACTGGCGCCGGCCGAGGTCGTGACGCCGCTGGAGACGACGATGGGGCAGCGCGTCGCGGGCAAGAAGCTCACACTCGTGCCGATCCTGCGGGCCGGGTTGGGGATGGTCGAGGGAATCCTCAAGCTCGTACCCTCGGCGCGCGTCGGGCACATCGGGCTCTACCGCGACCACGACACGCTCGAGCCGGTGGACTACTACTTCAAGGTCCCCGGTGATGCCGGCGAGCGCGACTTCTTCCTCCTCGACCCGATGCTCGCCACCGGCGGGAGCGCGGCGAGCGCAGTGGCGTCGCTCAAGCGCGCCGGCGCCCAGCGGATCAAGTTCCTCTGCCTCGTCGCCGCGCCGGAGGGCGTGAAGCGCCTCCACGCCGCGCACCCCGACGTCCCGATCTTCACCGCGTCGCTCGACCGCGAGCTGAACGCGAACGGGTACATCCTCCCCGGACTGGGAGACGCCGGGGACCGACTCTTCGGGACGCGGTGAGGAAGCAGAAAGTAGAAAGTAAAAAGTAGGAAGTAGGAAGGGGGCCCGGCCGGGGCGGCGCCCGTCCTACTTCCTACTTTCTGCTTTCCACTGTCCCCTTGTTTCCTTTCACGTCCTCTTGTCCGGAATCACGATACCCCGTATCGTTCGCGCTGTCGGATCCCCCCGTTCGGCCGCCGCACTTCGCCTCGTCCCCACCGAATGCTGATCAACCTGCTGCCCGACTTCTTCGCCGTTCTGCAGAGCGTCGATCCAGTTGCAGCGTATCATCGGTACTTCGAGGCGCACCGCCAGGTGCTTGGCGCGTACTGGCACAACTACGTCATCGAGCCCACCGGCCCGCACTTCAACGAGGTCGTGCGCGAGACCGTGCGCGCCGACCGCTCGGACCTACGCGCGATGCTCGAACGCACCGACGTCGTCGCGCTCGCGGCCCAGGCCGAGGCGGCCTGCACCGAGCTCTTCGAGATCGACTCCACCGTCGACGTCGTCCTGATGGCCGGCGTCGGCGCCGCCAACGCCGGCGAGCTCGTCGTCAACGGCCGCGGCGTCGCCTTCGTCTGTCTCGAGCACTTCACCAGCGTCGCGAATCCGGCGACGCGCGGGCTCGGTCTCGACCCCGAGCTCGTGCCGATGTGGCTCGCGCACGAGATCGCGCATTGCGTGCGCTACACCTCGCCGCGGAGCCGCGCCGAGCTGCGCCGGGCCATCGGCGCGGCAAGCGGATTCTATTCCTATTGGGAGACGGGGCGCAGCGCGACGCTGCGGGAGCATCTCGTCAACGAAGGCCTCGCCGTGCACGCCGCGCGGCAGTTGAGCCCGGGGCACGCGCCCTGGGAGTACTATGGATTCCAGCGGCGGCAGTACGCGCGCGTGCGCGAACTCGAGGCGGTGCTGACGCGCGCCGTGGCCGACGACCTCGATCGCGCAGGACTCGGCCTCCGGCTCCGCTGGCTCTCGGGCGGGATGAGTGACGAGTCGCGCACCGTGCAGCGGCACGTGCTGCCGGAGCGCGCCGGGTATTGGATCGGGGCGCGGATGGTGGAGGAGGCGGTCGCCGACAAGGGGATCGCGTGGGCCTTGAGGGCCGAGGCCCGTGAACTGACTGTTTTCGCCGACGCGGCCGCCCGCACAGCATAGCGAACGGGCGCACCGCTCGGTGGACGCGCGCGACCGGCTCCGGGGCCGGCCGCGCGTCGTCAATTACCGGCAGATGGGAGATGGGAGATGGGAGATGTGAGGGGCGGCTTGCCTGGATGCGATCGTGCTTCCTTACCTCTCCCATCTCCCATCTCCCATCTGCTGTTCCATCACTTTCCAACACAGAACTGCCGGAACACCCGCTCCAGCACGTCGTCCACATCGACGCTGCCGATCAGCTCGTCGAGCGCGTGCACCGCCGCGCGGAGATGCGTGGCGACGACCGGGCCCGGCAGTGCGTCCCGCTCCCAGGCGTCGCGGAAGAGGATCAGCTCGGCGCGCGCGACCTGCAGGGCCGCCGCATGACGCGCGCGCGTCACCATCGGTGACTCCTCGGCAGGGTCCGGATGCACGCTCCGCACCACCGCCGTGATCGCGTCGCGCAGGGCGTCGAGTCCTTCGCCGGTCGCGGCGCTGACGGAGACCGCGCCGGTCACGAGCGCTTCCAGCTCCGGGGTGACGCGCCAGGACGAGCCCTTCGAGTCCAGATCGGACTTGGTGCGCACCGCCAGCCGCGGCGCGGCACTGAGCGTCGCGATCGTCGTCGCCGCGGCCGCGAGCGAGGCGTCGTCGTCTCCGCAGACGAGCACGACGTGCGCCGCGGCGAGGCGGTGCGCGCTCACCTCGACGCCGAGCCGTTCCACCACATCGTCGCTCTCGCGCAGCCCGGCGGTGTCCACGAGCCGGAGCGGCCAGGGGTCGTGCTCGAGCACCACCTCCACTGCATCGCGCGTCGTCCCGGGGATCTCGCTCACGATCGCGCGCGGCGCGCCGGCGAGGGCGTTGAAGAGCGAGGATTTCCCGACGTTCGGCGCGCCGGCGAGCACCACCGTGACGCCATCGCGTCCGAGTTCGGCGGCGGGGAGCGTCGCCAGCAGCGTGTCGATCTCCGCGAGCACCTGCACCACCGCGGCCGTCACGCGGTCACGTGCCAGTGGCCCATGATCCTCCTCCGGGAAGTCGAGCTCGAAGGCAAGCAGCGCTTCGGCGTCGAGGATCGCCGACCGCAGCCTCGCGAGCCGATGCGAGAGTGCGCCGGAGAGCTGGCGGAGCGCAGTGCGCTGCATCGCCCGCGAACGTGCGTCGATCAGGTCGGCGACCGCCTCGGCCTGCAGCAGGTCGAGCTTGCCGTGGCGCACGGCGCGCTCGGTGAACTCACCCGGCAGCGCCGGCCGCGCACCGTCGGCGACCAGCGCAGCCAGCACGCTCTCGGGCACCCGCGTGCCCCCGTGCACGGAGAACTCGACGAGATCCTCGCCGGTGAACGACCGCGGCGCGGGGAAGAAGGTGACGAGCGCGTCGTCGAGCGTCTCGCCGTCCGCGTGCACCCGTGTCCGCACCGGTGTGCGCGGCGGCGGCGGCCAGGGTGTGCAGAGCCGCGCGGCGATCGCCGCCGCCCGGGGTCCGCTCAGCCGCAGCACGGCGAGCGCACCGCGGCCGCTCGCCGTCGCCAGCGCGGCGATCGTGTCGCCGCGCAGGTCAGCGCTTCTTGCGCTCTCCGCCACCCGCCACGACGGCCGTGGGCTTGTCGCCCTTGTCACCCGGCTTGGCCTTCGCCCGCTCGTTCGCGATCAGCCACTGCTGCGGCAGTGCGGCCAGGTTCTGCACCGCGTAGTACAGGTTGAGGCCCGACGCGAAGTTCAGCAGTGCCACCGTCATGATGACCGGCATCAGGTAGCTCATCATCTTCGTCTGCGGATTCGGCGGCACGTTCCGCATGCCGACCCACGAGAGCACGAACATCGACGCGCCCATCAGCAGCGGCAGGATGTAGTACGGGTCCTTGAGCGAGATGTCGGAGAGCCACAGGAATGACACGCCGCGGAACTCGATCGTGTTCTGGAACACGAAGAAGAGCGCGAAGAGGATCGGCATCGTCAGCAGGAGCGGCAGGCAGCCGCCCAGCGCGGCGAAGGGACTGACGCCGTGGTCGGCGTAGACCTTCATCACCATCTCCTGCTGCTTCGCACGGTCGGTCGGGTACTTCACCGCCGCCGCCTTCTGCGCCGCCTGCACCTCGGGCGCGATGCGCTGCATCTGGATGCTCGAGCGCATCATCCGCGCGTTGAGCGGCCACATCAGCAGGCGGATCGCGATGCCGAAGATCACGAGGATCCAGCCGTACTCGATCCCGAGGATGCGCTTCATCCAGAGGAGGATCCGCATCACGATCGTCGCGAAGGGCTGCACGACGCCGCTGGCGAATCCGCCGTACGGATTGGAGTTCTGGAACTCGCGGCCCATGCCGACCATGCGCTGCCATTCCTGCGGCCCCGCGTAGACCTCGAACCGGATCCCCGCCTCGGGTAGCGGCGCGACGACGGTCGCGCCGGCGCGCACGGCGACCTTGTTCTCGCGCGGCGCACCCACCACCTGCAGCTCGGCGAACGGCGCCGCAGCCGTGTCCGACGCGAGCACGCCGACGAGGAAGTACTTGCTCTTCGCCACCGCCCAGGTGAGCGGGCCGGGCTCGAGGATCCGCTCACCAGGATCCGGCTTGCGGAAATCGACGCGCCGCGCGCCACCCTTCACCGGCTTCAGCGCGTAGGCGAGATGCCGGTGATCCTCGGTCGTGTCGGCTTCCTGCGAGTCGAATCCCGACGGCAGGTCCGTCAGCAGGAACGCCGGCTGCGGCAGGCCGTCCGCCTTGAGCGTGACGTCGGCGAGGTAGTTGTCCGCCGCGAGTTGATAGGCGACGGTCACGCGTGCGGCGCCGAGCATGCCGGTGAAGGTGACGCGCGGACGGCCGCCGACCGTGTCGCGGACCGCACCGAACGGCACCTGGTCGAGCGCGAGCGTGTCGCCGCCCGCGACGATGCGGTAGTGGATCATCGATTCGCGCCCGTGCGCGAGCCGCACCTCGCCCTCACTGCCGCCGAGCTTCTTGAAGTTCGGGAGCACCGCCGACTCGAGGGCCGCGCCGCGCGTCGAGAGCCGCAGGTCGACCAGCGCGTTCGCGAGCGAGAGCGTCTCGGCGCTGACGACCGGGATCGCCGGCGCCTGGACCGCAGGCGATGCGGAAGCCGCGGGTACAGGCGCCGCGCCCTGTGTCTCTTGCGTCACCGGTGTCGCCGGCGCAATGGACGGCGCAGTGGCCGGCGCCGGAGTCGTGACGACCGGGACCGGCGCCTGGCGCTGGAACATCATCGGCGTCACCACCACGACGACACCGGTCAGCAGCAGCGCGAGGAAGAAGCGCTTATCCATCTCGGGGGGAGGTCGAAGGAGGGAGGGAGGTCTTGTGCGTGTCGGGCTCCGGCACGGGATCGAATCCACCCGGCCGGAACGGATGGCATCGCGCGATCCGCTTCACCGCGAGCCAGCCGCCCCGCAGCGCTCCGTGCTTCTGGAGCGCCTCGATCGCGTAGTGCGAACAGGTTGGATGATAGCGGCACGACGCCGGCAGGAGGGGCGAGAGCACCACTTGATACGCGCGCACGAAGAACACGAGCAGCGTCTTCATCCGGGCCCTGGCGAGATTCGTTGCACGAGCCGCTGCACGATCCGCGAGACGTCCGTCGCGAGTGCGGCGAAGTCCGCGTCGTACGCCGTCGTCGTCGCGCGCAGCACCACGTCGAGCGGCGCGTGCGACTCGAGCGCCGGCAGGAGCACGAGCCGCGAGAGCTCGCGCAGCCGCCGCTTCACGCGATTGCGCGCCACGGCCGACTGCTTGTGCCGCGGCACGATCAGGCCGACCCGTGAATGACGAAGAAGGGAAACGATGTACCGAACCTCGAGGTGCGTGGTCCGGAATCGCTTCCCTTCTCGGCGCACCGATTCGAGGTCCGCCTTCCGCGTCAGCCAGAGATGCCGGGCCGAAGGAAAGCGGCGATCGAGGTCAGGCGCCAGCGTACTTGGACGGCAGCTTCACGGTGAGCCGCTTGCGTCCCTTCTTGCGGCGACGACTGAGGACTTCGCGTCCCCACTTGGTCTCCATGCGCGCGCGAAATCCGTGCGTCCTGATACGGCGCTTGTTGCGCGGGCGATACGTCGGCTTCCCCATCGTTACTCCAGAAGGCGAAAAGCAAGAAACGCGATTGCGGACAGACCGCTAAACGTAGTCGGGCCCATGGCTTAGGTCAACGGGACGGGTGTGGCCGTACGGCTGGCTCGCAGTCACGAGCGTTGACTTATCCACAGGCGGGGGGTAGCTTCGCCTCCCCTCAGATATCCACACTCGCTCGGTAAGAGATGTCCCTCACCGCCACCGAAGTCTGGACGCGCCTCCTCGACCGAGCGCGTACCGAACTCTCGGATCACATAGTTGATACCTGGCTCGTGCCGCTCACCGCGGCCGAGTATTCCGGCGAGGCCCTGACGCTCAGCGCCCCGGACCAGTTCTCGGTGGAGTGGAACGAGCGAAGGCACGCCGCGATCCTCGAGTCCCTGGCCCCGGTGGCGGTGGGCCACCCGGTGAAGATCTCGTTGCGCGTGCACACGGAGAGGACACTGCGTTCACAGATGGACCTTTTCGTTCCAGTAAAGGGACACGAAAGGCCCATCATGGCGCCAGATGCGCCGCAGCAAAACGTCACTCTCAGCTCCCTCAACACCCGATATACCTTCGATACCTTCGTCATCGGCAAGTCCAATGACCTGGCCGCCGCCGCCGCGATGGCCGTCTCGCAGGCGCCCGGCAAGACCTACAACCCGCTCTTCTTCTACGGCCCCACCGGACTCGGCAAGACGCACCTGATGCAGGCCATCGCCCAGGAGATCCTCCGGCGCTCCCCCGCGACCCGCGTCACCTACATCACCACCGAGCAGTTCACCAACGACGTCATCACGTCGATCGGCAAGGGCGCGATGCACGACTTCCGCCGTCGCTATCGCGAGACCGACCTCTTCCTCGTCGACGACGTGCACTTCATCGGCGGCAAGAACTCCACGCAGGAGGAGTTCTTTCACACCTTCAATGCGCTCTACGAGGCCGGACGCCAGATCGTCCTCACCTCGGACCGTCCGCCCTCCGAGATCCCGAAGCTCGAGGCGCGCCTCGCCTCGCGCTTCGCCTGGGGCATGGTCGCCGACGTCGGGCAGCCCGACCTCGAGCACCGGATCGCGATCCTCCGGCGCAAGGCCGAGATGGATCACCTCGAGCACACAATCCCCGACGACGTCCTGCACTTCATCGCCGATCACGTGCAGTCGAACGTGCGCGAGCTCGAGGGGTCGGTCATCAAGCTCCTCGCCTACGCGTCGCTCAAGCACCGCGTGATCACGGTCGAGCTCGCGCGCGAGGCCCTTCGCGACAAGCTGCGCTCGAACGATGGCGCTCCGCCGCGCTCGGAACGCCAGGATCGGATGTCGCTCATCCAGCAGCGTGTCGCCGCGGAGTGGGGGGTCACGGTCGACGGCCTCCAGTCCAAGACCCGCACCAAGGCGCTCACCGTGCCGCGGCAGGTCGCGATGTATCTTGCACGCGAGATCCTCGGGCAACAGCTCGTCGAGATCGGCCAGGCGTTCGGCGGACGTGACCATTCCACGGTCATCCATTCGCTCGACCGCGTGGCCGAGATGATGAAGGAAAGCGCCGAGTTCCGGGGGCGTGTGGACAAGGTGAGGGAAACCGTCCGCCACTCCCCATGATGCACATGTTTATCACGTCGGATCGGCCGGCAGGCGGCAGTGCACGGCTCTCCACAGTGGCTCCACGCAGAATGCACGTGAGGTGCCGGAGTGAAGCGGCGACACACCAACACGTTGCGGTGTTCGTCCACATTCCACACCTTACTACTACTACTACGAGTTAGAAATTCATCTATAGGGATAGAAGGCTATCCCGGCGCTCCACACGCCACCGTCATCCGTCAGGAACCGCATGCGCTTCACGATCACTCGTGAGAAGCTCCAGGAAGGACTCGCGGCCGTCACGCCGGCGGTCCCCAACAAGACAACCCTGCCGGTGCTCGCGAACCTTCTCGTCCAGACCACGGACAAGGGGATTCGCATCTCGGGCACCGACCTCGATATCGCCGTCAGCACCGAGGTCACGGCAGACGTCGAGGCCGCCGGGGCGATCACCATCCCGGCCCGCAAGCTGAGTGAGATCGCGCGCGAGCTGCCGCCGGCCCCGGTGCGGATCTCCGCCGCGGGCGACCAGCGGATCACGCTCGAGTGCGGGCGCGCGAAGTTCAAGCTGCTCGGCTTGCCCAAGTCGGAGTTCCCCAGTTTCCCGGCGATCCAGTTCGAGAAGGCGATCCGGATCCCCTCGGGTGAGCTGCAGAAGCTCATCGGGCACACGGCGTTCGCCGCGAGCACCGAGGAGAGTCGGCCGATCCTGAACGGCGTACTCTGGGAGCTGCGCTCGGATCTCATGCGCATGGTCGCGACCAACGGCCATCGGCTCGCCAAGATGGAGGTCGCGGTCTCGGGGGCGCAGAAGTCGGATCTCATCATCCCGCCCAAGGCGCTGGAGCAGATCCGCCGGCTCTTTGCGGCCGAGGAGGAGCTCGAGGTCGCCCAAGGTGAGAATCACCTCGGCTTCCGCTCACCCTTCACGTCGGTATTCACGCGGCTGATCGAGGGACCGTATCCGGGCTACGAGCAGGTCATCCCGAAGGACAACGACAAGTACGCCATCCTCGACCGCACGGCCTTCACCGGCGCGCTCAAGCGCATGAGCGTCGTGGCCTCGGACCAGACGCACCGCATCCGCCTCTCGTTCAACGCCGGGATGCTGAAGTTCTCGGTCAGCACGCCCGACCTGGGCGAGGCGCAGGACGAGCTGCCGATCCGCTACGACGGCGACCCGCTCGACATCGGGTTCAACGCGAGCTACCTGCTCGAGATCCTGCGTTACATGCCGACGGACGAGGTGCGGATGACCTTCCGCGCTCCCGAGCGCGCCGCGACGCTCGAGCCGGAAGGGTGGTCGGATGGCGCGAAGTACCTCTGCCTGCTGATGCCGCTGCGGCTCGTCGACTGATCGGCCGACCGCCCGGGCATCGCTCCTGGATCAGCGCTCGAGGATCTCGGTCCTCGAGCGCTGCGTCAATTCCTGGACCCGCCGGCTGCCGCGCAGGGTGAGCGTCAGCACGGCATCGCCGGTCGCTCCGCGCACGCGCGCGCCGGAGAGGCCGACCTCGTAGATCATCATCCCCTCGCCGCGTCCCTCGATCGTCACCGGCTCGCCGAACTGCGTGCCGCTGCCGCGGAGCTGCGAGACGGTGCGTCGCATGATGGTGATCACCAGACCCTCCGCACCGATGGACGCGGCACGACCCACCTCGAAGGTGCGGACGACGGTGAGCGCGAGCGGGATGGAATCGCGGCAGACGACGTACGCGGCGGAGTCGCGCCAGGTCGCGCCGGCGCGCAGCGTGTCCGGCAGCGAGAGCCAGAGGTCGCGCACGCCCTGCACGATGCCTCCCGCGATCGACGCGCATGAGGCCGCGTCGGGGGCGCTGAACTCGGGCTGTACCTGCGCCGATCGCTGCGAGGCCGCGAAGGAGAGTGGCAGCTGCAAGCCGGCGACGGCGACGAGGGAATCGCCACCCGCTGCGACGGCGTAGGCGTCGACCGTGCCGATGAGTCCGCGCGGCCAGCCGCTGGACGAGGTCGGCCCCCGCCACGTCGCCAGCAGCTCGGAACGCACCGAGTCGAACCGGACGACGGTGTCCACGCGGGACTCGAGGGTCGCGGAGACGATGATGCGATGCTCGTGCGACGCCCCGGTACGCCGCACGACCCAGGGCGCGGACACCGACGGGGAATCGACCACCGCCTCGCTCGGCGGTGGCGACGGGCGCGGACGCTCCGGCGCGGGTGTGCCTGGCGCGCACGCGCTCCCGCCCGCGGCGACCCCCGCGGCAGCGATCACGAGCGCGCACAGCCTGAGGAGACGTCGGCGGGATCCGGGCACGAACGGAAGATGGCAGGCGGACGCCGAGGAGAAAACCCTCGACCATCCACCTGCCATCCTCGTCCTGCCCTGCGTCGGTTCCGCCTGTAAGCCGGGTTCTGTCGGACCCTTTCGGATCCGGACGATCATTCCTCTCGGCGTACGGTCACCCGCACGCTCTAGCAGCCAACCCGCGGCGTCCTGATCGCAGAGGACTGCTGCTCGCCGCCTATTTGGCCTTGCTCCCGCTGGGGTTTGCCGTGCCGTCCGTGTTGCCGCGGACGCGGTGGGCTCTTACCCCACCTTTTCACCCTTACCTCCACTCGCGTGAAGGCGGTCTGTTCTCTGTGGCACTGTCCGTCACGCCGCCTTGACGCGGCGTGCCCAGGCGTTACCTGGCAACGTGTCCAAGGAGCCCGGACTTTCCTCGGCGCGGGCGAACCCGCGACGCGATCGTCCGGCGGAACCTGTACCCGGAATCTAACGCTTTCGGTGGCGCGGGCGGGGATCGGCCCCGCGCTGGTGACGAGCCGATGACCACGCCGCGCGAGGTTCACGGCGCACCCGCTTCCCAGCACTCCATGACCGAACGCCCGAGGTCCCGGTGACCCACCTCTCCCGCGCGCTGTCCGCCCCCGTCCTCACCGTGCTCGATCCGGACGAGCGCTCCCGCGTCGATGCCGCGGGCGCGGGCTTCTACCGGACGATCCATCGCGACTCGGTGGCCGACGCGCTCGAGGAGCTGAAGCAACGGCCGGTGAGCGCGGTGTTGCTCTCGGTCGTGCGCTGCGGGCGCGAACGGGACCGGCGGATGCAGGCGGTCGTGCGCGAGTTCCCGACGGTCCCGGCGGTGGCACTGCTCGGCGCCGAGCCGGCGTCGGCCGAGGCGCTGCTGCACCTGGGCAATGCCGGGGTGACGCGGCTCGTGGACGTGCGGTCGCCGGCCGGCTGGTCGCGGCTGCGCCAGCTGCTCGGCTCGGAGGCGGTGCAGGAGTCGGATCGCTCGGCGCTGCTCGCCATCCGCGCCGAGCTGGGCGACGTGACGCCGGACTGCTGGTGCTTCTTCGAGGCGCTGCTGACGACGAGCGATCGCGTGGCGACGGTGCGCGCGCTCGCGAAGCGCATGGAAGTGCTGCCCAGCACGCTGATGAGCCGGTTCTTCCGGGCGCGGTTGCCGGCGCCGAAGCGCTATCTCGCCTACACACGGCTGTTGCGCGCGGCGCGGCTGTTCGAGGATCCCGGGCACTCGATCGCGGACGTCGCGAATGCGCTCGAGTATTCGTCACCGCAGAGCTTCAGCCGCCACGTGCGGACGCTGATGCGGATGACCGCGGGCGAGTTCCGGCGGACCCACACGGGGACGCAGATGCTCGAGCGGATCCTCGAGGAGCTCGTGCGCCCGCACCGTGAAGCGCTGCGCACCCTCCGCCCGCTGGCGATCCGCACCGGGATGCGACCGCCGCCGTCGACGACCGATCGCCGCCCCGCCCGCGCGCGGCGGTCCCTCGACTGAAGCGGTCACCACGAAGCCGGTCACCACGAAGGCACGAAGGAACCGAAGAACGGCGAAGAAGGCCCCGCCTACTGCCCACGTCCTGTTGCTTCACCGCGGAGACACAGAGGGGCGGAGGACGAACGGAGAACAACACTGAAAGGGGGCGTGGGGGACAGCCTTGTCCGCCACGCCCCCTTCAAATGCTGTTGCTTTGTATTGCAGTGGCTTGCTTCGCCGTTCTTCGGTTCCTTCGTGCCTTCGTGGTGAACGCGCTCGGACTTCACATCCGCGCCAGGAGCTCCGCGGCGCGGGCGAGGGAGGCGACTTCGAGGCCGGCGGCCTCGAGTGCTTCGCGCCCGCCCTCCTCCCGGTCGACCACGGCGAGCACGCCGACGACGATGCCCTTCGCGGCGCGGACGGCGTCCACCGCCTTCATGGCCGAGCCGCCGGTGGTGATCACGTCCTCGATTACCACCACCCGGTCGCCTTCGACGAAGGGCCCCTCGATCAGCTTGCCTGTGCCGTGCGTTTTCGCTTCCTTCCGCACGGTGAACGCGCGCACGGGGATGCCGGCGAGCTGGCTGGCGTACGCGATCGCATAGCTCACCGGATCCGCGCCGAGCGTGAGTCCGCCGACGGCGTCGGGATGCCACCCGCGTTCGGCGATGGCGTGCAGTCCGAGTGGTCCGATGAGCGCGAGGCCTTCGGGGTGCATCGTCGTGAGGCGGCAATCCACGTACAGGTCCGACTGCCGGCCCGAGGAGAGGGTGAAGGTGCCGCGCTTGGCGCTGCGCGTGGCGAGCAGGTCGAGGAGGCGGGTCTGATGGTCCATGCCGGGGAGGGTACCGTGTGCCGCTGGAACGGTCAATGAGGATCAGGATACGATGCTCAGGGGCGTGATCGGCCTGCTGGCCCTCCTCGGCCTCGCCGCGTTCCTGTTCTTCCTCTTCTACGAGCGCGCCCAGCGGCGTCGGCTCAAGGAGCGCAGCGCCGAGCTCGAGCACCTGTCGTTCGAGCTGGCGCGCGCGAATCGCGCGAAGTCGGAGTTCCTCGCGAACGTCTCGCACGAGCTGCGCACGCCGTTGGCCGCGATCGTCGGGTTCGTGGACCTGCTGCGCGACGGATCGTACGGCGAGCTCGGGCCCCGCATGATCAGCCCGGTGGAGCGCATCCAGGCCTCGGCCGAGCACCTGCAGGCGCTGGTCGACCAGATCCTGGACCTCGCGAAGCTCTCGGCGGGGCGGCTCGACCTGCACCGCGAGCCCCTCTCGCTGCGCGCCTTCGTGATCGACGTGGCGAGCGAGGTCGAGCCGCTGCTGATCGCCAAGGGCCTCTCGCTCTCGCTCCAGGTCCCGGCCACGCTGCCCAAGCTGAACACCGACCCGACGCACCTGCGGCAGATCCTCGTGAACCTGCTCGGGAACGCTGTCAAGTTCACGGCCTCCGGCGGCATCATCGTGCGCGGGAGTCTCGTGCCCGATGGCGCGGTCACGCAGTACGTGCGGTCGGCGGCGGACCGCCCGCTGCTCGCGGCCGGCGGTTCTTGGGTCGCCCTGCAGGTGGTGGACACCGGCATCGGCATCGCCGAGCGCGACCACGGACGGATCTTCGAGGAGTTCGAGCAGGTGAGCCCGGGGTCGCGCGGCGACTCGGAGCGGCGCGGCACGGGACTCGGCCTCTCGATCACGCGGCGCCTCGCGCGGCTGCTCGGCGGCGACATCACGGTCGAGAGCGTCCCGGGGACCGGCTCCACCTTCACCTGCTGGCTGCCGGTGGCTTGAGGGCGCCGGGCGCGGAGCGCCCTCAGCGGCCGAAGAGTCCTTTCTTCATCCGCGAGAGGAACCCGCTGCCGGCCGCCGGCTCATCGACGAACGGCGCCTTCAGCGCCTCCGCGAGCGCGTCCGCGAAGACGCAGACGTCGGCGTAGCGGTCCTGCGGATGCTTCTCGAGCCCCTTCATCACGACCGTCTCGACCGCCGGCGCATAGACGATGTCGGGCTTCGCCTTGTTGAGCGGGATCGGCGGCTGGGAGAGGAGCTGCGTGAACATCTCGCGCGGACTCTTGGCCGTGTACGGCAGCGTGCCGGTGAGGAACTGGTAGGCCATCGTCGCGAGCGAGTACTGGTCGGCGGCCGGCGTCACGACCTCGCCGGAGAGTGCCTCGGGCGCGACATACATCAGGGTGCCCACGAAGAACCCGGCGCGCGTGAGCCGCTGGTCGGGCGTGACGTCGGTCGCGGTGGCGATCCCGAAGTCGAGCAGCTTCACGGTCCGCGTGTCGTGATCGTACATCAGGTTGTCGGGCTTGAGGTCTCGATGCACGATGCCGACCGTGTGGGCCGCGAACACCGCGCCGGCGATCTGCAGGACCACCGCCGCGACCTCGTCGGGCGGAAAGGGCGCGTTGCGCTTGGCATAGCTCTCGAGCAGTTCGCCGCTCGCCCACTCGATGGCGAGGAAGGGGAGCCCGCGGTCCTCTCCCGTCTCGATCGTACGGATCACGTTCGGGTGCGTCACGCGCGTGCCGAATCCGGCCTCGCGCACGAACCGGGCGACCGCGGTGCGGTCCTGGCGGAGCTTCTCGCGCAGCACCTTGAGCGCGACGGCACCGTGTGCCGGGTGCTCGGCCTTGTACACGGTCGCGGTCCCACCCTCCCCGACGCGGTCGATGAGGGTGTAGCCGGCCAGCGTCGTTCCTACGAGGGAGTCCCGAGCCACGCGGCGAAGCTACCGAGGCGTACAGGCTCGTGCAAGCGACGCACAGTGATGACCGGCAGCGGGTTCGTGGGGTAGATTAACGACCAGTTCCGCCGGACCGTCACCCGAGCACGCTCGTGGCCACCCGCCCCGCCCCATCCCCGATGCTTCGCCGCTTCGCACCGCTGCTTGTCGCCGTGAGTCTCGTCGCCTGTCGCGGGAGTGCCCCGGCCGGCCCTCGTCCCGAGGGCGCGGGAGCAGGTGGCGGTACGGCTCCGGCACCGTCACGCGCCCCGCAGTTGCTCTCCTTCGACGCGACGCCGCTCTACCGCCAGATGGGGATGCTCGCCCGCGGGCTGCCGCTGCCCTTCGTCGGACGCGTCTCCTATCTCGCGTCGCCGACCGGTGACCGCACGCACGTCGTCGTCGCGCTCTCGCTCTCCAACAACGTCCTGAGCTTCGTGCGCGAAGCCGACGACCGCTTCCGCGCCAACTACACGGTCGCCCTGACGGTCCGCGGCGCCTCCGGCACGGTGGCGAATGCGGAGGCGACCGAGGAAGTGATCGTCGCCACGTTCCGCGAGACGAGCCGGCCCGAGGAGAGCGTGATCTTCCAGGAGATCCTGGACGTTCCGCCGGGTGAGCACATCCTCGTGGTGGCCCTGCGCGACGAGGGGAGCCAGCGTTCGGCGCAGGAGGAGATCACCCTGCGCATCCCGCGCCTCGGTGCGGGCACGATCTCCACGCCGGTGCCGATCGTCGAGGTCACGCCGCGCGCCTCGCTCGACTCCCTGCCGCGCCTGCTCACGAGTCCGCGGGCCACGGTGATCTTCGGGCGCGACAGCATCATCCCGGTCTACGTCGAGCGCTACGGTGACCTCTCGACGCCGTCCCGTCTGCTCATCCGCAACGAGCGCGGGCGGGTGCTCTGGCAGGACACGATCGCCTTCACCGCGCGCGAGGGGCTCGCCTCCCGCGTGGTCGAGGTGCCCGTGGCGCGCATCGGGATCGGCGTGGCGAGCATCGCGATGGTCGCGGACGGTTCACCGGACACGACGAGCGCCGGCGTCTTCGTCGGTTTCGGCGATGACCTCCCCGTCGCGACGTTCGACGAGATGACGAACTACCTGCGCTTCTTCGCCGCACCCTATCGCCTCCAGCGGCTGCGCGACGCGGCCGAGGAAGCGCGCCCGGCCGAGTGGGCGACCTTCGTGCGCGAGACCGACGCGCAGCCGGGGACGCCCGCGCACGAGGACCTGCGCGACTACTTCACGCGCCTCGTGCGCGCGAACGGGCGGTTCCGCGAAGAGGCGACGCCCGGCTGGCTCTCCGACCGCGGCCGCGTCTTCATCATGCTCGGCGAGCCGGAGCAGCTGTTGGAGCCGACGATGAACGACTTCCAGCGCAATCGGCAGCAGGTCTGGGAATATCGCAGCCTCAACCTGCAGCTGATCTTCTTCGACCAGACTGGCACCGGTCGCTGGCGGCTCACGCCGTCGAGCGCCGTGCGGTTCGACGCGGAGTCGCGGCGGCGTCTCAAGTAGCGCTCGAGAGTGGTCCGGAGCAGGCGGCATCCGGGCCGGGCAGCGCGTAGTTTTGTCGGATGACGATGCCCGGCCGGCCCCGCCTCTACCTGATCGACGGCTATGCCCTGATCTTCCGCTCCTTCCACGCGCTCGGCGGTGGCGCCCCGCTGCGCAACGCGCGCGGTGAGAACACCGGGATGGCGAAGGGCGTCAGCGACTTCATCCGGCGGCTGATCGAGAAGCACAAGCCCGATTACCTCGGCTGGGTGAATGACGCCGGGTCGTCCGGGCGCGAGGAGCTCCTCGCGTCGTACAAGGCCAACCGCGTCGCCCTGCCCGACGAGGAACAGGAGGACTTCGACACCGGCGTCGAGCGGGTCCACCAGATCCTGGCCGCGTACGGCATCCCGACGATCGCACTCGAGGGCTTCGAGGCCGACGACGTGATCGCCACCCTCGCGAAGCAGGGGGCCGAGCGTGAGCTCGAGGTCTGCGTCGTCTCCGGCGACAAGGACCTCCTCCAGATGGTCAAGGAGCGCGTCTGGGTGCTGAACCCCTGGCACGGCCCCCCGGGCCGCACGACCGAGAAGTGGTATGGCGTCGAGAACGTGCACGAGCGCCTCGGCGTGCCGGCCGAACGGGTGGTGGACTACCTCGCGCTCGTCGGCGACACCGCCGACAACGTCCCCGGCGTGAAGGGCATCGGCGACAAGGGCGCGCTCCTCCTGGTCGAGAAGTGGGGCACGGTCGAGAACATGCTCGCGCATCTCGACGAGATCGAACCCACGCGCGCCCGCAACGCGCTGACGCAGCACGCCGACGCGGCGCGCCTCTCGAAGACGCTCGTGACGCTGCAGGACGACCTCGCCGTGACCCTCGACCTCGAAGCGCTCGTGCTCGGGACGCCGGACTGGGCCGCACTGCGCGACCTGTTCGTCGAGCTCGAGTTCAACAGCGCGGCGCGCGCGGCTGCAGTGGCGGCCGACGGCGGGGCGGTGAAGCTCACCGGGGACGATGCATCGACCGTCGCACGGCGTGGCGAGGCGCGCGAGCCGAGCGCCGCGGACGAGCACATGGTGAGCGCCGTCCGCGCCGCCGCGACGGTCCCCGGCACTCCCGACGCCGTGCCGACGATCTATCGCGTGGCCGACACGGTCGCGCTCGTCGCCGAGATGATCGCCGAGGCGCGCGCGGCGGGCGCCATCGCGGTGGACACCGAGACCGTGCTCGACGCGGGCGCACCGCCGATCATCACGCCGCTGCGCGCGAATCTCGTCGCCATCTCCGTCGGGACCGCGCCGGGCCGGGCCTGGTACCTCCCCTTCGCGCACCGGACGCCGGCGACCGCGCAGGGCGGACTCGCGCTCGGCGATGAACCGGCCCCGGCCCCGAAGAAGTCGCGCAGTGCGGCCGCGCCGACCTCGATCGCGGCACGGCTGTTGGCCGAGGGACCGCAGCCGGTGGTGAACCTGCCGCCGCTCCTCTCGCCGGAGATGGCACCGCTGCGCGCGCTGCTCGAGGATCCGGCGGTGCGGAAGACCGCGCACAACGCGAAGTACGACCTGCTCGTGCTCCGCCGCGCCGGCGTGACGCTCGGCGGTCTCGACTTCGATTCGATGCTCGCCAGCTACGTGCTCGATCCGGGCCGGCGCTCGCACGCGATCGACGCGCTGGCGGTCGAGTTCCTCGGCATCGCGATGACCGGCTTCGACGAGCTCTGCGGCAAGGGGAAACAGCAGGTGCCGTATGACGAGGTGCCGATCGTCGCGGCGCGCGATTACTCCTGCGCCGACAGCGACGTGGCGGTGCGCCTCCGCGCGATCTTCGAGCCGCGGCTGGCCGAACACCAGGTCGGGCCGCTGCTGCGCGAGGTCGAACTCCCGCTCGTCGAGGTGCTGGCCGAGATGGAGTGGACCGGCATCACGATCGACGTACCCTGGTTCCACTCACTGAAGACGCGGTTCGAGGCGGCACGGCGCGAGGTCGAGCAGCAGATCTTCACCGAGGCCGGCGAGGAGTTCAACGTCCAGTCGACGCCGAAGCTGCGCGCGATCCTGTTCGAGAAGCTCGCGCTGCCGGTGAAGAAGAAGACCGCGACCGGTGCCAGCACCGACGCCAGCGTGCTGCAGGAGCTCGCCGAGGAGGGTCACACGCTGCCGGCGCTCCTGATGGAGTACCGCGAACTGGCGAAGCTCGAGAACACCTATCTCGACACGCTGCCGGTGCTGGTGAATCCCGGCACCGGGCGGTTGCACACCTCGTTCAACCAGACCGTCGCGAGCACCGGCCGCCTCTCCTCGAGCGACCCGAACCTGCAGAACATCCCGATCCGCCGGGAGCTCGGGAAGGACATCCGGCGCGGCTTCATCCCGCGCGCGGGCTGGGAGATGATGGCTGCCGACTACTCGCAGATCGAGCTGCGGCTGCTGGCGCACCTCTCGCACGACCCGGCCTTCGTCGAGGCGTTCCGCGCCGGCGGCGACATCCATCGCCAGACGGCGAGCATCATCTTCGGCGTGCCGCTCGACCAGGTGACATCCGAGATGCGCGCGCGCGCCAAGACGATCAACTTCGCGACGATCTACGGGCAGGGCGCGCACGCGCTGGGACGGCAGCTCCGCATCGAGCACGCCGAGGCGAAGGCGTTCATCGACACCTATTTCGAGCGCTTCGCGGGCGTGCGTCGCTGGCTCGACGGCTCGGTCGAACAGGCGCGCTCACGCGGCTATGTCGAGACCATCTTCAAGCGTCGCCGCTATATCCCGGAGATCCACGACCGGAACTTCAATACCCGCTCGTTCGGGGAGCGGCTCTCGCAGAACTCGCCGATCCAAGGTTCGGCCGCCGACCTCATCAAGGTCGCCATGATCCGCATCCACCACGCGCTCGCCCGGGAAGGGCTCGCGTCACGGATGCTGCTCCAGGTCCACGACGAACTCGTCTTCGAGTGTCCGCCGGAGGAGCGAGAGCAGCTGCAGGATCTCGTGCGGCACGAGATGACGACCGCGATCTCGCTCGACGTGCCGCTCGTCGTTGACGTGGGGCTCGGCTCGAACTGGCTCCAGGCGAAGGCCTGACGGAAGGTCTCTCCGTGCGCGGCTCGGGGAATACGTGCCAGGTACCTGAATTGCAGGTTGCGTCAGTCGCCGAGGGTTGCGGGGTCGCGGGAGCCCGCGGGCGGGGAGTTGTCCACCGGTTAACTCGTTCAATTACAACGATTTACGGAGCGGCAGCGCTCCCGGCCCCCTCATTGCTCTTGAGGAGGTCGGAGCGGCACGCCTATATGGATGCACTGTCGCCTTCGGTTGTGACGCCTGTCACCATCGACCGTCCACTGTACGAATGCCACCCCCAAACCGAATGCCGAACCAGCGCAAGCGCGGCTTCACGCTGATCGAGCTGCTCATCGTCGTCGTGATCATCGGCATCCTGGCCGCGATCGCGGTGCCGAAGTTCGCGGCGACGAAGGGGAAGGCGTACGCGGCCGCGATGCGTTCGGACCTGCGCAATCTCGCGAGCGCGGAGGAGTCGTACTTCTACCAGCACGCGGTGTACTCGGCCGACACCACCGCGCTGCGGTTCAGCACCTCCCGCGGCGTCCAGGTGAACATCGTCGGTGCCACGGCCGGCGGCTGGTCCGCCACCGCCACGCACCCGCGGTCATTCCCGCTCACCTGCGCGCTCTACTCCGGCACGATCGCCGCGCCGGCGCCTGCGACCTCCGAGGGCGTGATCGCCTGTCAGTGAGCGAGGTGATCGCGACGTGAGCGCTTCCCCGCCGTCGCCGATCCCACCCCCGAAGGACCCTGCCGCGCTGCTGCTCGATTGGGTGGAGTTCCCGTCGCGCCGCGACGGGATGATCCACGCGATGAGCGGCGGACTCTGGCTCCACCGACATCTCTGGCTCGGCCGTCGACTCGCGCACCTCGTCTCCTCGGACAAGGCGCGGCTCCTGCAGTGGGGCTCCCGGGTCGGGATCCCCGCGCACCGGCTCCAGCACCATCCGCTGAAGGACCCGCGCGACGGCATCCGCCGCGAGGCGTGGCACTGGGACCTCGGCGGACCGTATCTTCCGCCGCATCGTCCCAGCGCTCCCTAAGCAACGAGCCCACGATGCTCCCGACGCTTGCATCGCTCCGCAACTGTGTGCGGTTGATCGTCACCTTCGCTGCGTGCGCCATCGTGGCGGCGGCCACCGCGTGCGCGCCGGCGGATGAAGGTGCCGCGCAGCGGGGTGCGACCTTCGAGCGTCCCGCCGGCGCCTTGACCCGGCCCGGCGATCCGGCGGACTCGATCGCCGATCCCGAGGCCGCGCTCGTCGCGAGTGCCTGCCTGCGAGGCGACCCGACGCACGGCGAACCCTGGAGCATCGAGCACGTCGCCGACGATTCACCCCTGCTCGCGCTCGTGCCGCTGCAGGATCTCTCGCCACGCGATTCGGCGCGCCTCGCGGCGCGCATCTCCCGCGCCGCAGATGCGCTTCCCGCCGACACCACGGTCGCGGACTTCCGCGGACTCCCGGTCGCGGTGCGCGATGCGTGGCTCCTCACGCCGGCAAGTGACGACACGACGGTCGTCGCCGTCGTTGCCCGCCGGCTGCCGATCGAGTCGAACCCCCTCGAGGAGCACCTGACGCTGTTCGCCGTGCCCGACACGCTGCTCCCGGCGCGCCGCCCGCTGACGGTGCAGTGGAACGCGCGGAGCGCGGGTGCCGAGGAGCAGCTCGAGACGCGCGACCCGCTCGTGGCGCTCCGTGCCCCCGACGGCCGGCTCCGCGTGCTGCTGGTGCGCGAATCCCCTGGTCGTCCGCTCGTGGAGTCGATCGGCCGTGATGCCACCGGTCGATGGGTGCTGCTCTGGGAGGGGGCGCTCGCTTCCTGTCCGTAGCGAGCGCTAGCGGCCGAGTCCCGCGGGCGCGGCCGCACGCCCGCGCAGCGTCGCGAGCAGCAGGAGCGTGAGGACGTAGGGCAGCGCGAGGAACACCTGGTACGGCAGGTCCCAGTTCAGCGCCTGGAAGGTGAACTGGAGCGCCGAGGCCGCACCGAAGACCAGCGCGGCGCCTGCAGTGCCGAGCGGCGTCCATCGCCCCAGCACCACGATCGCGATCGCGATGAATCCGCGCCCCGCACTCATCCCTTCGTTGAAGGTGCCGACCTGCGCGAGCACGAGCGTCGCGCCGCAGAGTCCGCCCATCATCCCGCCGAAGAGGATCGCGAGCCAGCGGACGCGTTCGGTGGCGATGCCGGCGGCGCGCGCCGCCTCGGCGTGCTCCCCCGTCGCGCGCAGCGCGAGCCCACCGTGCGTGCGCTGCAGCCACCAGGCGAGCAGCGGCACGAGCGCATAGAGCGCGTAGGTCGGCGCGGGCTGACGGAAGAGCACCGGTCCGAGCAACGGCAGGTCCGAGAGCAGCGGCACCGGCCACGGCGCGACCGTCGCCGCGGCGACCGTGGCGCCGTCGGCGGTCAGGTAGCGATGCACCGTCCCCGTCACGCCGAGCCCGAACAGCGTGAGCGCGGTGCCGGTGATGATCTGGTCGGTGCGGAGCGCCACGACGAAGAGCGCGAAGACGGCGCCCATGAACAGACCCGCGAGGCCACCGCCCACGAAGCCCGCACCCGCGCCGAGCGACCCGGAGGCGACCAGCGCACCGAGGCATCCGGCGATGATCGCGCCCTCGAGTCCGATGTTGATCACGCCGGCGCGCTCGGTGACGAGCTCGCCCAGCGCCGCGAAGGCCAGCGGGGTGGCCGTGCGGATCATCGACTCGAGGAAGGGGACGAGGATCGACTCCATCAGAGCCCCTCCGCGCGCACCGGCGTTCGCCGCGCCGCCGCGACCTCGCGCAAGCGCGTCGCCGCGAGCACGCCGAGGATCACGACCGCGACGATCGCCTGCACCACCACCGACGGGACGCCCGCCTGCCGCTGCATCGCCGCCGCCCCCGCCTCGAGCGCGCCGAAGAAGACCGCGCTCAGCACCACCCAGCGCGGATCGAGTCGCGCGAGAAGCGCGACCGCGATCGCCGTGTAGCCGTAGCCCGGCGAGATCCCTTCGTACAGCGCCCAGGTCACGCCTCCGACCTCCGAAGCACCGGCCAATCCGGCGCACGCGCCGCTCGCGAGGAACACCCCGAGGATCGTACGTGGGGCATCGACCAGCCCGGCGCTCGCCGCCGCGCGGGGGCTTGCCCCGACCGCGCGCACGCGGAAACCGATGGCGGTCCGCGTCAGCACCCACCAAGTCACGACGGCCAGCGCGACCGCCAGGGCGAACCCGAGGTGCAGGCGATGGCCCTCGAGCAGCTGCGGCCAGCGGGCAGAGGCCGCGATCGTCGCGGACTGCGGATTGATGCGCGACGGTTCCTGCAGCGGCCCGCGGATGAGCCAGCCCACGAGGTTCAGTGCGACGAAGTTCAGCATGATGGTGCTGATCACCTCGAGCACGCCGAAGCGGTGGCGGAGCAGCGCGGCGATCCCCGCCCACGCCGCGCCCGCGGCCATGCCGCAGACGATCATCCCGGCGATGACGACCGGCTGCGGAAGCCCGGCGGCGGCGAGCGCGAAGGCCGTTGAGGCCACGGCGCCCGCGAGCAACTGGCCCTCGGCGCCGATGTTGAGCACGCCGGCGCGGAAGGCGATCGCCACCGCGAGGCCGACGAAGAGCAATGGCGTCGCGCGCACCAGCGTCGCCGACCAGAAGGCGTACGACGACCCGAACGCCCCGTCCCAGAGCGCGGTCAGTGCGTCCATCGTGCTGCCCTCACAGCTCGGCCCCGACGAGTGCGCGCGCGTAGGGGCTCAGATCGCCCGGTTCGGCGCCCGGCGCGACCTCCCGCACGAGACCGGCGTGGCAGACCACGACGCGCGTCGCGACCGCGAGCACTTCCTCGATGTCGCTGGAGTAGTAGACCACCGCACGTGCGCCGGCGCGTCCGTTGCCGGCCGGCGCGGAGATCTCGGCGCGCACGCGCGCGGTGGCGCGGATGTCGAGACCGCGCGTCGGGTTCTCCGCCACGAGCGCGCCGGCGGCGTGCGCACGCTCACGGCCGACGATGAACTTCTGTTGATTGCCGCCCGAGAGCGCGCGCATCGGCGCATCCACGCCGGAGGCGCGCACTTCGAGCTCCTCGACGACCGACCGCGCCTGCTCCCGCAGTGCCGGCCACCGCACCCTGCCCCGACGCTCACCCGCGCCGGCGAGTGCCAGGTTCTCGGTCAGTGACATCTCGGCGATCACCGCATCCTGCAGCCGGTCCTCGGGGATGAATCCCACGCGCGCCGGCCGCTGCACGGTGCCGGTGGTCGGCTCGAGCCGTCCCGCGAGCAGCCGCAGCAGTTCGCGCTGTCCGGCGCCCTCGACACCGAGCACGCCGAGCACCTCGCCGGGTCGCACCTCGAGCGTCACGTCGCGGAGCCGGACGACACCGGCCGGGTCGGTGTACCCGACGCCCCGGAGTGAAAGCACGGGCGCCTCGCCGGCGTCCCTGCGCGCGCGGACCGCACTCGCGGCACCAATGACCTCGCCGGCGAGCTCCGGTGGCAGCGTGCGCTCGCCGACGAGCGCCGCGATGATCTCGTCCTCAGGCGCCGCGGCGGTGGTGGACTCGAGCACGGTGCGCCCCCCGCGCAGCACGGTCACGTCGTCGGCGACCGCGAGGGCCTCGCGGAGCTTGTGCGTGATCAGCACCGCGCTCCCGCCGCGCACGCTGAAGCGGCGCAGCCAGGCGTAGAGATCCGCGGCCTCACCGGGCGCGAGCACGGCCGTGGGCTCGTCGAGGATCAGGATGCGCGCGTCGTGCGCGAGCGCCTTGATGATCTCGAGGCGCTGTTGCGCGCCGACCGCGAGTTCGCGCACCGGCGTGTCGGGGTCGAGGTGCAGGCCCGTCTCGGCGCCGATCGTGCGCACGCGCGCGGCGGCCGCGCGCGCGTCGAACCGACCGCGGCCGCCCAGCGCGACGTTCTCGGCGACCGTCATCGCCGGGATCAGCATGAAGTGCTGGTGGACCATCCCGATGCCGGCCGCGATCGCGTCGGCGCTCGAACGGAATCGCACCGCGCGTCCCTCCACTTCGAGCTCGCCCGCGTCGGCGCGCAGCAGGCCGAAGGCGATGCGCATCAGGGTCGTCTTGCCGGCGCCGTTCTCGCCGAGCAGCGCGTGCACCGTGCCCCGGCGGATGGTGCAGTGGGCCGCGGTGAGGGCGGTCGTGACACCGAAGCGCTTGTCGATCCCTCGCAGTGCGAGGGCCGCCGTCATAGGCCGGTCGGGGCGTGGACGAAGCTCCACGGGATCGTGAAGCGTTCGCCGAGATGCGCCGCGAGCGCGCGCACACCGAGGGTCTCGGTGGCGTAGTGCCCTGCGTAGACGATCACCAGCCCGTGTTCCTCGGCGTCGACGGCGCTCCAGTGCGGCCCTTCGCCGACGATCAGGGTGTCGATTTCGGCGGCGTACGCCTCATGGAGATTGGCGCTCTGCGCTCCGGCACCGGAGCAGATCGCCCACCGGCGCGTGCGGTGACCGCGCGGCACACGCGAGGCGACGACGTGGTGTCCCAGCGGTGCGGCCCATGCGCCCACGCGCGCGATGAGCGACGAGGTCGGCTCGTCCGCCTCGCCGCGCACACCGCAGTCGATCTGTTCGTGGCGCGCGAATCCCGCGCTCACGATGAGCCCGAGCTCGCCGGCGAGCAATGCCGAGTTCCCGAAGGTCGCGTGCGCGTCGAGGGGCAGGTGGGCGGAGTAGAGGGCGAGGTCGTGTGCGAAGAGCGCCGCGAGTCGCGCGTGATGGGGGCCCACGATCGGCTGGAGTCCGTTCCAGAAGAGTCCGTGGTGGACGAGCAGGAGATTGGCGCCGGTCGTCGCCGCCTCGTCGATCGTCCGCTGCGAGCAGTCCACGGCGGCGGCGATCCTGGTGACCGGGCCGCGATGCGCGACCTGCACGCCGTTGAGCGCGGGCGGGTAGTCCGGGATCGTCGCGATCGCGAGCAGGTCGTCGAGGTAGCGGGTGATCTCCGGGAGCGGAACGCCGGTCATGGACGTGGCGCGGCCGGCATCGGGGAGCGTCCGGCGACCATCGCGGTGCGCACGGAGTCGATGCGCGCCGTTGCGGCCACCGGGATCGCGGAGACCGCGGGATTCGGCACCCAGCGCACGACATCACTGCGCGTGTCGAGCGAGATCACGCGCGGCACGAAGCTGCCTCCCTGCACCTCGCGCGCGACGATCAGGAAGGCGTGCGGCACGTCGATCACGACCGAGCCGAGCGTCACGGCCGGTGCGATGCCGTTCTGGTCGGCATTCGATCCGACGATCCAGACGTTTCTGGATTCCCGGACCGCCTGGAAGATCCCGAGTCCCGCGGCGTCGGCGTTCTGGAAGATCACATCGGCGCCGCGCGCGATCTGCGCGAGCGCCTGCTCCTTGCCCGCGCCGGCGTCGTCCCAGTTGCCGAGGTATGCGGTGAGGACCGTGACGTTCGGGTTCACCGCGCGGGCGCCGGCGGCGAAGGCTGCGAAGCTGGACTTCACGGGCGGGAGTTCGGTGCCGCCAATGGCGCCGAGCGTTCCGCTCTGCGAGACGGCGGCGGCCGCCATGCCGGCGAGATAGGAGGGCTCGTCGAATGCGAAGGACATCGCAGCGACGTTGGCGCTGGTGCCCGAGCCGCCCGTGGTGACGTAGATGGTGCGCGGAAAATCGGGCCCGACGCGCTGCGCCGCCTCCTGGAACTCAAAGCCGTGCCCGATGACGAGAGCGAAGCCCTGCGCACCGTACTGCCGGAAGTTCTCCTCGAACTCGGCAGGGGTCTTGGTCTGGATGTGACTGACGGAGGCGCCGAGCGAGTCCCGGATTCGGTTCAATCCGGCGAACGCCGAGGCGTTCCAGCTCTGGTCGGAGATGGGACCGGGAGTGAGGAGGGCGACTCGAAATGTCGATGGATCATCGACTTGTGGTCGCTCCCCCCCGCATCCGAGTGCGAGGAGGGCGAGGCTGTGGATAAAAGCTACGGTTTGTGCGACTTTACGCATTGGATACCAGATAACGGCTTTATAAATCAACGCATTATGACTGTACGGTAACCAAATGTTTGTTACCAACAATCGCTGTGGATAACGGGTGTCTCGAGACTGATTATGTCGCTACCGTGGCGCGCTGATGCCGCTAGATCTTCGCAATCCTCACGTCCCGCGAATCCCGCTGATCCCGGCCCTCGACCGGCCGCCCGACCAGCGCAAGTTCCGTCATCTTCACGCCACCATTGATACGGGCGCCTTCCATCACGATGACCGACTTGGTCGTGATCTCGCCATTCACCACCGCCGTTGTCTGCAACTCAAGACGGTCCGAGGCCGTGACGTTGCCGTCGATTACGCCACCCACGACGACCTCCTGTGCGACGACGTCGCCCTGGATCGACCCCTCCTTGGCCAGCATCACCTGGCGGGCGCGCCGCACGCTGCCCTCGATGCGCCCTTCGACCTTCAGCACCCCTGCGCAATCGATGTCGCCGGTCACGGTCGTCCCGACCGAGATGATGGAGAGCGTCGTCTCGCCATTCTGCACGCGAACCGTCCCCTTCGCGGTGGGTTCGTCCTTGCCGAACATCGCCATGCTTCCTCCTGATCCGATTCCGTGAGTTTTCTTCAATGACCGCCGATCGGCGGTCCCGAAGTGTCCTGCGATGTCCGCGGCACGCTCGGCACCGGCGCCGGCGGTTGCACCGGCGCCGGAACCGGCTCACCCTTACGGGCGAGGTTCGCCGTGGCCGCACTCAGCAGACGCTGGACGTGCTCATAACGTGACTGAAGCTCCGTCAGGGTGGCCGTCAGCGTGTCGAGCCGCTCGGCGTCCGTCGTCAGCGCGGCCACGTCCGCGCGCAGCAGCGGGACGCGCGCCGCCTGTCCCGCCATCCAGCCCCACGACACGAGGATGACGACGTAGAGTCCGAGCATCGGACGCGATGTCGCCACCGCCGCGACCCTCACCTGCCAGGGCTTCAACACATAGTGCCTGTGCGCGAGCCCGGCCTCGCGGTGCATGTGGACGTAGAGCGCGCCGGCTCCCGGCTCGAGGATCCGGCCGTGCGAGTCCTTGGCCCCGGAGGCCCGGATCGGCCGCGGTGTGATGTTTCGGACGTTCCGGGTCAATCGCCCAGCCCTCGCCCCATCACCAGTTCCATCACTCGCTCGAAGTCCTCTGCCCCGTAGAACGGGATGCGGAGCTCGCCGCGTTCCTTCCCGGACTGGATGATCCGGGCGTCGGTGCCGAGTCGCTTGCGGAGCTGGTCCTCGAGCCGCCGGACTTCGGCGCTCCGCGAATCGACGGCATCCGCCGCGGCGCCGGCACGAACCCCTGGCTTCGCGAGCTCGCGCACGCGGCGCTCCACTTCGCGGACCGAGAGACCCTGCGCCACGACCTCCTTGGCGAGATCGGCGATGCGCATCTCGTTGCCAGCGCCGAGCAGCGCGCGCGCGTGACCGACGGTGAGCTGCCCGTCCCAGACGAGTCGCCGCACGGACGCCGGAAGCGCCAGGAGCCGGAGGGTGTTCGCGACCGTCGAGCGGTCCTTGCCGACGATATCCGCGACCTCCTGCTGGGTCAGCGAGAAATCGGTGATCAACTGCTGATAGCCCTCCGCTTCCTCGATCGGATTGAGGTCGGCGCGTTGGAGGTTCTCGACCATCGCGAGCGAGAGCAACATGCGATCGTCGACGTCCTTCACGATCGCCGGGATCTCGGCCCAGCCGAGCCGCTGCGCCGCGCGCAGGCGGCGTTCGCCCGCGATCAACTCATACCCCTCACCGCGCGGCGAGGGTCGGACGGTGATCGGCTGCAGGAGTCCGCTCACTCGGAGCGACGACTCGAGGTCGGCAAGATCCTCCGCCTTGAACTCCTTGCGTGGCTGCAGCGGATTTGGGACGATCTTGGTGAGCGGGATCGAACGGAAGGGTGAGCTGTCCGGGGCCGCGCCCGCAGTCGCTCGGCCCTGTGGCTCCGCGCTGCCTTCGAGCCGGGTGGGCGCGCGCGTCAAGAGCGCCTCCAATCCCCTCCCCAAGCGCCTGCCTTTCTCGACCGTCATAAATTCTCGCTTTGCTGAATTATTCGCATATCATTTAGTCACAACAAGTTGGCGCTCTCGCGCGAGGTCAACCCACACTACTTGAGGCCTAAACTATTATCCAACAACATGTTAGGTCGATTCTACCGGCTTTGCCGCTCAAGGAGCTCGCGTGCGACGCCCATGTAGGCCTGGGCTCCGACGGACGCCACATCATATAGGATGATCGGTTTGCCGAAGCTGGGTGCTTCGGCGAGCCGGATATTTCGAGGGATCACCGACTGAAAGACTTTGGCGCCGAAGTACTCTCGCGCATCAGTGGCGACTTGGCGGGAGAGATTCAAGCGTGCGTCGTACATCGTGAGAAGGACGCCATCGATGCCGAGCGTGGGATTCACGCCTTGCTGGACGAGATGGACGGTATTCAGGAGCTGCGAGAGCCCCTCGAGCGCGTAGTACTCGCACTGGAGCGGGATCAGCAGGGCATCCGCCGCGGCTAGCATGTTGACGGTGATCAGTCCCAGCGATGGCGGGCAATCGATGAGGATGTAGTCGTAGCGATCGCGTACGCGCTCGAGCGCGCGGCGCATGGCGAGTTCGCGTTCGTCCTGGCTGACGAGTTCGATCTCCGCCCCCGCGAGATCCGGCGTCGCCGGCAGCACGTCGAGGTGCTTGAACTGCACGCCCTTGAGGATGACATCGTCGATTCGTGTCGGGTCGAGCAGGACGTCGTAGACGTTCTCGCCGATCTCGTCCCGGGGGACGCCGATGCCGCTCGTGGCGTTACCCTGCGGATCCCCATCGACCAAGAGGGTTCGCTGTTCTGCGGCGGCGAGGGACGCGGCGAGGTTCACGGCGGTCGTGGTCTTGCCGACCCCACCCTTCTGGTTTGCGATCGCGATGATGCGGGCCACGTGCTCTGGTCTGTAAGAGGCGAACCGGTCGTCCGAACCGCGAATATACCCCGATTGCAGACGCCCGACCAGCCCAAATGTTTCACGTGGAACGTCTGGGTTAGCACTTTGTGGCGTTTCACGTGAAACGAACGCGGCTTCACGACGAAGGCACGAAGTGCTGAAGAACGGCGAAGTCTGCAACTGTCAAAGGCTTCACCGCAGAGACGCGGAGGGGCGGAGGCTGGACGGAGAACTGCACCCCCGCTCAAGACGCTCGCAGGTTGGAGCGAGGGCATGCGCCGAGAATCCCCTCGGTGCCCTCGGTGCCTCGGTGCCCTCTGCGGTCAGATGCCGGTGCCGTTTCTCCAGCGAGACTTGCTCACTTTCTCGACTTCTCGGTGATGTCCGGATCCTCGGCCGGATTCAGTTCGGTCGGGTCGCTGAACTGGTCCACCGTGTCCGTCGACTTCACGTAGCTGCACTTGAAACGCAGCTCTTCAACGCCGCCCGGATCGAG
>JANNLH010000041.1:0-4381 GCA_031396725.1 Gemmatimonadaceae bacterium | reverse complement strand
CCCCCCACGCACCTATGGCGCCTACAACCCCCACCCCCGCAACTTGCTTTTGCGGGGGGCGGGGCTAATCAACTACCCCCCCACGCCCCCGTTCGTTCGCGCGGTTCCTCGTCGAAGAGGGAAACCGCGTTTACCACAGAGAGCACAGAGGACACGGAGGACGGCCACAACAACGGCCTTTGAAGGGGGTGTGCCGGAAAGATCAGTCCGCCACGCCCTCGTCGTCCCGGCGGTGCCGTTCCTCTGTGTCCTCTGTGTCCTCTGTGGTGAGAAGCCGTTGCGGTGCTCCGTTCGCCACCCAGGAGCCGACCGGCGCTCCCGAACCTTTCGGGGGATGCCGCCCGTATAACTTCATGGAGGCTGCCGACGTCACCCGTCTGAGGGTCGTCGCGCCTCTGCCCCCCGTCTCCCCGAGAGTCCGTGGTCCAGCTCTCCAGCCTCGATCCGCCGCCGCCGGCGCCGCGCCGCCCGCTCCGACCCCTCCACGGGATCCCGGAGCCGGACAAGCGCGGGCGCCAGGGGCTGCTCTTCTCGGCCCTCTTCCACCTCGCGATCCTCATCGCGCTGATCCTGCCGCTGCTGGTCGCGACGCAGCTCGACCTGCCGCTGACCGGTGGCGGGGGCCCCGGGGCTGCCGGTGGCGGCGGCGGGGGCACAGGCGGGAGCGGGGGTGACGCCGTGCGCCCCGAGCGGCTGCGTTTCCTGCAGGTGGCGCCGCCGCCGCCGGCGACGCCGTCTCTCGTGCCGCCGATCGTCCCGCCGATCGTCCCACCGCCGAAGCCCGAGCCTGAGAAGGTGCCGGAGGTGAACCCCACGCCTCCGTCGGCCGAGCCCTTCACGCCCGAGCCGACCGCACCCGCGAGCGGGACCACCGTGCCGACGCCGGGGACCGGTGGCGGGACCGGGAACGATGGCTCGGGCGGCACGGGGCCGGGGCGCGGCGGTGGCATCGGCTCGGGTGTGGGGACAGGGCGTGGCTCCGGCGTCGGTCCCGGGACCGGAGGAGGCCCGGGTGACATCTACCCGCCGCAGGTGACCAACCTCGCGATCCTGCCGATCCCGGTGCCCTCGAGGGTCCGGCCGTACAAGCTCATCGCCTACTTCGACGTCGACGAGAAGGGGAACTCCCGGCTCATCTCGTTCAATCCGACGAAGGACGGCAACTACAACAAGAAGATCCGCGACATGCTCGCGGAGGTGCGCTTCCGCCCGGCCGTGCGTTTCGACGGCACCCCGGTGCGCGACACGGCGTGGATCACCGCCGAAGTACCGCGCTAGGCCCGTTTTAGCACTGCTTTAGCGCCGATTGATCGCCGCGCTGACTGGCCTCCGACGCCGTTCGCGGGTAGTTTCTCCCCTCTGACGCCAGGACCGTCGTTCGGTCCCGTCTGCAGGATCACCCTCCCCCGGACCGAACGCCTGATGATCCTCCGCATCCGCGGTGGCGCACGCCCGTGAGATCGCTCTGGGCGCGCAAGCCGATCGCCGAGCTCGTCCCCGAATCCGCCGACGGCACGGGGATGAAGCGGACCCTCGGCACCCGGGACCTCATCGGGCTCTCGATCGGCGCCGTGATCGGCGCCGGGATCTTCTCGACCTTGGGGACCGCCGCGGCGGGCGAGATCCTGCCGTCCGGTGAGGTGGTGCGCTACGGCGCCGGTCCGGCGCTCGTCCTCTCGTTCGCGCTCCTCGGCTGCGTCTGCGCACTCGCCGCGCTCTGCTACGCCGAGCTCGCATCGATGATCCCGCAGGCGGGCTCGGCCTACGCCTACAGCTACGCCACGATGGGCGAGGTGGTCGCCTGGATCATCGGCTGGGACCTGATCCTCGAGTACGCGGTGGGGAATGTCGCGGTCGCGATCGCCTGGTCGGGGTATTTCAACTCGTTGATCTCCCCCTGGGTGACGCTTCCCGGGTGGCTGACGCACGGCTACTTCAACGTGAAGGCGAGCTCGGATCCCGCGATCACCGCGCTGCTCGAGTCGGCGCCGAACCTGGGCGGGATCCCGGTCCTGATCAACCTGCCGGCCTTCCTGATCGTGATGGCGATCACCTGGCTGCTGGTGATCGGGGTGCGCGAGAGCACGCGCGTCAACAACGTGATGGTGCTGATCAAGCTCGCGGTGCTGGCGCTCTTCGTGATCGTGGGCTCGATGCATATCGACCCGGCGAACTACACGCCCTTCGCGCCGAACGGCTTCCGCGGCGTGCACCAGGGGGCGGCGATCGTCTTCTTCGCCTACATCGGCTTCGACGCGATCTCGACCGCGGCCGAGGAGACGAAGGACCCGCAGCGCACGATGCCGCGGGGCATCCTCTGGGGGCTGGCCATCTGCACGGTCATCTACATGATCGTCGGCGCGGTGGCGACCGGGCTCGTCCCGTACGAACAGCTCAAGTCGTCGGACCCACTCGCGCACGCCTTCGAGGTGGCGGGGCTGATGCAGTTCTCCTGGATCATCGCGCTGGGCGCGGTCGTCTCGATGTCGGCGGTGCTGCTGGTCTTCCAGTACGGGCAGCCGCGGATCTTCATGGCGATGGCGCGCGACGGGCTGTTGCCGCCGGTCGCCGCGCGGATCCACAAGAAGTACCGCACGCCGCACATCGCGACGATCGTGACCGGCCTGCTGGTGGCGCTCGGCGCGCTGGTGGCGGACGATGCCGCCACCTACGACCTCACCAACATCGGCACGCTCTTCGCCTTCGCGCTGGTCTGCATCGGCGTGCTCGTGCTGCGCATCACCGAGCCGGACCGTCCGCGGCCCTTCCGCGTGCCGGGCGTCTGGTTCGTGACGCTCGGTGGCGCGGCGGCCTGCTTCTTCGTGATGTATGGACTCCCGATCCACGCCTGGAAGCGGTTCGCGGTCTGGCTGGTGATCGGTCTCGCGCTCTACTTCGTGTACGGCTACCGGAACTCCACCCTGCGGCGCGGCACCCCGCCCCGCCACTTCGAGGACTAGATGTCCGAATCGATCGGCAACAGCGGCACCGGGATGAAGCTGCACACGAAGATCCTGATCGCGCTCCTGGTGGGCGCGACGGCGGGCATCCTGGTGAACACGCAGCTCGGCGGCACCTCGCCGTCGGTGGTCTGGCTCAACAAGTACATCGCCGGCCCGGTGGGGCAGATCTTCCTCCGGATGCTGTTCATGGTGGTGATGCCGCTCGTCTTCTCGTCGATCGCGCTCGGCGTCGCCGGGCTCGGCGACCTGCGCAAGGTCGGCCGCGTCGGCGGCAAGGCGATCGGCTATTTCCTTGGCACGACCTTCCTGGCGGCGACCTTCGGCCTGATCCTGGTCTCGATCGTCAAGCCGGGCGCGGGGATCCCGGAGAGCGTCAAGACGGAGCTGATGGCCACCTACGCCGAGGACGCCTCGACGAAGATCACGGCGCAGCAGACCGGCGGGTTCGGCATCAACACCTTCGTCGAGATCGTCACGCGCAACCCGGTCAAGTCGGCGGCCGACGGCGACATGCTCGGCGTGATCTTCTTCGGCCTGATGTTCGGCGCGGCCCTCACGCAGCTCAAGCCGGAGCGGGCCAAGCCGATGCTCGACGTGCTGGAGTCGATCAACGACGTGGTGATCGTGATCGTCGGGTTCGCGATGAAGCTCGCGCCCTACGGCGTGACGGCGCTGATCTTCGGCGTGACGTCGCGCTTCGGATTCGCGCTGCTGAAGCCGCTGGCCGGCTATGTGGCGGTCGTGATGGCGGCGCTGATCCTCCACGCGGCGGTGAACCTCTCGCTGATCGTGCGCTTCGTGATGGGGCTCTCCCCGCTGGTGTTCTACTCGCGCATCCGCTCGGCGCTGATCACGGCGTTCTCGACGAGCTCGAGCAACGCGACGCTCCCGGCGGCGCTGCAGGCGGCGGAGCAGAACCTCGGCGTTCCGCCCAAGATCGCCGGCTTCGTGCTCCCGCTCGGCTCCACGATGTGCATGAACGGCACGTCGATCTTCGAGGGGATCACGGTGATCTTCCTCTGCCAGGTCTTCGGGATCGACCTGTCGATCGGCGGGATGATCATCGTGATCGTGATGTCGGTGATCACCGCGGTCGGCGCGGCCGGGGTGCCGGGGGGCTCGATCCCGCTGCTGGTCGGCATCCTCGCGATGATGGGGGTGCCGGGCGAAGGGATCGCGATCGTGCTCGGCGTGGACCGGATCCTCGACATGACCCGCACCGCCGTGAACGTCTCGGGCGACCTCTCGGCGACGGTGTTCGTGGCGAAGTCCGAGGGGCTCTGGGATGCGTCGATGGTACCGAAGCAGTCGGCAACGGCGGCCTGAGTCCTCCTGCCACGGCGTTTCACCACAGAGGGCACAGAGGAACTGCAACCGCGTCTTCAAAGGGGGCGTGGCGGAGAGATCTCTCCGCCACG
>JANNLH010000087.1:0-3577 GCA_031396725.1 Gemmatimonadaceae bacterium | reverse complement strand
GGCCGATGTGGCAGACGCTCCTCGTCTGCGCCGTACTCAATGTCGGCTTCGCCGCCATCTCCGGCCTCTGGGGCGTGCTGGTCGCCGACTTCATCCAGTTCGGCATCGCGATGACCGGCTCCTTCGCCGCGGCCTACTTCGCGCTGCAGCGCCCCGAGGTCGGCGGACTCGACGGTCTCTTCGCCAAGCTGCCCGCCCAGACCTACGCCTTCCTCCCCGACACCTCGAACTGGACCGTCACGCTCACGGTGCTGATCCTGCCGCTCACCATCCAATGGTGGTCGGTCTGGTACCCCGGGGCCGAACCCGGGGGCGGCAGCTACATCGCCCAGCGGATGCTCGCGTCCAAGAGCGAGAAGGACGCGCTCGTCGGCACGCTCTTCTTCAATGTCGCGCACTACGGGATGCGCACCTGGCCCTGGATCATCGTTGCGCTCTCGTCGATCCTCGTCTTCCCGACGCTCGACGACATCGCGCGCGCCTTCCCGTACGTGGACCGCTCGCTCATCGGCCACGACATCGCCTACCCCGCGATGCTGACCTTCCTCCCCGTCGGCTGGCTCGGCCTGATGATCGCGGGGCTCCTCGCGGCCTATGTCTCGACGATCGTCACGCACCTGAACTGGGGCACCTCGTACCTCGTGCACGACCTCTACCGGCGCTTCGTGCGGCCGGACGCGACCGAGAAGCACTATGTCGGCGTCGGGCGGCTGGTCACGGCCGGCCTGATGGTCGCCGCCTCGGCGGTCACCTTCGTGCTCGACACCGCCTCGGCCGGCTTCACGCTGCTGCTCTCGATCGGCGCCGGCACTGGCCTGCTCTACCTGCTGCGCTGGTACTGGTGGCGCGTGAACGCGGCGGCGGAGATCGCCGCGATGGGCGCGTCGTTCTTCACGGCGGTCGGCTTCGAGGTCGCGCGCCGCAATGGCGCCGAGATCGCGTCGCACGAGTCGCTGCTCGTGACCGTCGGCGTCACGACGGTGGTCTGGATGGTCGCGGCCTTCGTGGGGCCGCGCACGGACGAGAAGGTGCTCGAGAGTTTCTACCGGCTGGTGCGTCCCGCCGGACCGGGGTGGGAGCGCGTGCGTGCGTCCACCGGGCTCGCGCCGTCGCCCGACTCGATCCCGCAGGCGATGGCGGGCTGGGTCTGCGGCGTCGCGTTCGTGTACGCCTCGCTCTTCGGCGTCGGCTCACTGTTGCAAGGCAACTTCGCGCAGTTCGGGGTCTGGGTGGCGGTCTTCGTCGTCAGTGGCGCCTGCGTGCTGAAGGTGCTGCAGGGCTTCTGGCGCACGGCCGCCAGTGCGTGACGCGGTCCGGGCGCCGCGCGCGACGACGGCCGTCATCCTCGCACGCGGGCTCGGCACGCGCATGCGCGCGGCCGCGGACGCGGGCGCACCTGATAGACTGAGCGACGCGCAGCGCGCCGCGGCAGACGCCGGCGCCAAGGGCCTGATGCCGGTCGGCGGGCGACCGCTGCTCGACCACGTCCTGCACGCGCTGGCCGAGGGCGGGGTCAAGGACGTGGTGTTCGTCGTGGCGCCGGGGGAGAGCGGGATCCGCGACCGCTACACGCGCGATATGGTCCCGACGCGGTTCACGGTGCGCTTCGGCGAACAGGCCGAGCCGCGCGGCACCGCCGACGCGCTGCTCGCCTCGCGCGCCGCGGTCGAGGACCAACACTTCGTGTCGCGCGACGCCCGCGGCCGCGCGCACTTCCTGATGTTGAACGCGGACAATCTCTACCCCGCCGAGTCGGTCGCCGCGCTGGTCGGCCTCGATGGGCCGGGGCTCATCGCGTACGACGCGCAGTCGCTCGTCGCGCTGAGCAACATCGACCGCGAGCGCGTGCTGCGCTTCGCGCTGCTCGACCTCACGCCGGACGGCCGGCTCCGTGACATCGTCGAGAAGCCGGCGGCGGGGCACCCGCTCGCTCGCGCGGCGCAGCACTGGGTTTCGATGAATCTCTGGCGCTTCACCTCAGACATCTTTGCCGACTGCGCGGCGGTGACGCCGTCGCCGCGGGGCGAGCTCGAGCTCGCCGATGCCGTGCGTCGCGCCATCCGCGGTAGAGGCGAGCGATTCCAGGCCGTGCTCCAGCGGCTCGGCGTGAACGACCTCTCGAGCCGCGCCGACGTCGCGGCGGTCGAAGCCGCCGTCGCGGGTCGCGAGGTACGGTTGTGAGCGGGGCGCGCCAGCTCTTCGTGCCCGGGCGCATCGAGCTCTTCGGCAAGCACGTGGACTACGGCGGCGGGCCCTCGCTCACCTGCGCGGTCGGTGTCGGGATCACGGCCGAGTTCGAGCCGCTCGAGAAGCCGGTACTCGAGGTGGTGGATGAGGTGACCGGGCGCTCGGCGCGCATCCCGCTCCGGCGCGATGCGCGACCCGGGGGCGCGCACGGCGGGACCTACGTGGCCGCAGTGGCGCGCCGGCTCGCGCGCGACTTCGCGCCCTTGAAGGCGGGTGTGCGCGTGCGCACGTCGAGCACGCTGCCACGCTCGGCCGGGCTCTCGAGCTCGAGCGCCTTCGTGACGCTGCTCGCGATCGCGGTCGCCGACGCGAACGCGCTGCCCGAGCGGAGTGTCTGGAAGAAGCATATCACGGGTCCTCTCGCGCTGGCCGAGTACTGCGGCGCGATCGAGATGGGTGGGGCGTTCGGGCCTTTCGCCGGCGAGCGCGGGGTGGGGACGCGCGGCGGCGCGCAGGATCACACGGCGATCCTCTGCAACGAGGCGGGGAGCGTGGGGGCGTTCCGCTATCTCCCGGCCGAGCTCGTCGGCCGCGCGGACTTTCCGTCGCACTGGAGCATCCTGGTGGGGGTGAGCGGGGTGCGGGCCACAAAGACCGGGGGCGCGCGCGACGACTACAACCGCGCGTCGGACCTCGTGCGCACGCTGCTCTCGCTCTGGAACGCGTCGGAGCGGCGCGCCGACCCGTCGCTCGCCTGCGCGCTGCGCTCGGCGCCGGATGCGGGAGAGCGGATGGCCCGCATCGCCCTCGGCACGCACGAGGCGCCCTGGCACCTCTCGCGGATCGAGCAGTTCCGCGCCGAGACCGAGCGGATCGTCCCGGCCGCGCTCGCGGCGATCGCCGCGGCGGACGGCGCCGCGCTCGGCCGGCTCGCGGTGGAGTCGCAGCAGCGCGCCGAGACGGCGCTCCGCAACCAGATCCCCGAGACGAAGTTCCTGGCGCGCGCGGCGATGGCGGCCGGTGCGCACGCGGCGACGGCGTTCGGCGCCGGGTTCGGTGGGGCGGTCTGGGCGATCGTGGACACCGATCGGCTGGGCGAGGTCGAGGCGCGGTGGAGCTCGCTCTATGCTGATGCGTTTCCGGAGCGCGCGCCCAAGGCGGCCTGGATCCCGGTGCGGCCGGTGGCGGGGGTCGCTTGGCCGTGACGCCGGTGCCGGCTGGCTCACCGCCGCCGAAGGTCGCGCTGCCCCTCAACGTGCGCGTGCTCGCGTTCGTGAGTTTCCTGACCGACGTGGCCAGCGACATGATCTACCCGCTGCTGCCGCTCTTCCTCTCGACCGTGCTCGGCGTCTCGGCCTCGGTGCTCGGCGTGATCGAGGGACTGGCCGAG
>JANNLH010000202.1:0-17999 GCA_031396725.1 Gemmatimonadaceae bacterium | reverse complement strand
CACCGAGCGCGCGGTCACCATGAGCGGGCTCTCGGCGGAACAACAGGGTGATCTCGCCGCCATGGCCGCCTCGCTCCCAGGTGTGCAGTTCATCCCCGGTGCCGACGGCGACCCGTCGGGCTTCTCGGTGCTCGGCCTCGCGTCAGACCAGAACTCGACGACCCTCAACGGCCTCAACTCGGGCGCCTCCAACCTCCCGCGCGACGCCGCCGTCTCGAGTTCGCTCGTGACGACGCCCTACGATGTGTCGCGCGGCGGCTTCAGCGGCGGACAGTTCAACCTGCGCAGCCGCTCGGGCTCCAACTTCGTCACGCGTTCGTCGTCGCTGAACCTGAACTCGCCGGCGCTGCAGTGGACCGACCCGGCGGGCCGTTCGCTCGGCCAGGAGTTCTCCAACGCCTCGTTCAGCGGCGGGATCAGCGGCCCGATCACGTTCGACAAGGCGTTCTACAACATCTCGCTGCAGGCGGGGCGGCGCGCGAACGACCTGCAGACGCTGCTCAACACGAACACCGTCGGGCTCGAGGCCTCGGGGATCGCGCGCGACTCGGTGACGCGACTCCTCTCGTTGCTCAGCGCGGCCGGGATCCCGGCGCGCGTCTCGGGCATCCCGGCGGACCGCACCAACGACCAGCTGCTGCTCTTCGGCGCGCTCGACTGGTCGCCGCCCTCCTCGCTCACCGGCCAGGCCCTCAACGTCACCTTCAACGCGAACCTGGCGAACCAGTCACCGGTCTCGAATCTCGGCACGCAGATGCCGGCCTACTCCGGCGAGCGGACCAACTTCAGCGGCGGATTCCAGGTCCGGCACACGAACTTCTACGGGATCTTCCTCAGCGAGACCTCGGTCGGACTGAGCGCCGGGCGGAACGACGCCGACCCGTACCTGATGTTGCCGAGCGGCAGCGTGCTCGTGAATTCGACCTTCGCCGACGGCTCGACCGGCGTCAGCAACATCCAGTTCGGCGGCAGCCCGAACCTGAACACGGCGCAGACGACGACGAACCTCGCGTTCACGAATCAGCTGTCGTGGTTCAGCATGAACAGCAAGCACCGCCTCAAGTCCACGCTCGAGCTGCGCCGCGACGGCTACTCGCAGGACCAGACCAACAACGCGCTCGGCACCTTCCGCTACAACTCGCTGGCCGACCTCGAGGCCGGGACACCGGCGATCTTCACCCGCTCGCTGCTGCCGCGCACGCGCAGCACGAGCCAGTGGATCGCCGGCGCGTCGCTCGGCGACTCGTGGCGCGCCTCGCCGGACGTGCAGGTGCAGTTCGGCGTGCGCGTCGACGGCAACGTCTTCAACGACCGGCCGGCGCTGAATCCGCTGGTCGAGCAGCAGTTCGGCGTGCGCAACGACGGCCTGCCGAACGCGATCCTCGTGAGCCCGCGCGCTGGGTTCTCCTGGACCTACGGCACGGCGCCGCAGATCGCCGGCTTCGAAGGGGCGGTGCGCGGTCCGCGCGCGGTGATCCGCGGCGGTGTAGGCGTCTTCCAGAATCAGCCGCGCACCCAGCTGACCGGCACCGCGCTCGACAACACCGGCCTGCCGGGGGCGATCCAGAACCTCGCCTGCATCGGCGCCGAGACCCCGATCCCCGATTGGGCGACCTACGGCCTCGACCCCTCGAGCATCCCGGCCGCCTGCGCGAGCGGCGGCACGCCGTTCGCCAACACGACCCCGAACGTCACGCTGTTCGCCGAGGACTTCCGGCCGCAGCGCTCGTTGCGCTCGAACCTGCAGTGGAACGGCCCCGTGCTCGACAACCGCTTCAGCGCGACGCTCGACTTCACCTACTCGCTCAACCAGAACCAGCAGGGTGCGGTCGACCTGAACTTCGACGCGACGCAGGCGTTCGCGCTGCCGGACGAGGGGGGACGGCCGATGTTCGTCGCGCCGGCCGACATCGTGCCGGGGACCGGGGCGATCGCTCCGACCGCGTCGCGCATCTCGACCCAGTTCGCCCGCGTGAGCGAGCAGCGCTCCGACCTCTCGGGGATCAGCCGTCAGGTCTCGCTGCGCCTCGCGCCGACGCGCTTCAGCACGAATCTCTCGTGGAACCTCGCCTACGTCTGGTCGCGGACGCAGGACCAGGTGCGCGGCTTCCAGAACACGGCCAGCAACCCGCTGCTGGTCGAGTGGGCGCGCGGCGCGATGGACTCGCGCCACCAGATCAGCTACAACATCGGGTACAACTTCTTCGACGCCGTGCGCCTGAACTGGTCGGGGAGCTTCCGCTCGGGGACCCCGTACACGCCGCTCGTCTCGGGCGACGTGAACGGCGACGGCTACTCGAACGACCGCGCGTTCATCTTCGATCCGGCCAACGCCGCGGATCCGGTGGTGGCGTCGGCGATGGACGCGCTGCTCGCCAGCACGAGCAGCGGCGCCCGCGAGTGCCTCCAGCGCCAGCTCGGTGCGCTCGCGTCGCGCAACAGCTGCCAGGGGCCGTGGACGCAGTCCGCGGTGCTCACGATCGCGCTCAACCCGGTGAAGTTCCGGCTCCCGCAGCGCGCGACGCTGTCGTTCAACGTGTCCAACCCGCTCGGCGCGGCCGACCTGCTGCTGCACGGGCAAGACGACATCCGGGGCTGGGGCCAGGTCGCGACACCGGATCCGCGGCTGCTCTACGTGCGCGGGTTCGACCCGCTGACGCAGCGCTTCCGCTACGACGTGAACGAGCGGTTCGGCAACGTCAGCCCGCAGCTCTCGGCCATCCGTGCGCCGGTGACGATCACGGTGCAGATGCGCTACGACCTCGGTCCGACGCGCGAGCGGCAGCTGCTGATCCAGGGGCTCGACCGCGGGCGGCTGACGGAGGGGAACAAGATGCCCGAGGCGCAGATCCGCGCGCAGTACGGATCCGCGGGGCTCCCGAACCCGATGGCGACGATCCTGCGCCAGGCCGACACGCTCGACCTGACGGTGCCGCAGGCCGACAGTCTCGCGACGATCAACCGGTGGTACCTGATCCGCCTCGACTCGATCTGGTCGCCGCTGGTGAAGGAACTGGCGACGCTGCCGAACACCTATGACCGCGAGGCGGTGTATGACCGCTACGTCCGCGCGCGCCAAGGGTCGGTGGACCTGCTGATCCGGCTGGCGCCGCGGCTGAACGCGCTGCTGACAAAGGAGCAGCGCCGCAAGCTGCCCCAGTTCATCGCCGTGTACCTCGACAAGCGCTACCTCGCCTCCATCCGCAACGGGACCGCGGGCTCGGGCTTCGGCCTGCCCGGCGGCTTCGACGTCGGCGCCATCCGTGGCGGCGGTGCCGCCCGCTGATGCCCGACTTCCACGCCTTCCATCGGTACCTGCCCATGTCCCGTCGTTCCCTGCGGCTCGCGCTCACCGGTGCCCTGGCCCTCGCGGCTCCGGTTGCGCTCCCGCTCGCGCGCCCGCTCGCGGCGCAGCAGGCCGCTTCACAGACCTCGCAGCCCTCGCTGCCGCCGGTGCGGCTGCTCGGCCCGATCCTCGCGCGCTCGACCGAGCCGCTGAGCGCGGTCTCGACCGCGGTGCCGCTGCCGGGCGGCAAGGTGCTCGTGAACGACATCCTGCAGCGCCGCGTCGTGATGTTCGACTCGACCCTTGCCAAGGTGAGCGTTGTGGCCGACACGACCAGCGCGACGGCGAACGCCTACGGCGCGCGCGGTGCGGGGCTGCTCAGCTTCGGCGGCGACTCGGCCCTCTTCATCGACCCGGCCTCACTCTCGATGATGGTCGTGAACGCGAACGGCGAGCTGACCAGCGTGCGCGCGGTGCCGCGCGCGGCGGAGATCAACCTCTTCGCCGGGGGGCCGAATGGCCGGCCCGGGTTCGACGCGCAGGGACGGATGATCTACCGCGGCCAGGCGCGCGGGCGTCCGGCGGGCCGCAACGCCCGGCCGGCGTTCGGGAACTTCGTGATGCCCGAGCAGCCCGACTCGGCGCCCGTGGTTCGTGTGGACCTCGCGACGCGGAAGCTCGACACCCTCGCGATGTTCAAGATCCCGAAGGTCGACATCCAGGTCACGCAGGGGAATGACGGCCGGATGAACGTGCAGACGCGGCTCAACCCGTTGCCGACCACCGACGACTGGGCGCTCCTCTCGGACGGCTCGATCGCGATCGTGCGCGGGCACGACTTCCACGTCGATTGGGTCACCCCCGACGGCCAGATGACCTCGACGACGAAGCTGCCGTTCGAGTGGCAGCGGCTCGACGACGAGGAGAAGCAGCGGGTGCTCGACAGCGCGCGCGTGGCGATCGAGGCGCAACGCGGTGAGGCGATGCGACGCTTCGGGATGGGCGGCGGCCAGGGCGGCGGGCAGGGCGGCGGGCAGGGCGCCGGTCGCGCGCAGGCCGGCGGTGCTCCTCCCGCACGCGGCGGCGTCGCGGGCGGTCAGGGCGGCGATGGCCCGCGCGGTGGCGGTGGCGGTCCGGGTGGCCCGGGCGGTCCCGGCGGCTTCAACCCGGTCATCAACATGATCCCCGCGAGCGAGATGCCGGACTATCGTCCGCCATTCGGCCAGCAGTCGGCGCTGGGCGACCTCGACGGCAACCTCTGGGTGCGCACCTCGGCGCCGGTCGGCGAGCACGGGCCGATCTACTACGTCATCGACCGGAAGGGCACGGTCGTGGACCGCGTGCAGATGCCGCAGGGCCGCATCGTCGCCGGCTTCGGTAAAGGCGGGCTCGTCTACCTCGGCTTCCGCGATGCCGAGGGCTCGGCCCGGATCGAATCGGCGCGCTGGAAGTAATACTGCTTCACCACGAAGGCACGAAGGACTGAAGAACGGCGAAGGCTTCAACGGCTTCACTACAGAGGCACAGAGACACGGAGACCGCACGGAGAACGCACTTCAAAGGGGGCATGGCGGACAGGACTGTCCGCCACGCCCCCTTCAGTTAGAGTCCTCCGCATTACCTCTGTGCCTCTGTGCCTCTGTGGTGAACGCCGTTGCAGTCTTCGCCGTTCTTCAAGCCTTCGTGCCTTCGTGGTGAACGCACTCAGCCGGTCGTGACCTCGGCAACGGCGACGTCGCGCCCACCCTTCCGCACCAGCAGCCAGCGGCCGCGCACGGCGTCGCCCGCCGGAACCGTGACGGCGTCGCCGGCGAGCTTGCTCCCGTTGACCGACACGGCGCCTTGCTGGATGAGCTTGCGCGCGGCGGTCTTCGAGAGGGCGAAGGCCCCCTCCAGGACGGCGAGCACCGGGAGGGCGCCGTGCGGATCGGGTGCGATCCGCACCGACGGCACCTCCGCCGCGAGTACGCCGAACACCTCCTCCGAGAGCGCGTGCGCGTCCGCCTTCTTGTCGAAGACGGTGCGCGACACCGTGTCGGCGAGGTCGGCCGCGGCGCGGCCGTGGACCAGCGTCGTGACCTCGCGCGCGAGCCGGTTCTGGGCCTCCCGCAGGTGCGGCGCGGCGGCGTGCGCGGCCTCGAGCGCGGCGATCTCCTCCTGGCCCAGCAGCGTGAAGGTGCGCAGCAGGCGTCCGATGTCCGCGTCGTCGCTGTTGATCCAGAACTGGTAGAACTGGTAGGGGCTCGTCCGAGTGGCGTCGAGATACACCGCGCCCGATTCAGATTTGCCGAACTTCTTCCCCGCGGCGTCGGTCAGCAGCGGGAAGGTCAGCGCGTGCGCGTCACCGCGGGCCGCGCGGCGGATCAGCTCCGTTCCGGCGGTGATGTTGCCCCACTGGTCGCTGCCGCCGATCTGCAGGGTCACGCCGTCCTGCTCGTACATCCGGAGGAAGTCGTACGCCTGCAGCAGCATGTACGAGAACTCGGTGAAGCTGATCCCCGAGTCCATCCGGGTGCGCACCGAGTCCTTCTGCATCATCCAGTTCACGGTGAAGTGCTTCCCGGTGTCGCGCAGGAAGTCGATCAGCTTGAGGGGGGAGAGCCAGTCGGCGTTGTCGCGCACGACGAAGCGCGCCGCCGCGTCGGGACCGAGTGCGGCCGCGGCGACGCGCCGGATCTGCGCCTCGATGAGCCGCGCGTTGGCCTCGATCTCCTCCACTGGGCGCACCGGCCGCTCGGCCGACTTCCCGCTCGGATCGCCGATCAGGGCGGTCCCGCCGCCGACCAGCGCGACGGCTTCGTGCCCGGCGAGCGCCAGGCGCATGAGGCCCATGAGGGAGACCAGGTTGCCCACGTGCAGGCTCTCGGCGGTGGGGTCGAACCCGCAGTAGCCGCGCATCGGTCCCCGGGCCAGCGCCTCCGGGAATCCTTCGGTGTGCTGGTGCAGCAGGCCGCGCCACGTGAGCTCCTCGAGCAGCGGCAGCGATCCGGGCGATGGAACAGTCGGCATCCGGGAAAGGTATGGCCCCTCAGCGCCGAAGTCACACCGGCCGCGGGGCGCCACTCGGGCGCCCACGGACCGGCCCGTGGTCGCGTTGCCCCCCTCCCGCGCGCGGCCTAGCTTCCGCCCATCTCGATGCGACGCAAACTCCTGCTCTCCCTGGCCGTCCTCGCCGGCGTCGGCTTCGTCGGTCTCGGCATCTTCGGCCTCTACTGGACCTTCTTCCTCTGCCGCGGCGACCGCTGCCCGTCGGTCGCGCAGTTCGACGAGTACCAGCCGGTCCAGCCCGCGCGCCTCTACGCCGCCGACGGCCGCTTCATCGCCGAGGTCGGGCTCGAGCGCCGCTCGCTCGTGACGCTCGACCAGATCCCGCAGCACGTCATCGACGCGTTCGTGATCACCGAGGACAAGCGCTTCTACGGCCACAACGGGATCGACTACATCCGCATCGTCGGTGCGCTGCTCGCCAACATCCGCGCCGGCGGGTTCGAGGAGGGCTTCTCGACCATCACGATGCAGCTCGCGCGGAACATCTTCCCCGAGCGGCTGTCGCGGGAGAAGACGCTGATCCGCAAGTTCCGCGAGGCGAAGGTCGCGCGGCAGATCGAGCGGCGCTTCACGAAGCAGCGCATCCTCGAGCTCTACCTCAACCAGATCTCCCTCGGCGCCGGCGCGTACGGGGTCGAGTCGGCCGCGCAGCGCTACTTCGGCCGCCAGGTGAAGGACCTCTCGGTGGCCGAGGGCGCGATGCTCGCCGCGCTGCCCAAGGCGCCCTCGCGCTACAATCCGCGCCGCTTCCCCGACCGCGCGCTCGCCCGCCGCAACACGGTGCTCGAGCTGATGCGGCGCGAGGATGCGCTCTCCGACGCCGACGCGTCGGTGGCCAAGGCCTATCCGCTGCGACTCAACCGCCCGGCGCGCGGGGGCACGGTCGAGGCCGCGCCCTACTTCGTCGAGTGGGTCCGCGCCGAGCTCGAGCGCCGCTTCGGCAAGCAGGTCTACGAGAAGGGCCTGCGCGTGATGACCTCGCTCGACCTCGACATGCAGGGGGCCGCCGAGCGTGCGCTGGAGCGCCAGCTCCGGGCCGTCGAGTCGGGCGGGGCGCTGGGCGCCTACAAGCACCGCACCTACGAGGAGTACCTCGCGCGGGCGGCGAGCGGGGAGCCCGATGTGGCGCGCGCGAACTCCCCGTACCTGCAGGGCGCCTTCGTCGCGATCGATCCGCGCACCGGCGCGGTGCGGGCGCTCGTGGGCGGCCGCGACTTCGACGACTCCAAGTTCGACCGCGCCGTGCGGGCGATGCGCCAGCCGGGGTCGACCTTCAAGCCGATCGTCTACGCCACCGCGATCCGCAGCGGCCGCCCGGCGAGCTACTTCCTCGACGACGAGCCGATCGAAGTGCCGCAGATGGACGGCACCCTTTGGTCGCCGCAGAACTACGACGGGAAGTTCGAGGGGCGCGTCACGATGCGGCGTGCCCTCTACCAGTCGCGCAACCTGCCGGCCATCCGCCTCGCGATGGAGCTCGGGGAGAACGGCGTCGTCGAGATGGCGAAGAACTTCGGCCTCACGACGAATGTGCCGCCCTATCCCTCGATCGCCCTCGGATCGGCCGACGTGCACCCGGTCGAGATGATCGCGTCGTACTCCACCTTCGCGAATCTCGGCTGGCGCGTGCCCCCCAGTCCGATCCTCCGGGTCGAGACGCTCGACGGCAAGCTCCTCTACGAGTACCGGCCCAACCGGGTGCAGGTGCTCTCGCCGGAGGAGGCCTGGATCATGGTGGACATGATGAAGGACGTCGTGCGGAAGGGCTCCGGCTACTCCGCCGTCGCCGGGGCCGGCTTCACGATCCCGACGGCCGGGAAGACCGGCACCACCAACGACTACACCGACGTCTGGTACGTCGGCTACACGACCGACCTGGTGGCCGGCGTGTGGATGGGCTTCGACCAGCCGCGCGCGATCATGGGGAACGCGCAGGGCGGGCGTCTCGCCGCACCGGCGTGGACCGCCTTCATGCGCGAGGTCTACCTGCGCAAGCCCGCGCCCCCCGACTGGCCGCGTCCACCCGGCCTCCTCGCGGTGAACATCGACCCTGCCACCGGCCTGCGCGCCGGCCCCGGCTGCTGGGGGGAATCCGTGCGCGTCGAGTACTTCCTGCCCGGCACCGACCCGACTGCGGAGTGCCCGCGGGGCATCTTCGGCATCTTCGACCGATGAACCCGGTGCGCGTGCGCTACCACGCGCGCTGGGTCGTGCCGGTGGCTGCGCCGCCGATCAAGGACGGCGCCGTCATCACGGAGGGGGATCGCATCGCCTGGGTGGGTCCACGCGCGCTCGCCCCCACGGCCGGCCGCGACGAGGACCTCGGTGAGTGCATCCTCGCGCCGGGGCTCGTCAACGCGCACACCCATCTCGACCTCACGGCCATGCGCGGATTCCTCGAGGACCTGCCCTTCGCCGACTGGGTCCGCACGCTCACCCGCGCAAAGGCAGAGGCGCTGACGGCCGCCGACCTGCGCGACGCCGCACTGCTCGGCGTCGCCGAAGGGCTCTCCGCGGGCATCACCACGTTCGGCGACACGTCCGACGGGGACGCGGGCTTCGACGCGCTGCTCGCGCTCGGCGCGCGCGGCATCGCCTACCGCGAGATCTTCGGCCCCGATCCGGCGAAGCGCACCGACGCCGTCGCGGGGCTCGCCGCCGCGGTCGCCGCGATGCGCGCGCGCGCCACAAGCCTGGTGCGCGTCGGCGTCTCGCCGCCCGCGCCCTACTCGGTGAGCGACGCGCTCTTCGCCGCCGTCGCCGAGTACGCGGCGCGCGAATCGCTGCCGGTGGCGGTGCACATCGCCGAGAGCGCGGACGAGGACGCGCTCGTCGTGCGCGGCGAGGGGCCGTTCGCGGAGTATCTGCGCGGCCGGGGGATCGCCGTCGCACGGCGCGCGCCGGGCCCGGTCGCGCTGCTGCGAGCGGCGGGGCTGGTGCGCGCGGGCACCCTGCTCATCCACTGCGTCCGCGCCGACGGCGAGGATGTCCGCGCCATCGCCGACGCCGGCTGCGGCGTCGCCCACTGCCCGGCGTCCAACGCGCGGCTCGGGCACGGCATCGCACCGCTCACGGAGTTCCTGGCGGCCGGCGCGCGCATCGGCCTCGGCTCCGATTCGATGGCGTCGAACAACGAGATGGACCTGCTCGGCGAGGCCCGGCTGGCGATGCTCCAGCAGCGCGCCCGGCTCCGCCGTCCCGATGTCGTCACCGCGCGCGCGGCGCTGCGGCTCGCCACGCTGGGCGGGGCCGAGGCGCTGCGGCTCGACGGCGAGGTGGGATCGCTCGAGATCGGGAAGCAGGCGGACCTCGCGGCGTTCGCGATCGATCGGCTCGCCGGACCGGTGCCGGATCCGGTGGTCGCGCTGGTCTCCACGCCGCGCGCCGCGCGGGCGCGTCTGGTCGTGATCGCGGGCGAGGTGCGGGTGCGGGAGGGGGTCGTGACGGGGCTCGATCCCGCCGTGCCGGCGCGCGTCGATGCGGCGGCCCACCGCCTGGCGCAGTGGCGCAGCGCGCGCACGGCCCGTTAGCTTCCGTCGTCCCCTCACCCGGCGCCCTCACGGCCGGGTCCTTCTGGAGGTGGGTGTGAACGTCGGCTGTCTCGCGCTGAACGCATCCTTCGAGCCCCTCACGATGGTCCCGCTCAAGCGGGCCCTTCGGTTGGTCATCGACGGCAAGGCCGAGATCGTGGAGGCGGATCGCGGACGTCCCGTGCGCTCGGAGCATCTCGCGCTCCCGCACCCGGCGGTCATCCGGCTCCGCAAGTTCGTGCACGTCCCCCGGCGCTTCCGCCGGCAGGTGACGAACACCTTCCTCTTCGCGCGCGACGGGTACCGGTGCCAGTACTGCGCCCGGTTCACGCACGAGCTGCGCCCGCGCGAATCCCTCACGCGCGACCACGTGGTGCCGATGTCGCGCGGCGGCCTGAATGTGTGGACGAACGTCGTGACCGCCTGCTCGAGCTGCAACACGCGCAAGGCGAACCACCTCGTCGCCGAGTGCGGGATGCACCTGCTGCACCAGCCGGTGGAGCCGCACTTCGTGCATCTCTCGTGGGCGGTGCGCCGGCTCACGCCGACGCAGGCGCGCTACATCAAGCTCTTCTACGGCAGCGACGTCGTGCGCGAACGGCAGGCGCGCGCGCGCGCCGACGCCCCGACCGTCATCGACGCGGACGGAACGACGCGGAGCGCGTAGCGTACTGGCGCCGCTCTCCTCCCAGCAGGCGGGAGGTGAGCGAGCGCACGCCGCGCGCGAAGGCGGTGCCCGCATTCCGCTCCCCGCGCACCGCGGGCGAGAGCTCCCCCTGGAGCCAGCGATTCACCTCGTCGAGGTCCGAGGACGAGAGCACGTCCACCTGCAGCGTCGCCTGGTAGTAATACCGGCGGTCGCCGCGCGGCGCGGTGATCGGCACGCGCAGCGGTCGCGACACCGCCGCTTCGGCGTCCTCGATCCGGTTGAAGGCGCCGAGCGAGAGCGGCCGGCCGCTCACGATCTGCAGGACCTCGTACGTCTGCTCGACGCCGAGGAACCGCACCACCACGTCCCACTCCGCGGTGCGCGTGAGCTCGTCGAAGAGCCGGCCGTCCCCCCAGAGCTCCACCCGGTAGTGCAGCCGGGCGGGGAACCCGCTCTGCAGCAGCTCCCGCATCCGCGGGTCGCCCAGCATCGCGCGCGAGCGCACGACCGGCCCCTCCACCGTGAGGCGCGATGCATTCGGCAGCTGGAGTTCGACGCCCGGACGCTCCACCCGCACGGAGGGCGCCGCCTGCGCCGCGGGCGATGCGAGCGGTGTGCCCAGCATCGCCGCGGCGACGGCCGCGCCGAGAAGGGGGCGCAGGGGTCTCCTCAGAATCGCCGCCCGAGCCGCACGATGACGTTGAGCGGCTCGCGTCCCGTGCTCGTCGACTTGGCCACGTAGACGCCGATGTCGCCGAAGTCGAGTCCGGCCCCGACGCTCGTCCGGAAGCTCGAGAGCGGCGGGAGCCCGCGGTCATTGCGGATGCCGGGCGCCCCGTCGTCGATCGTCCAGCCGCGTCCGGCGTCGGCGAAGAGGACCCAGGCGCCGCGCGTGTTGATGCCGAGCCGCCACCAGTCGTCGTCGCGGTCGTTGCGGAGGATGTGGACGTCGAACCCCTGCCGGAGCTCGAGCTGCGCCAGCGCGATGCGGTCGCAGAGCGTCGGCCGTCCCGCGCGTTCGGCGATCCCGCCGCAGGTGAAGACGTCGGTCTCGTACCAGGAGCGGCGGAAGTCGTTGCCCTCGACCGATCCGGGCCCGCCGATCGAGAGCCGACGCTGGAGCGGCAGCCGGTCCCCGCCGAGCCAGCCGCCCGCCACGATGCGCGCGTTGAGCTGCGTGCCCGGCGCGATCTGCGTGTAGCGGCGCGCGTCCACGAAGCCGCGCGTGTACGAGACGGACTCGTCCACCGGGATCCCGGGGAGCGGACCGAGGTCCCGCGCGATCGTGCCGCGCCCGCGCTCGATGTCGCCCTGCACGAACCAGCCGCCGAGCCACGCCGACCGCAGCTTGTCGCGCGTGTCCACCCGCAGCCGCACCGAGGCGAGGTCCACCTTCCCCGGGTCGATGTTCGGATTCACCCGCCAGGGATCGCTGTCGCGGAAGAGCGTGAAGGGTCGCCGCGACTCCACACTGCGCCACCGCTCGCTCCCGACGGCCACGCTGAGCGAGATCTCCTCGCCCACCCGCACCCCGAGCGAGCCCTCGCCGCCGTGCCGGCCGTACCAGTCGCGCATGTCGCGATGCAGCACGAAGCTCGCGAGCCCGGCCTCGTCGTTCCCGAGCTGCCACGACTCCACGGCGTCGATGACGTCGTACGCGCGCGCGCCGAGCACGAGGCCGTTGCGGACGCCGAGCCGGAGGTCGCCGCGGATGTCGTGGCCGATCGTCCCGCGGTCCCAGCGCACGGGCGAGGCGGAACGCACGACGCCGAACGCCTCGACCTGCACGCGTCCCCAGCTGGTCGGCCGGCGGAAGCGCGGCCCGACGCTCGCCGAGAGTCCCTCGACCCGGTTGTACGAGCGCGCCGCGACGAAGAAGAGGTCGGTGTACGACTCGCCGCGATCCTCGAATCCCGGGCCCGACCAGCGGGGCCGCCAGTCGAAGCCGCGCTCCTCGGGCACGAGCCGCTCCCCCTCGAGCGTGTAGAGCAGGAGTTCCGCCTGCGTGCGCACCTCACCGGTGACGATCACCCCGTCGTCGCGCGTGACCGTACCGCCGACCACGAGCAGGTCGGCGCCGATCGACGCGCCCGGCAGGAGCCGCACGTCGGCGTTGATCGCGACCAGCGAGCCGGTGATGCGGCCGGCGACCGTCACCGGGCCATTGAGCACGGCGACGTCGCCCGTGATCGTCCGGTCCGCCGCGACGTCGAGCGCACCCGACACGCGCATCGTGCCGCTCGCATTGTAGATGTTGACCGCGCCCGCCGTCACGCTCGCGGCGCGACCCTCCCGCTGCTGCGCGCCGAGCGGCAGCGCAAGGAGAAGCAGGCACCACAGGACCCGCAGGACTCTCGACATCACTGGCTCCGTTCGGTTCAGGACGCGGTCACGGGGTGCACGGGCGGTGCCGCCCGGTCCCGATTCCCGCGTGAGATCGTCGCAACGTGGTACAACGTGTTGCCCCGGCGCGACCTGCGGCGCCCCGCACGGCGCGCTGCCGTCGCTCTCCTCGTACCCGGCGCTCGTCCGAGTGTCACCCAGAGGACGCAGGGCGTGTCGAACGGGAACGTGTCCGCCCGATCGTCACCATGGTCACTCCGATGCTCCCGCGATCCCGAGCCGGCGCATCCGTCGATAAAGATTGGGCCGGTCGGTCTGGAGCCGGCGCGCCGCCTCGGCGACCACGCCGTTGGCCGCCGAGAGCGCCCGCGTGATCAGCAGCCGTTCGTACTCGTCGAGCGCCTCGCTCAGCGCCGAATCGAGCCGCTCGCCGTCGGGGAGCGCGGTCGGACGTGACGTGGTCGCTTCCCCCGCCGGGATCACGCTCGTGACCTCGGCGACGCCGATGGGCGCACCGGCGAAGAGGATGCTGAGGCGCTCGACGATGTTCGCGAGCTCCCGCACGTTCCCCGGCCAGCGGTAGCGCGCGAGTGCGTCCACGGCATCCTGCTGCCACTGCGGGGCGGCCTGGCCGGAGCGCCGCCGGTGCAGGGCGGCGAAGTGGGAGACGAGTGCCGGGATGTCGCCCGGGCGCTCGCGCAGCGGCGGCACGAAGAGCGGGATGACGTTCAGGCGGAAGTAGAGGTCCTCGCGGAAGCGGCCCTCGCGCACCTCGCGGGCGAGGTCGCGATTGGTCGCCGCGAGCACGCGCACGTCCACCTTGATCGGGCGTCCGCCGCCGACACGCTCGATCTCCTTCGCCTCGATCGCGCGCAGCAGCTTGGCCTGCGCCTCGGGCGAGAGCTCCCCGACCTCGTCGAGCAGCAGCGTGCCGGTGTGCGCGAGCTCGAAGCGCCCGATCCGGCGGTCGGTCGCGCCGGTGAACGAGCCGCGCTCATGGCCGAACATCTCGCTCTCGACCAGGTCGCGCGGGATCGCGGCGCAGTTGACGCGCACGAAGGGTTTCTCGCGGCGCGGGCTCTGCGCGTGGATGGCCGAGGCGACGAGCTCCTTGCCGGTGCCGGACTCGCCGCTGATCAGCACGCGTGCGTCGGTCGGCGCGACGCGCGCGATCATCTCACGCACCGTGCGCAGGGCAGGGCTGTCGCCGACGAGTTCGCCGGCAAGCCCGAGGTCGGCCCGCAGCGCCGAGCGCTCGCGGCGGGCCTGGCGCAGTTCGAGCGCGCCGGAGAGCGCCAGCAGCACGCCCTCGGGGGTCAGCGGCTTCTCGAGGAAGTTCACCGCGCCGAGCCGCGTCGCCTTCACCGCGTCGGCGAGCCCGGCGCGTCCGGACATCATCACGACCGGCAGGTCGGGGTACTTCTCGCGCAGCCTCTCGAGGAGTTCGAGACCGTCGGTCGGGCCCGGCATCATCAGGTCGAGCAGGACCAGGTCGGGTTCCATCTCGATCGCGCGCTCGAGCCCGGTCCGGGCGTCCGCGGCGTCGCGCACCTCGAACCCCTCGGCTCCGAGCAGCGCGCCGACCATCCGGCGGATGTTCGGCTCGTCGTCGACGATCAGGACCGACGGCATCAGCGGACTCCGGCGGGGCGGGAGTGCGAGGTCACGGCGCCTCGTGCCGTTCGGGCTCGGCGGTCGCCCGGAGCGCCGCGCGCGGCGACTCGCGATCGGCGAGCAGTCGCGTGACGAAGCGCTGGCCCTCGGAGATCCGTTCTATCTCGACCGCCATCGCCTCGACCGCGTGCTCGATGCGCGCGAGCCGCTCGTCGGTCAGCGGGTTGGGCGGCTGGAGCAGCGATTCCCGGTCCTTGCGGCGGATCCACGCACGCATCAGCGGGATCCCGAAGGCCAGGATGATCCCGGTGCCGAAGGTCGCCGCGATCGCGAAGATGTCCTCGTTCATCCATCACGCTCCGAAACGTTCGTCGCCGCCGACGGGAAGTGCAGGCGGATCTCCGTCCCTTCGCCGGGTGCGCTGACGGCGTCCACCCGGCCGCCGTGCGCGCGCACGGTCTGCTTCACGATCGCGAGGCCGAGTCCCGTGCCCCCCGTCTTCGCCGTCACGTACGGCTCCCAGATCCGTTCCAGCTGCTCCGGCGCGATCCCGACGCCGTCGTCCCGCACTGCCAGCACGACTTCGCCATCGGCCGCCGCCGTGCTCACGACGATCCGGCCGCCGCCCTTCGTGCCGGCAGTGCCGCCACCGCCCTTCACCGCATCGACCGCGTTCAGCAGCACGTTCGAGAGGGCGCGCTGGAGCGCGTCGTGCTGCCCCAGCACCAAAGCGGGCGCTCCCGGCCGCAGCTCCACCTGCACGCCCGACGGGACCGACGTCCGGACCGTTTCACGCGCCAGCTCATTCAGGTCCACCACCGCCGTCGGTCCCTCGGGGAGGCGGCCGAACTGTGCAAAGCTCTTGGCCATCGCTTCCAGCCGCGCCGACTCGGCGTCGAGGACCTCGACCGTCTCCCGCAGCTCGGGCGCCACTGAGCGCCGCAGGTTCGCGACCGCGAACCGGATCGGGGTCAGCGGGTTCTTGAGCTCGTGCGCCACCTGGCGCGCCGACTCGCGGAACGCGCTCAGGCGCTCCGCCTCGAGCGCCGCCAGCCGTCCGGCGTCGAGATCGGCCGCCATCGTCCGCATCCGCTCCCGCAGGACGCCGAACTCCGGCGCGCCGCGCGCCTCGCCCTCGGCCGGCAGCGGCAGCCGTTCGTTGCGCGCGATGCGCTCCGTCCAGCCGATGATCTCGTCGAGCGGCCGCGAGAGCTGTCGGCTCAGGTGCCCCGCGACGCGGGAGGCGAGCAGGGTGAGGAGCGCCACGACGAGGAGTCCCACGACCAGGACCGCCGGTACCGCCCGTTCGACGAGGAACCGGAACTGGCGCGCGCGGAGCCGCGACTCGCCGAGTTGTGCCTCGTGCTCCCGAAGGGCGGCGAGGGCCTCCGGCGAGCCGGGGCGCGTGCGGGCGAGTTCGATCGCCCGTTCGCCGCTCGTGGCCACTTGCTCCCAGGCCCCGGTGCCGGTGAGGACCGGGAGGACCCCGGCTGCCGTCCCGCTCCACCCGAGCGTGAGCACGATGGCGGGCACGAAGGCGAAGAGCGCGAGGATGAGGAACAGCCGGGTCCGGAAGCGGGGGTGCTTCACGTCGAAGGAACCTGTGGCCTCGTACGGGGCGGGAACGGGGGGAGGTTTCGCACCCAAGTTAACCGTCGCGGGCCCCCTCGCGCTGGTCCGGAAGTCCTGCCCCCACTGACATTTGCGCCCCGTCCGACTACCTTACGGTGCTGGGACGCGCTTAGCGCGTCGATGATCCGCTGCCCTCGGCGCGGACCATCGGCACGCCGGGCGCTCCCCACGCAGCGGGCGAGTCGTCCGCGCCAGAGGCGTCCTCCGGGCCCCGAGAAGCTTGCCCGGACGAGTCGGTGAGCGCGTTCGCTCGGGGCAAATGGGCCCACGGTCCCGCGGCCACTCTACCGGCGTTTTCCGCCAGGACAAGATGCACCCACGCACCAACCTCTCCGCGACCGCGCGTCCCGCGCGGGCCGCGGTGGCCCCCTTGCACCGGGGTCCGCAGGCCAGCACCCACGGCTCGAGCGCCCACGCGCCGAATGCCGCCCTCCTCATCGACTTCGACAACGTCACGATGGGGATCCGCTCCGACCTGCAGACGGAGCTCCGCAACCTGCTCAGCAGCGCCATCATCTCCGGCAAGGTCGCGGTGCAGCGCGCCTACGCCGACTGGCGCCGCTACCCGCAGTACATCGTGCCGCTCTCGGAGTCGTCGATCGACCTCATCTTCGCTCCGGCCTACGGGTCGTCGAAGAAGAACGCGACCGACATCCGGCTCGCGGTCGACGCGGTCGAGCTCGTCTTCACGCGCCCCGAGATCGGCACCTACATCCTGCTCTCCGGCGACTCCGACTTCTCGTCGCTCGTGCTGAAGCTCAAGGAGTACGGCAAGTACGTGATCGGCGTCGGGATCCGCGAGTCGTCGAGCGACCTGCTCGTCCAGAACTGCGACGAGTACTACTCGTACAACGCGCTCGCCGGGCTCGTGAAGAGCGGCGACGAGTCGGGCACGAAGAAGTGGGATCCGTGGGAACTGGTCACCGTGGCGATCACGCGGATGCAGAAGAACGGCGACGTGATGCGGTCCGACCGTCTCAAGCAGGTGATGCAGGAGATCGACGCGACGTTCGACGAGAAGAACCTCGGGATGTCGAAGTTCTCGCGCTTCTGCATGGAGGCGGCGCAGAAGGGGCTCCTCTACGTGCACAAGCTCGAGAATGGCCAGCTCGAGGTCGGCCCGCCGCGGAAGAATGGCGAGGCGCCCCTCGCGGCGGTCGCCGCGGCAGCACCGGCGGAGCGCGCCGAGGGAGACAAGGAGGATCGCGAAGGCCGTCGTCGCGGCCGCCGTGGCCGCGGCCGCGGACGGGACCGCGAGGATCGTCCGGCGCGCGGCGACACGCCGGCATCGACCGACCTGGTCGCCGAGGCACCGGACGCCGACCTGCCGGTCAAGGCGCCGCACGCGCCGCGTCATGCGCCGCGTTCCGATGCGCGTCACGAACCCCGTGAGGCACGTCACCAGATGCCGGCGGCACACACACCGGCGCCGCGGCGTCACGCGGCCGACGCCACGATCGGCCTCGCCGGCATCCGCCTCACGCGCGACGAGGCGTTCGCGCTCGTCCGCGATGCGGTCGCCGCGGTGGCGAGCGGCGAGGATCCGGTGCCGAGCGAGCAGGTGCGCGTGAAGGCGTTCCAGCTCCTCGGGCGCGACAGCGAGTCGCTCTCCGAGCGCAACTTCGCCCGCATCCTCAAGGACGCGCACGACGGCGGCCTGCTCGACCTGCGCAAGCGGGGCGAGGCGTTCGAGGTCACCGCGGCCAGCGGCGCGCCGACGATCGCCGACCAGCTGGCGGTGGCCGAGAAGGCGCACGCGCCGGTGATCACGCCGAGCGCACCCGGGCCGCGCGGGATGGGACATCGCTCCGCGCCGGGTCGCGGTGGCCGTCCGGCCGCCAAGCCGGCACTGCCGCCGGGTCTCTTCCTCGGGATGGTCGAGGACCACGCGCCGGTC
>JANNLH010000077.1:0-28415 GCA_031396725.1 Gemmatimonadaceae bacterium | reverse complement strand
GCGCGGGGCAGATTCCATCATCCCCGCGCGCACTCCGCACCAGAACAGCTCCGAACACCTCCGAACACCGCACCCCGTGGCCAAGAAGAAGTCCGCTCCCGAGAAGCCCAAGAACACCGTCGCCGCCGCCCGCAAAGGCGGCTCGCGCGTCGACGGCAAGAAGGCGTGGGAGATCTTCAAGTCGCTCGCCGGCACGCTGGCGATCTTCCTCTTCCTCCGCACCTTCTTCATCGAGGCCTATCGCATCCCGACCGGCTCGATGATCCCGTCGATGCTCATCGGCGACTGGCTCTTCGTGAACAAGCTCCGCTACGGGCCGCACATCCCGTTCACCGACAAGAACCTCCCGGGGTACGCCGAGCCGCAGCGCGGGGAGATCGTCGTCTTCATCTCGCCGATCCAGGTGGACCAGCCCTGGGACCCGAATCCGATCCTCGTGAAGCGGCTGATCGGGATGCCGGGCGACACGCTCCACTCGCGCGACGGCGTCGTCCACATCAACGGCGAGCCGCAGCGGCAGGGCTACGGTGCGGCGACGGCGCTCGGCGCGCCTGGCGACGAGACGCAGCCGCTCTTCTCCTGGCAGCAGCGGGTGCAGATCACCGGCTCGCGCTTCGGCGACCCGCCGAGCGCGCCGACGCTCGACGACTGGGGTCCGCTCGTCGTGCCGCCGGCGCACTTCTGGATGATGGGCGACAACCGCTACAACTCGAAGGACAGCCGCTTCTGGGGCTTCGTCCCGCGCCAGAACGTGCGCGGACGCCCGCTCTTCGTGTACTACTCCTACGACGCCGACAACTGCGATGCGGCGATCCCCTGCTTCTGGGACGTCCGATGGTCGCGGATCGGACACGTCTTCCGGTGATCCCGATGCGACCAGTGCTCGGCTCCCTCTCCGTGCTCGCCGCCGTCGTGCTCCTCGCCGCCTGCGAGATGAGCAGCGTGCCGGATGGCGCCACGGCCGCAGCGGCGCGGGCGGCCGAGGCCGCGACCGGCGTCGAGTACCTCACGCCCTTCGGCGCGCCGACGCGCCCCTTCTCGCCGGCCGTGCGCGTCGGGGAGCTGCTCTTCCTCTCCGGGCAGATCGGCACCGACGCGTCGGCCAGCGGAAGCGCCGTCGTCCCCGGCGGGATCGAGGCCGAGACGCGGCAGACGATGGAGAACATCAAGCGCGTGCTCGAGGCCGTCGGCTCGTCGATGGACAAGGTCGTCAAGTGCACGGTCATGATGGCCGACATGGCCGAATGGGACCGGATGAACGCGGTCTACCGCACCTACTTCACCGAGGGCCGATTCCCGGCGCGCAGCGCCCTCGGCGCCAACGGACTCGCCCTCGGCGCCCGCGTCGAGATCGAGTGCATCGCGACACGCGGCGCGACGAGCGGCGCGACGCGCTGACGGATGACCGACACCCAGCCCGCCCCGGCGCACCCGCACTTCGAGGAGCCGCGGTTCATCCGCAAGCTCTCGCGGTCGCTGGTCGCGATGGCGGTGCTCGCGGGGGCCGGGCTCCGGCTCTACCGCGCGGTGGTGCTCGGCTACGGATGGAGTGACCGCTGGCTCTGGATCGCGGGGACCTTCGTCGCCGGCGCGGTCTTCCTCTTCCTGATGGCGACGCTGCATCTCGGCAATCACCCGGTGAAGGCGTGGCTCTGGCGCGCGCCGCTCTTCGCGCTCGTCGAGGCCGTCACCGAGATCGCCGTCAGCCTGGCCCTGACGCTCGCGGGGCTCGAGCTCATCGGCAGCCTCACGGCGACGCTCGAGGACTGGCAGAGCACCTCGACCCGCATCCTGCTCTTCCGCGTCGTCGGCATCACGCTCTTCGCGCTCATCCTCGCCGCCGTGACCACGGTGGTGCGCCTCATCCTCCTGCCACGCCGACCGGGCACGACCTCATGAAACGCCGCCTCCTGCTGGTCCTTGTCGCCGCGCTCATCGCCGCGCTCATCGCCGGGCCCGCCGCCGCGCAGTCGCCCGAGCGCCCCTTCGGCACCCTGCGCGAACAGGCCGAGCTGCAGCAACGTTGGCTCGACCGGCGCCTGCGCACCGTGCTCCCCGCGCTGATGCGGAAGCACGGCGTGGACGCCTGGGTCATCCCGATGCGCGAGTACAACGAGGACCCGGTCTTCTCGTCCCTCGTCTCGCCGACCACCTTCGCCGCGCGCCGACGGACGATCTACGTCTTCTTCGACCGCTGCGCCGCCGCCGGCCGCACCGACCCCGGCGATGGCTCGTGCATCGAGCGCATCGCGCTCGGCGGCACGTCGCAGGGTGGACTCTACGACGCCCGCCGCGCGATGAAGGTCGCCGACGCGGGGAACGCGGGGCGCCAGGCCGAGCTCTGGGGCGACGAGCAGTGGCAGGCGCTCAAGCAGGTGATCGAGGAGCGCGCGCCGAAGGTCATCGCGATCGATGTCTCGCGCACCTTCGCCTTCACCGACGGCCTCACGGCCGGCGAGCGCGACGGGATGACGGAGGCGCTCGGGCCGCAGTGGGCGTCGCGCTTCCGGCCGGCGGAGGGACTCGCGCTCGACTTCATCGCGGCGCGCGTCCCCGAGGAGGAGGCGTTCTACGCGAAGCTGCAGGAACTCGTCTGGACGCTCACCCAGCGGATGTTCTCCGAGGCGGTGATCAAGCCGGGCGTGACGCGCACGAGCGACGCGGTCTGGTGGTGGCGTCAGCAGGTGAACGACCTCGGGCTCGGCACCTGGTTCCAGCCGAGCGTCAGCGTGCAGCGGCGCGGCGTCGCGGGCGCGGCGCTCGGTGAGGACCCGGTCATCCAGCGCGGCGACGTGCTGCACTGCGACGTCGGCATCACCGCGCTCGGGCTCAATACCGATACCCAGCACAACGGCTATGTGCTCCTCCCGGGGGAGACCGAGGCGCCGACGGGGCTCACGGCCGCGCTCCGGAACGCGAACCGGCTGCAGGACATCGTGATGGAGGAACTGCGCGCCGGGCGCACCGGGAACGAGATCCTCGCGAGTTCACTTTCGCGGATGAAGGCCGCCGGGATCAACGGGACGGTCTACTCGCACCCGATCGGGAAGCACGGGCACGGCTCGGGCGCGCCGATCGGCCTCTGGGACTACCAGGAGGGCGTGCCCGGGCGCGGCGACGCGAAGGTGATCCCGAACATGTGGTACTCGATCGAGTTGCAGGCCACGACCCCGGTGGCGGAATGGGGAGGCCAGGCGGTGCGGATGGCCCAGGAGGAGGACGCGATCGTGGGCCCGGACGGGCGCACGAAGTGGGCGATCCGCCGTCAGGACCGCTTGTTCCTGGTGAAGTAGAGCTAAATTGTCCCGTATGCGGAAAGGCCGGAAGGAACTGATCGTCGTGGGTGACCGTGTCCTGATCCAGCTCGAGGAGGGCGAGGAGCGGTCGAAGGTCGGACTCATCCTGCCGGCGACCGCGGTGGAAGGACAGGCGGTGCAGGGCGGTACGATCGTCGCGACCGGTCCCGGCACGCCGCTCCCCGAGGTGAGCGATCACCTCGACGAGCCCTGGCGCATCACGGGCTCGAAGGAGACGCGGCACGTCCCGATGCAGGCGCACGTCGGCGACTACGCGCTCTTCTTCAGGAAGGCGGCGGTGGAGATCACCTTCGAGGGCGATCGCTACCTCGTGGTGCCGCAGGCGGCGATCCTCGCGCTGACGCGCGAACAGAAATCCAACAGGAGCAGCAGCAATGATGTATGACGAACGGATGGTGTCCCCGATGCGCCAGGAACTGACGCGGCTCGGGGTGCAGGAACTTCGGACGGCCGACGCGGTGGACGCGGCGCTGAAGGATGCGAAGGGCACGCAGCTCGTGATCGTGAACTCGGTCTGCGGCTGCGCGGCGCGCAACATGCGCCCGGCGGTCGCTGCGGCGCTGCAGTCGGCGCACAAGCCGGACGCGGCCTACACGGTGTTCGCCGGCAACGACGCCGACGCGACGCGCCAGGCGCGCGGGTACTTCACGGGCTATGCCCCGAGCTCCCCTTCGATCGCGCTGTTCAAGGACGGCAAGCTCGTGCACATGGTCGAGCGCTGGCAGATCGAGGGGCGCAGCGTGGACGCGATCGCGGCGGAGCTGGAGAGCGCGTTTGAGAAGGCGCAGTAGAAGGCAAGAAGGAGCGAGGAGCGAGGGGAAAGGAGAAAGGAGAAAGGGGAAAGGAGAAAGGAGAAAGGAGAAAGGAGAAAGGGGAAAGCGGCGAGCGGCCGTCCGCTCATCCTTGCTTCTCGTTCTTCGTTCTTCGTTCCTCACTCTTCGCTCCTCGCTCCTCGTTCCTTGCTCCTCGCTCCTTGTTCCTTGCTACTGTCTCAGCTCCATCCCGCCCTTGAATGATCTGACACTCACCTCCGCCGCGCGACCGCCGGGCTTCGGCTTGTTGTAGTCGAGCAGGCGCGGGTCGCTGCGGCGGCCGGCCGGGGCGGTCGCCTTGCCGGCGATTCCGACGCCCGAGATCGACACGACGTCAGCGGTCAGCCGCATCGGGACGTCGCGCGGGACGCGGAGCGTGACCGATCCGCTGTGCGACTCCACCGTCACCGACGCGTCCGGACGCAGCGCGCCGAGCAGCAGCACGTTCCCGGAGACCGTCTCGACGCGCGCGCGGCCGAGGGAGCCGCCGTCGGTGGTGACCTCGCCGCTGACGCTCGTGAGCGTCGCCTCGGCGCCGCCGCCCCGCCAGCGCAGGGCGCCGGTCGCCGTCTTCGCGCGCAGGACGCCCGGCGAGCCGACGATCTCGAGCGTGCCGTCCATCGTCTCGGCGAACAGCTCGCGCGGCGCGCCGGTGATGCGCACCGCGCCGGCGACCGAGCCGATGTCCACCGAGCCGATCAGCCCCTCGACCGTGATCGTGGTGGCGGCGCCGCGCACCCAGACGTTCGCCGTCGCCGGCACGTGCACGACGAGGTCGGCGGTCGCGTCCGCGCCGCTCCCCTCGCCCTCGACCCCGAGCTTCACCGCCTCCCGGCTGCCGCCGCCGAAGAACCGCATCCCCCGCGCCATCGTGCCGGCGACGACGACCGAGTCCTTGTCCCAGCCCACGACCCGGATGCTGCCCGTGAAGTTGTACATCTTCACGAAGCCCGTGGCGCTGAGCGCGAAGCGCCGGTCGACCGGCTGCTGCGCCCCGGCCGAGGAGAGGGCCAGCGCTGCGCCCAGGAGGCCCGTCAGGAGCGTCCGCATCGCTAGGTGCCCCGGAGTGCCGCGACGTCGTTCGCGCGGCGCAGGAAGTCCACCTTCTGCCGGTAGACCGACTCGACGAAGCCGCGCATCGCCGCGCTGGCCGGGTCGGCCGCGAGCGCCTCGCGGGCCTCGGCGATCGCCTGGTCGATGGTCCGCAGGCTCCGCTCGAGCACCGCGCGCGTGGCCGGGTCGAGCTGTCCGGCGCGCCGATCGAGCGTGGCCGAGAGGTCGGCCGCGGTGCGCTCGAAGGAGTCGAAGGAGGCGAAGGAGACCGCGGCACGCGCCGTGCCGGCGCTGTCCATCGCGGGAGCGACCACCATCGTCTGCACGGCCGGCTCCGTCATCCAGCGCGTGAGTGCGACCGACGCGAGCACGAGCACGGCCGCGGCCGCCGCCAGCCGCGGCCAGGTGACGCGCGGGCCGCGATGCGCGGACTGCGCGGACTGCGCGGGCTGCGCACGCGGCGCGTGGGGCGCGAACTGCTCGCGCGGGAGCGCCACGACGCGCGTGGCCTCGATCCTCTCCCGGATGTCGGGCCAGAGGTCGCGCTCGGGGTCCACGCTCTCCGGGAGCGCGGCGACCGCGTCGCGGAGCCGGCGCGTCTCGTCGGGGGTCAGGTCGGGGGTCAGGTCGTTCATCGGTCCAGTGCCTCCATCAGTTTGCGGCGCGCCCGGAAGAGCTGCGCGCGGATCGTCGCCGGTGCCACGCCAGAGAGCGCGGCGATCTCGTCGTGCGAATAGCCCTGCAGCTCGTGCAGCACGAACGCGGTGCGCGCCCCGGCCGGCAGCCGCGCGATCGCCTGCTCGAGGTCCATCCGTCCCTCCGGTCCGAGCGCGTCAGTGTCGAGTCCCGCGCCGGTCTCCGGCAGCTCGTCCCGCGTCTCCTCGTGCCCCCCGCGCCGGCGTTCGGCCCGGTCGGCGACGAGGAAGACATTCACCGTGAGCCGGTGCATCCAGGTCGCGAAGCTGCTCTCGCCGCGGAACGTCCCCAGCTTCTCCCACGCCCGCACGAAGGCGTCCTGCACCAGCTCCTCTGCGCGCCGTCGGTCGGCCGTGAGCCGCAGCGCCAGCCCGTGCACCCGACCGACGTGCCGCCGATACAGCCGCTCGAAGGCCGCCGCATCCCCAGCCTGCGCCGCGCGGATCTCCGCCGGCGAGTCGGCGGAGGGCCCGTCAGGGGACGGCACGGAGGCGGGCGAGGGGGGCACGGGCAAAGGATCAGATGCCGGTGGGGGAGGGGGCGTTTACAAGGAGCGAGGAGAAGAGAGAGAGGGGAACGGAGAGAGGGGAATGGGGATAGGGTAAGGGGAATCGGGAAAGGGGAAAGGGGAACCAGGCCCGAGCCCGATCCCCCTTCCACTTTCAACTCTCCACTTTCCACCTTCTTCTTCCCAATTCGCCCTCGCTCCTCGCTCCTTTCTGTTCACGCCTGTCGTATCCACCGCGCCAGCTCCTTCATGCTCGGCTTCTTCCCGTACATCAGCAGTCCCACCCGGTAGATCCGCGCCGAGAGCCAGATGGCCGCGAAGCAGGCGACCGCGAGGCCGACCAGCGACCCCACGATCTCCAGCGTCGGCACCTGGGTCGCGGTCATCCGCATCGGCATGATGATCGGCGCCGAGAAGGGGAGCCAGCTCATCACCTCCGCCAGCCGACCCGTCGGATTCGTCATCACCGGCTGCACGAAGATGATCGAGAAGACCAGCAGCATCATCACCGGCTGGGCCGCCTGGTTCGCCTCCTCCTGGCTCCCGACCATCGCCCCCACCGCCGCGAAGAGCGAGGCGTAGAAGGTGTAGCCGAGCACGAAGAAGAGCAGCAACGCCACCAGCACCATCGGTTCGATGGTCGGGAAGACCATCGGCGGCATCCCCTCGACGCCCATCGCCGCGAGGATCCGGCCGCGCTGGCCCCAGAGCACGATGCCGCTCCCGATCCAGACCAGGTACTGCGTGAGCCCCACCGCGCCCACGCCGATCACCTTGCCGGCGAGGAGCACATCCGGGCTGACGCTCGAGACGATCACCTCGGCCACGCGCGTCGTCTTCTCCTCCAGCACGCCGCGCAGGATCGCCTGGCCGTAGAGGATGATGCTCATGTAGAGCAGGAAGGCGATCAGGAACCCGAGGATGGCGCTCGCGCCCCCCGAGCCGCCTTTCCCCTGGTCGGTGATGCGCTCGGTCGCGACCCGCACGCGGAGCCGCGTGATCGACTCCGCGGTCTCGGCCGGCACCCCCGCCGATTCGAGCCGCTGCCCGAGCAGCGCCGAGCGGAGCGCCGACTCGATCCGCTCGTTCTCCCCGACCGAGGATGCATTGCGCCCGGCGTAGCGCGCCGTCGCGTTCGTGAGCGTCGCCGGCTCGAGGATCAGGAATCCGGTGAGCGTCTTGGCCTGGACCTCGGCGACGAGCCGCTCCTCGAGCGCCGCGACGTCGTTCGGCGCGACGGTGTCGATCCGGAAGGTCTGAGTCGGCGCCGGGGATTGGAGCCCCGGCGTCGCCAGCTTCTCGGCCACCCGCGCGCCGAGCCCGGTGCCGGTGGCATCGACGATCCGCACGTCGCCCACGCGCGCATCACGGATCCCGCGCACCGAGAGGTACGCCGGCAGCACCATGATGACCGCGAAGAAGAGCGGCCCGAAGATCGTCACGATCACGAACCACTTGTTGCGGACGCGCTCGAGGTACTCGCGCTTGATGACCGCCAGCAGCTTAGCCATGTCCGCTCATCCCCTCTTCGATGCCCTTGGCACCGACACGCTGGAGGAAGATCTGGTGCAGCGACGGCTGCACCCGCTCGAATCGCTGGATCCGCGCGCCGGTCGCGAGCACGCGCTGCAACAGCACCTGCGGGTCGCCGGTCGCCGTGAGTTCGATCTCGAAGTACCGGTTGTGGTCGTCGGCCCGCTCGACGAGGGTGCGGTCGCGCAGCACCGCCGCCACCCCTTCCGTCGCGCCGCCCTCGAGCGCCAGCGCCACCGTGCGCCCCGCGTTCTCCGCCTTCACCGACGCGACCGTGCCGTCGAGCACCTTCTCGCCGCGGGCGATGATGCAGACCGAGTCGCAGAGCCGCTCGGCGTTGTCCATCAGGTGGGTCGAGAAGATGACCGTCTTGCCGCGCCGGCGGAGCTCGACCACGGTGTCCTTGAGCGCCTGCGCGTTGATCGGGTCGAGCCCGCTGAAGGGCTCGTCGAGGATCACCAGCTCGGGGTCGTGCAACAGCGTGCCGATGAACTGGCACTTCTGCTGCATCCCGCGCGAGAGTTCCTCGACCTTCGCCTTCCCCCAGTCCTTCTCGGGGGTCCGCAGCGAGAGCCGGTCGAGCCACTCGTCGATCCTCGGGTCCGCCGTCCGCCGATTCACGCCCTTGATCTCGGCGAGGAATCGCAGCACGTCGCGCACCGTCATCTTCTTGTAGAGCCCGCGCTCCTCGGGGAGGTAGCCGAGCCGGTCGAGCACGCCGCCGTCGCGATGCGACTTGCCGAAGAGCGTGATCGTGCCGGTGTCGGGCGCGATGATGTTCAGGATCATCCGGATCGTGGTCGTCTTGCCGGCGCCGTTGGGGCCGAGCAGCCCGTAGACGGTGCCGCGCGGGACGGCCAGCGAGAGCTCACGCACCGCGACGTGCTCCGCGTAGCGCTTGGAGACGCCCCTGATATCGAGGGCGAGATCGGTCATGGAGGCCCGGGGAGAGAGGACGGGGGGGAATATACGGACGGGGTCGCACTGGTGCCGCGTCCCGCGACTCGCGACACTACGGGCGATGCGTTCCCCTTCGTTCTGCGTGCTCGCGGCGCTCGCGGTATCCCTGGCATGCGGCGGCGAACGCCGGACCGCGGATGGCCCCCTGGTCGTCTACAACGCCGGCAGTCTCGCGCGGCCCCTGCGCGCCGTGCTCGACAGCTTCGCGCGGCGCGAAGGGGTCCGCGTCGAGCAGGAGAGCGCCGGCTCGCTCGAGACGGCGCGCAAGCTCACCGAACTCGGCAAGATCCCCGACCTCGTCGCGCTCGCCGACGCCGAGGTCTTCCCGCAGTATCTCGCGCCGGAGCACGTCGGGAGCCACGTGCTCTTCGCGCGGAACCGGATGGTGCTTGCCTACACCGACCGCTCGCGCTTCGCGTCCGAGGCGGGGCCGGACACCTGGTGGCGGATCGCGCTGCGGCCCGGCGTCGAGGTGGGCCGCTCCGATCCGCAGCTCGACCCGAACGGCTACCGCACGCTCCTCGTCTGGCAGCTGGCCGAGCGTCACTACGGCGAGGCGGGTCTCGCGGCGCGGCTGGCGACCGCGAGTCCGCCGCGCAACGTGCGCCCCAAGGAGGCCGACCTCGTGGGGCTCCTGCAGGCGGGGGAGTTCGACTACATCTGGTCGTACGAGTCGATGGCGCGCGCCACCGGCCTCCGCCACGTGACGCTCCCGCCGGAGATCGACCTGAGCGCCCCCGACCTCGCCGCGGCCTACGCGACCGCGACGGTGCGCGTACGCGGCGCGCGAGCTGGCGCGAGCGCCGGCGACTCGGTGACCTTCACCGGCCAGCCGATCATCTACGCCTTCGCGATCCCGCGGCGCGCGCCGCACCCGGGTCTCGCGCTCCGCTTCGCCCGCTTCCTCGCCTCGCCCGCGGGTCGCGCGATCCTTCGCGCCGAGGGGCTCGACGCGCTGCCCGTGCCGACGGTCGTCGGCGCGCCGATCCCGGGGTTCCCGTGAGGTCGTCTGGTCGCGCCGCGCAGCGCCTTGCGAGCGTGGTCGCCGCGCTCGCCGGCTCTGCGCTCCTGCTCTTCCTCGCGGCGCCGATCCTCGAGCTGGTCGGTGTGAGCGGGGCCGACGGGTTGCGGCGGCTCGGCAGCGACGCGGAGCTCCGCGGCTCGCTCGCGCTCACCGGCCTCACGGCGACCATCGCGACGCTGCTCGGCGTCGTCGGCGGCACGCCGCTCGCCTACCTGCTCGCACGACGCGAGTTCCCCGGGCGTGCCGTGCTCTCCGCGCTGCTCGACCTGCCGCTGCTGATCCCGCACCCGGTCGCGGGCATCGCGCTGCTCCTCCTGCTCGGCCGCGAGAGCGCGGTCGGCGGCGCCGCGCTCGACCTCGGGCTCCGCATCGTCGGCACGCCGGTCGGGATCGTGGCGGCGATGCTCTTCGTCTCGGCCCCGCTCTTCGTGAGCGGTGCGCGCGAGGCGTTCGCCAAGGTGGACGCGCGCTACGAGGGCGTGGCGCGCACGCTCGGCGACTCGCCCTGGCGCGCCTTCCGCCGCGTGACGCTGCCGCTCGCGGGGCGCGGACTCCTCGCCTCCTCCGTCGTGATGTGGGCGCGCGCGGTGAGCGAATTCGGGGCGATCGTGATCCTCACCTACAACCCGAAAGTCGCGAGCGTCCTCAGCTACGACCGCTTCACGAGCTTCGGGCTCGCCGAGGCGCTGCCGGTCGCGGCGGCGCTCGCGATCCTGGCCCTCGTGCCGCTCACGCTGCTCCGGGCGCTCCGCACCGAGCGACGGGAGGACCGGTGATCGCGCTCGAGCACGTCGGCGCCGAGAAGGGGCGCTTCACGCTCGCGGACGTCTCGTTCGCGCTGACCGCGGGCGCGTACGGCGTCGTGATCGGCCCGGCGGGCTCCGGGAAGACGACCCTGCTCGAGGTGATCGCCGGTCTCCTCGCGCCGACCGCGGGCACGGTGCGGATCGCCGGCGCGGACGCGAAGCGCCTCCCGCCGGAGTCGCGCGGCGTCGGCCTCGTCTACCAGCACGCCTTCCTCTTCCCGCATCTCTCCGTCCGCGAGAACGTCTCCTACGGGGCGGCCGATGCACCGCACGCCGAGGAGGCCGCCGCGCGCCTCGGCGTCACCGCGCTCTTCGCGCGCGACGTGCGCGGACTCTCCGGCGGCGAGCGGCAGCTGGTCGCACTCGCCCGCGCGCTGGCGCGCCGTCCGCAGCTGCTCCTGCTCGACGAGCCCTTCAGCGCGCTCGACCCGCGACGCCGCACGATCGTGCGCCGCGAGGTGCGCGCGCTCCACCGTGCGTGGGGACTCACCACCCTGCAGGTGACGCACGACTTCGCCGAGGCCGGGATGCTCGGCGACCAGGCGATCCTGCTCGACGCGGGGCGCGTGCTGCAGGCGGGGACGCCGGCGGAGGTGTTCCGGCGCCCCGCTTCACCCTACGTGGCGGAGTTCCTCGGCGCCGAGAACGTCTTCGCCGGAGTGGCGCGCGACATGGGCGAGGCCGCGCCGGACTGGATCGACGATCCGCCGACCGCGCTCGCGCTCGGCCACCGGGCGTTCGCGTTCGAGACGGAGGGGCTGACGCTCTACGCCGTCGGCGACTTCGCCACCGGGGCGGGGCACGCGGTGATCCGCGCCGAGGAGATCACGCTCGCGCGCGACCAGACGCACGACTCGGCCCGCAACCGCTTTGCCGGCCGCGTGAGCGAGGTGCAGACGCTCGGCGCGCTGACGCGCGTCACGGTGGATGTGCGCGGCGTGCCGCTGGTCGCGGCGCTCACCACGCGGTCGGCGCACGAACTCGCCCTCGCCCCCGGCATCGCCGTGGTGGCGAGCTTCAAGGCGATGGCCGTGCACCTCTGCTGACCCCGGTGACACCGCGGACCCCGGCGCCGAGCTCGGCGTCGGTCACGGGCTCGAGACGCAGCGGGTCCGCGAAATGGTCGGACCACCACGAACGGTCCGCGTTGAGCGCCCAGCCGGCGCCGAAGCGGGCGTTGAGCAGGAGCGGGAGCACGTTCACCGGCGAGATCGTCTCGTACCACTGCCCCTCGAGCCCGTCGGCGCGGTAGGCGGCGAAGACGTCGAGGCGCTCGCGCAGCTGGTCAGGCGTGAGCTCGGACCTCGGGACCTTCTGTCCCAGCATCGCGTCGCGCGTGAGACGGCCGTGCCCGTGGTCGCCCTGGATGAGGATGACCGGCGGGACGATCGACCGCTCGAGCAGCGCGCTCACGGTGCGCAGCACCATCGTGTTCACGCAGTTCACCTGCGCGGCGTAGGCCTTTCGCACCTCGGCGTCCCGTCCGGCGTCGGTGTTCGGCCACCAGGGCGGCAGGTGGCGGCACCCGGCGTCGAACTGGAAGGGCTCGTGCGGCGCGAGGATGTGCGCGAAGGCGATGATCGGCCCCGCGCTGTCCGGCAGCGTCGCCAGGGTCGAGAACTTCCACTCGATGTCGCTCGACGACTCGAGCGGATAGGGGAAGAGCTTCTGCGCGACGCGCGCGCGCTCGGGACACTTCACGCGAAGGCAGACCGCGGTGCGGATGGTGCTGAAGGGTGCGTGATTGCGCCAGGTGGTGAGCGCGGGGCGCGGCGGCTGGGGCACCGGCCGCGCCATCGTGCGGTCGGCGTTGCGGTTCTTCACCGTGCCCGGATAGGTGGACGAGAAGAAGAAGAAGCGGTAGCCGCGCGCCTTGAAGAACTCCCAGGCGCGCGCAGCCTCGAGCTTCTCGTAGATCGCCGGCCACCGGCTGCGCGGCTCGGTGATCATCTCGTGCACCGGGCGGCCATTCATCATCGACGCGAGCACGAGCCCGGTGTGCGCATAGTTGGTGCGCGACGCGCGCGGCACGAAGAAGCCGAGCGTCCGCAACGAGTCCTCGAACGGCCCGTTGTCGTACGCATAGACCTTGCGCAGCCAGGTATTGGAGGAATACTTGTCGAGGATGATGACATAGACGTCGGGGCGCTCGGCGGAGCGCGGCGTGGCCGCGCCGGCGACGGGTGCGGGCGCCGGGGGGCGCAGCTCGCCGGCGATCGCGACGACCTGCAGCGCCAGCAGCAGCGCAACGGCGATCGTCAGCGTCCGCGTCACCATCGCTTGCACGGGGGCACGCCGCAGCGCGACCCCCACGAGCAAGAGCAGCACCGTCCAGAGCATCGGCGCCTCGGCGGGACTCAGCGGCATCAGGCTGCCGGCGAATGCGACGAAGGTGCTGTAGAGCGAGACCCAGAGCACCGGCAGCAGCGCGAGCAATGCGCGCCGGTCGCGGTCGGGCGTCAGCGGGATGGCGGCGATCCAGCCGGCGAGCGCGAGCAGCACAGCGGCCGCCAGCGAGGTGAGGAGATCCGTCAGCGCGGCGGTGGACGCGCCGGCCTGGCGCCACTGCACCAGCACGAGCCACGCCGCGACCAGCGCGGGATAGAGGACCGGGCGCATCAGGACGATGGCGCGGCGGTGCGCCGCAGCAGGAAGAGCACGCGGGTGCTGCCGGGGATCGGCTCGCGCAGGACGACGTCGAAGTCGGATGCGATCGCGCGGAGCAGTCCCGCCTCGGTGTACTGGTCGAAGACGTCGCGCCGACTCGAGAGGAGTCGCTGCACCTGCGGGTCCTCCTTCGGGACCCACTCGAGGATCAGGTGCTTGCCGAGCCGCGCAAGGAACGAGGAGACGCCGACGAGCGGCACGTTGTTGCCGATCGCGAGGTGGTGCACCAGCGCGAGCGCCATCACGACGTCGGCCGGGCCGCGCGCCTCGAACGAGGGCCATTCGCGATGCCCCCAACCCTGCGCGGGGCTCGGATTCGTGAGGTCCATCCAGAGCGGCAGGATGCGCTCGTCCTTCTCGGCGCTGAGCCGTTCGAAGGCGCGCTCGACCGCCACCGGGTCGCCGTCGAGCGCGATGACGCGCGCCCCGGCGTCGCGCGCGATGCGGCTGTACTCGCCGGTGTTGGCGCCGAGGTCGAAGACCAGTCCCGGACGCACCGTCGCGAGGAAGCGTGCGACCAGCGAGTGCTTGGCGACGTGCTCGGCCTGGCCGTATCCGTGCGTGGACTCGTAGTCCCCCCACTCCGTGCCGGCGGTCGGCAGCCGGAGGCCCTCGACCGCGCTCCGCAGGTGCGCGACGAGCCCGTCGAGCCCGGCGCGGCTCACCTTCGCCTGCGCGCTGGCTTGCGCGCTGCGGGCTGCCGTGCGCGTGGAGGAGTGGCGCGCGATCGAGCGCGCGTGCAGGTGGATGTGCATCAGCGCCCAAGGCGCCAGCCAGGTCGAGCGCGGCAGCAGCGCCGACGCGAGGTCGAGCGGGATGCCGTCGAGATAGCGGCGCAGCAGGTCGCGCAGCCGCATGTCGATGCGCGCCGCGAGGGCGAGCGGCGCGAGGAAGTGCTGGCAGAACTGGCGGTAGGCGACCCAGGGCTCGCCCTCCGCGCGCCGTTCGAACGAGAGCGTGTCCACGAAGACCGGACGCGAGCCGACGAACTGCACGTTGTACGCGCTCGCGTCCTTGAGGATCATCCCGTGCTCGAGCGCCTTGGCCTGCACGTCGAGCGTGAGCAGCGCCGCGGCGCGGAGCTGGCCGAAGCTCCACTCGTAGGGGAACGAGACGAACGGGATTTGGTCGGGACGCAGCACGTGGGCCGCGCCGGGCGACTCGGCCAGCTCGAGCGGCATCTCCTCGTGCGGGACCATCAGCCGCGCGGCGATCAGCGCGTCGTAGAGGCCGCTCGTCTTGAGGAGCGCATAGTGCTCCGCGTAGCCCGGCTGGACCTGCCGGAGGAGCACGCCGTCCCGTGTGTAGAGGAAGCCGCTCGGATCACGGAACGAACTCGCGACCCGCGATCCAGTCATCCCGTCAGCCGTTTCTTCATGCGAGAGAAGAAGGCCCGCACCGCGAATCCCACGCGCTTGATGCTCAGCAGCGCGCCGAGTGCCCCGGCGACGAGCGCCTGGAGGAGGATGCTCCCGGAGATCGGGTCGATGTAGGCGTGCGCGGCCGTCGGCGCGAGCAGATGGCTCGCGACCAGGACGAACATCAGCCGACTGGCGAGTGACCGCGCGGTGAGTGGCATACGTGCAAGATGACGCTCTCGGCAGGGCCCGGGCAACGGCGCACGTCACATCGTGGTCGCGGCCCGGACCGGGGGTCAACCGGCGGTCACCGAGGGATCACCAGGCGATCCCGTAATCCTCGCCGAAGTTGCTCGCCGCTCCCCAGAGCGACCCGTGCTTCCGGTCGAGCCAGATCGCGGTGATCGGCCCCGAAGTGTAGCGCGCGAACTCGAGTGCGTAGCCGCGACGCCGCAGGTCGTCACGGACCCAGTCGGGGATCCGCTCGTTCAGCTGGAGCCGGCCCGGACGCGCCTCGTGCGCGCCGAAGCTCGACCGCATCTGATACGAGTGGAACCCGGGGTGCTCGGCGGCCTGCTGCACGGTCTGCCCGAACTCCACCATCGCGAGGAAGAACTGCAGCAGGTCCTGGTCCTGGGTGTCGCCCCCCTGGACGGAGAACGCCATCCAGGGCTGGCCGTCCTTGAGCGCGATCGTCGGCGTCAGCGTCACGCGCGGGCGCTTCCCGGGCTCGATCACGTTGAACGGACCGTCCTCGGCGCTGGTCACGAACGACTGCGCGCGCTGCGAGAGGCCGATCCCGGTGCGGCCGGCGATCACCGCCGGCACCCAGCCGCCGCTCGGCGTGATCGAGACCAGCCAGCCGTTCTTGTCCGCCGCCTGGATGCTCGTGGTGCCGCGCGTGAAGGCCTCATCGAAGGCCGCATCGTCCCCCGGCGTCGGTGCGCGCGCCGCACTGTCGGTGCGCGGCCCGGTCACCGACCACTTCGAGAGGAGCTCGGTGAAGGGGTTGGTGCCGTTCTGGAACGGATAGGGATCGCCCGGCCGCACGGCGGCGTCGTTCTTGTCCTGGCTCATCTGCGCCCAGCGCGCCTTCGCGTACGACTTGCTCATCAATCCCGCCACGGGCTCCTCGGGCGGGAAGTACTGGTCGCCGTAATAGAAGTCGCGGTCGGCAAAGGCGAGGTTCATCGCCTGGTAGATCGTGTGGATGTACTGCGAGCTGTTGTAACCCATCGACTTCAGGTCGGCGTTCTCGAGGATGTTCAAGGACGCGAGCAGCGCCGGACCCTGCTGCCAGATCGGGAGCTTGTAGACGTCGATACCGCGGTAGTTGGTGCTGTACGGCTCCTCGATCATCACCTTCCAGTTGGCGAGGTCGGCCTTGGTGAAGAGCCCACCCTGCTCCTGCACGCCGCGCACGATCTCGTCGGCGATGTCGCCCTTGTAGAACCGGTCGTAGGCGGCGTAGATGGCCTCCTTGCGCGACTTCTTCGCGCCGAGGGCCCGCCGCTCGGCCTCGACCAGCTTGCGGAAGGTCGCGGCGAGGTCGGCCTGCTTGAAGATCTCGCCCGCGTTCGGCGCCTCGCGTGCCTCACCCGGATGCGTCAGGAACACCGCGGGCGAGTACTTCCACTCCTTGATGCGCCGCTTGTTGGACTCGATGCCGTTGGCGAGCTGCGCCTCGATCGGGTAGCCCTCCTCGGCCATCTGGATCGCCGGCGCCAGCACCTGCGCCAGCGACATCGTCCCGTACTCGGCGAGCATCGTCATCAGGCCGCCCGGCGTGCCCGGCGTCACCGCGGCCAGCGGCCCGAACTCGGGCGGGAAGCGATGGCCCTTCCCCCTGTAGAACTCGGCCGTCGCGCCGGTCGGGGCCATCCCGAGGGCGTTGATGCCGATGACCTTCTTGAGACCGGGGTGATAGACCAGCGCCTGCGTCTCGCCGCCGCAGCCGAGGGTGTCCCACATCGTACAGACGGCGGCCAACATCGCGGCCGCGGCGTCAACGGCGTTGCCCCCTTGCTGGAAGATCATCGCGCCGGCGGTGGCGGCGAGGGGCTTGCCGGTGACGGCGACCCAGTGCTTGCCGTGGAGCACGGGCTTCTCGGTGCGCTGGGCGGCCAGCGGTGAGGCCAGCGCGGCGGCCAGTGCGGCGGCGGTGCCCAGGGTGATCGCGCCGAGGAGGGCCGTGGTGCGAAGTGACTGGAGTGGACGACGGATGCGCATCGTTCGGATGGGGTAAGGGATCATCGACTGAAGATGCACCCGGCGCCCGATCCCGTCCACGAGTCCGGAGCAGGAAACGGGTGGGGCGCGCGCCAGTGGGACGGGTATATTCGGAAGGTTCCATCTCCTCCTCTCCGACGCGATCATGACGACCCCAGACTACGCCGCGACGGACGGTGCGGCCGGCGAGGTCACGCGAACCCTGGCGGCGCTGCGTGCCGGCGACGCCGGCGCGATCGACCGGCTCTTCCCGCTCGTCTACGCGGAGCTGCGGAAGACCGCCGACCTCCTGCTCGCGCACGAGTTCGAGGCGCACACGCTGCAGCCCACGGCGCTGGTGCACGAGGTCTACCTCAAGCTCGCGCGCGGCGGCAACCCGGATGCGGGTTCGCGGGCGCACTTCCTCGGCATCGCCGCGCGCGCGATGCGGCAGATCCTCGTGGACCACGCGCGCAAGCGGAAGGCGGCGAAACGCGGAAAGGGCGAGGTGTTCGTGACGCTCGGCGAGCACGCCGACGCTGCGGCCCCCGACGCCGAGTCGATGGTGGCGCTCGACGACGCGCTGGAGCGGCTCGGGGCGCTGGACCCGCGTCTCGCCAAGGTGGTCGAACTGCGCTTCTTCGGCGGGCTCACCGAGGACCAGGTGGCGGCCACGCTCGGCGTCACGACGCGCACGGTGCAGCGCGACTGGGCGAAGGCGCGCGCGTGGCTGCACGCCCAGATCGCCGCGGACCTCTGACGTGAGCGACGGGACGGAGCGTTGGGCGCGGCTGTCGGCGCTCTTCGACGCGGCGCTGGACGTCCCGGTCGCGGAGCGCGACGCCTGGGTCGTCGCGCAGTGCGGGGACGACGCCGTGCTGCGCGCCGAGCTGCGCCGGATGCTCGATGCGGCGCAAACGAAGGGGTTCCTCGACCAGACCCTCGTGGCCGGCGACGACCCGAGCAGTCCGCACGAGATGCTCGTCGCACGGCTCGCGCGCGCGCTCGCCGGCCGTTACGAGCTCGACGAGGAGATCGGCCGCGGCGGGATGGGCGCGATCTTCATCGCGCACGAGCTCAAGCACCAGCGCGACGTGATCCTGAAGGTGCTCCGCCCCGACGTCGCCGCCTCGGTCGGGCGGCATCGCTTCGAGGCCGAGGTGCGGATCGCGGCGCAGCTCGCGCACCCGCACATCGTGCCGCTGCTCGACTCAGGCGACGCCGACGGGCTCCTCTACTTCGTGATGCCGCGCATTCCCGGCGAGACGCTGCGCGAGCGGATCAATCGCCACGGCGAGCTGCCGGTGATGGACGCGATGCGCCTGCTGCGCGACATCGCCGACGCGCTGATGCACGCGCACGCGGCGGGCGTGGTGCACCGGGACCTCAAGCCCGAGAACGTCCTCTGCTCCGGCGACCACGCCTTCCTGCTCGACTTCGGCATCGCGCAGTGGGAGCGCACACCGGAGGAGGACCGCATCACCGGCGTCGGCTTCGCGATCGGGACGCCGCGGTACATGGCGCCGGAGCAGGCGGCGGGACGCGCGGTGGATCATCGCGCCGACATCTACGCCTGGGGGCTCGTCGCGGTCGAGATGCTGCTCGGCGGCCGCAACACCCAGCTTGACCTCGAGAGCGCCCGTTCGGGGATCCCGCCGACACTCGTCACGCTCGTGCACCGCTGCCTCGCGCCCGATCCCGACAAACGGCCGCGCAACGCAGGAACGCTCGTGGCCGCGCTCGACGCGATCATGACCGGGGGCGGGACGCCGGACCGCGACCTGCCCGCTGTCCCGCCGCTGCGCCGAGCGTTCCGTTCGCGCTGGCCGGCCGTGGCCGCCGTGGCCGCCGTGGCCGCCGTGGCGGTCGTGGTCGCCGGCGGCTGGCTCGCCACGCGCACGCCCACGAGAGTCTCCGCGGACGAGCTTGCGATGCCGATCGCGGTGGCGCCCTTCCGGGTGGAGTCCGCCGATTCGAGCAACGCGATCCGCGGCCGACTCGCGGGCGCGTGGATCACGCAGGGGCTGCACGAGACGGGGCTCTTCCGCGTCGTGCCCTGGTCGGCGGTGCTCCACGCGGTCGAGGGCGCCGAGGACCCGGTCGCCACTCTGCGCGAACGTCTCGGCGCGGGCACGGTGGTGACCGGGACCTTCTTCGAGACGGGGGATGCGCTCTCGCTGCAGGTCGAGGTGCGCGACGCGCGGCGCGGCTCGCTCCTCGCCGCCTTCGAGCCGGTCACGGTCCCGCGCGATTCGGCCGCGCTCGCCATCCGCCAGGTGCGCGACCGGGTGATGGGTGGACTCGCCGCGCACCGCGACCCGCGCTTCACCGGCGTCGCCGCGATCCTCGAGCGTCCGCCGACCTTCGAGGCGTATCGCGCGTTCGAGCGCGCGCTCGGACAGTTCAACGCCCAGCGGTACGGCGAGTCGCTCGACGGCTTCCGCAGCGCGTTCGCGCTCGACTCGGGGTTCATCCCCCCAGTCGTCTACGCGGCGCAGGCGGCGTGGAACCAGGCGCGCTATCCGCTGCTCGACACGCTGCTCGGCATCCTCGATTCACGGCGCACCGAGCTCTCGGATTATCACGACGCGCTGCGGCGCTTCCTGCGGGCCGTCTACGACGGCGAGGGGGCGACGGCCTTCGAGGCGGCATCGCGCGCGGCGTCGATCGCCCCCGAGTCGCGTGCCGCCTTCGACGCGGCCGTCGTCGCGTTCTGGCTCGGGCGGCCGGCCGAGGCGCGGACCCGATTCGCGACCCTCGATCCCGACCGCGGCGCGATGCTCGGCTGGCCCTCGTACTGGACGAACTACGCCCACGCGCTCCACCTGACGGGGGAGCACACGGCCGAGGTCGTGGCCGCGCGCGAGATGCGCCGGCGGCACCCGGACACGCGGGTCGCGTGGACGCTGCTCGCGCGCGCGCGCTCGCGGCGTCGGGCAATGTGCGTGCGCTGGACTCGCTCCTCGCCGCCGCCGACACGCTCCCGCCGCACGTCTACTGGTCGCTTGGGTCGATGCTGGTCGTGGCGGGCGAGGAGCTCTCCGTGCACGGCGACACGGCGGTCGGCGCGCGCTATTTCGCGCGGGCCGAACCCTGGTTCAGGGCGCGACTGCAGCAGGAGCCCGAGCTGGCGGGGCACCTCTTCTGGTACGGCACGCTGTTGCATCATCTCGGACGTTTCGCCGAGGCGCGGGACCTGATGACGCGGCGCGCGTCGCTGGTCACGGACCGCGCGACCTTCACCGAGATCGCGGCCGTCTCTGGCGTCCGCGCCGGCGACCTTCGCGCGATGGACCGCCTGCCGGCCCCGCCGCCCTACGACCGCGCCGACCGCGAGGTCGCGCTCGCCCGGATCGCCGCGGCACGCGGGGACGCGGAGTCCGCGCGCAGCCACATGCGCGATGCGCTGCGCTACGGCTACCGGCGCTGGCCCTGGCTCCACGGCCTCGCCTGGCGCGACTTCGCGGGACTCCGGCGCGACTCGGCATTCGCGCGGCTCACGGGGACGCCGTTGCGGTAACGCTCACCCGCGGCGGCGCGACCGCCGCGATGGACTCAGGCGATCGCGAAGCGCGACTGCGCCGCGCGCACGGCCGCCACGAGCCGTTCGACGTCCGCCTCGGTGCTGTAGATCCAGAACGACGCCCGCACGGTCGAGTGCACGCCGAGCGCGCGCATCAGCGGCTGCGCGCAGTGATGCCCCGCGCGCACGCAGACACCCTCGACATCGAGCGCGGTCGCGACGTCGTGCGGATGCACGTCCTGCACGCTGAAGCTGACCACCCCGCTGCGTCCCTCAGCCGTCGCGGTCCCGTGCAGTGTCACGCCGGGGATGCCGGCGAGCGCGCGCATCGCGGCGGCGGTGAGCGCGACCTCGTGCCGGCGCACGGCGGCCATCCCGAGCGCGTCGAGATAGTCGCAGGCCGCGGCGAGCCCGACCGCCCCGGACACGTTCGGTGTCCCCGCCTCGAACTTGTGCGGGAGCGCGTTCCAGGTGGTGTCGTGGTCGTCGACCCACTCGATCATGTCGCCGCCGAACTGGTAGGGCGGCATCGCCTCGAGGATCGCGCGGCGCACAACGATCCCGCCCATTCCCATCGGGCCGCCGAGCTTGTGGCCGCTGAAGGCGTAGGCGTCCACGCCGAGCGCGTCGACGCCGACCCCGAGGTGCGGTACGGCCTGCGCACCGTCGCAGACCACCAGCGCATTCCCCCCACCGCGCGCGACCGCCACGATCGCCTCGACCGGATGGATGGTGCCCAGCGCATTCGAGACATGCCCGAAGGCGACGACCTTCGTGCGCACATCGACGAGCCGCGCCAGCAGCGCGAGGTCGATCGCTCCCGAGGCGTCGAGTTCGCAGATCCGGAACTCCGCTCCCGTCGCGAGCGCCAGCTGCTGCCAGGGGACGAAGTTGGCGTGATGCTCCATCCGCGTGACGACGATGTTGTCGCCGCGGTGCACGTTGGCGCGCCCCCACGCCGTCGCGACGAGGTTCAGGCCTTCCGTCGTGCCGCGCGTCAGGATCAGCGTGTCGGCGTCGGCGACGCCTAGGAAGCGCGCGATGCGCGCGCGGGCGTCGTGGTAGGCCTGCGTCGCCGCCGCCGAGAGCGCGTAGGCGCCGCGGTGCGGATTGGCGTTGGTGTGCGTGTAGTAGGCCGTCAGCGCGTCGAGCACCGTGCGCGGCTTCTGCGATGTGGCCGCGGAGTCGAGGTAGACCAGCTCCGGCGAGCCGGCGAGCAGCGGGAAGTCGCTGCGCGGAGCGAGCGCACCCGTCCGCGGGTTCACGCGCGGGCTCACGAGCGCACCGCCGCCGCGCGCCGGGCGAACAGCGCCCCCTCGCGCACCTCGACCTCGAAGCGCACCAGCGGGTCCTCCGCCGGGCCGCGCAGCACCGCGCCGCTCCGGCAGTCGAACCTGGCGCCGTGCCAGCAGCACTCGAGCTCGCCGTTCGCGTAGAGCGTGCCCTCCGAGAGCGGGAACTCGGCGTGCGGGCACTCGTCCTTCACCGCGAACAGCGCACCCTCATGCGAGCCGACGCAGAGGCGCGTGCCGTTGGGGAGCGTCGCGATGTGCAGTGTCCCGGCAGCGATGTCCGGGACTGCGATGCCGCCGAGCCGGACGAAGCCGTCGGCGTCCGCGTTCATGGGATTGCGGCGTCCGCACCCGCCGGCGCGGCGCCGTCCATCGCCGACTTCATCGCGTGCCACGCGAGCGACGCGCACTTCACGCGCATCGGGAACTTCGAGACCCCGCCGAGCGCGCGGAGCTGGCCGAGCGCCTTCTCGGACGCGGCATCGGCGGCCTCCCCGGTCACGAGGCCGCGCACCTGCTCGAAGAGCGCCAACGCCTCCTCGCGCGACTTCCCCTTCACCGCCTGCGTCATCAGCGAGGCCGAGGCCTTGGAGATGGCGCAGCCGACGCCCTGGAACGAGACATCGGCCACCCTGTCACCGTCGAAGCGCAGCCAGACCGTCAGCTGGTCGCCGCAGTTCGGGTTCTTCCCGTCCGCCGAGCAGCTCGCCTCCGGCATCGCGTGGAAGTTCCGCGGCCGCCGGTAGTGGTCCAGGATGACCTCCTGGTACAGGGCGTCGAGGGCGGCATCGGCCATCGGGTGACTATTCGAGCCGTGTGTTGGTGAAGCGCTCGAACACCGCGCGCTCCAGCTCGAGCCGCAGCGCGTCGATCTCGATCGTCTCGAGCGACTCGGCGGCGAAGGCGTAGGTCAGCAGCGACCGTGCATTCTCGGCGCCGATGCCGCGGCTCTTCAGGTAGAAGAGCGCCGCCTCGTCGATCCGGCCGACCGTCGCGCCGTGCGTGCACTTCACGTCGTCGGCGAAGATCTCGAGCTGCGGCTTGGTGTCGATCCGCGCCTGCGGCGAGAGGAGCAGCGCCTTGTTGGTCTGCTTGCCGTCGGTCTTCTGGGCGATCGGGTCGACGAAGACCTTGCCGTTGAAGACGCCGTGCGACTGGCCGTCGAGGATCCCGGCGTAGAGCTCGCGGCTGGCGCAGCTCTCGGCGAGGTGCTCGACGAAGGTCTGGTGGTCGGCGTGCTGCGCGCCGTCGAGGACGTAGAGCCCATTGAGCCGGGCCTCGCCCCCCTCGCCGATCAACTTGGTGTAGACGTTCGTGCGCGAGAGGGCCGCGCCGGCCGCGTAGGAGAACGAGTGGTAGACCGAGTCGCGCCCCTGCGTCACCTGCACGGTGCCGACATGGAACGCCTCGGTGCTCTCGCGCTGGACCTTGTAGTGGTCCACGCGGGCGCCGTTGCCGACGAAGACCTCGGCGACCGCATTCACCAGATACGCGCCCTGGCCGATGCCGGCGTAGCTCTCGACGAGCATCACCTGCGCCAGCGGCTCGGCGACGACGAGCAGGCGCGGGTGCATCGCGGCGCCGAACGCCTGCGCGTCCACGATGTGCAGGATGTGGATCGGGGCGTCCACGACCTCGCCCTTGGGCACGCGGATCACGACGCCGTCCTGCAGGAACGCAGTGTTCAGTGCGGTGAAGGCCGCGCGATCGAAGCCGGCGAGCCGGCCGAGGTGCTGTTCGACCCAGGCCGGCTCCTCGCGCAGGAGCTCGGAGAGCGGGGCGACCTGCACGTCGGCGGGGAGCTCGGCGAACTGCGAGAGCGCGGGTTCGAGCCGGCCGTTCACGAAGACGAGGCGGTGCCAGGAGGGGTCGACGAGCCAAGGCTCGAGGTCCTTCAGCGTCAGTGTGGTCGGCGCCGTGCGCAGCGACTTGAAGGTCCGCTCGGCGATCGGCGTGACGGAGGTAAAGTGCCAGTCCTCGTCGCGCGTGGTCGGGAAGCCGAGTGCGCTGAAGCGGTCGAATGCCTCCCGGCGCAGCGCCGGGAGCCAGGCCGGGCCCTCGCCCCCGCCATTTGAGGCGAAGGCGGAGAACTGGTCGGAGAAGGGCGCAGTGACGGTCACGCGCCCACCGGCTCCAGGAGCCAGTCGTAGCCCTTGGCCTCGAGCTCCAGTGCGAGCTCCTTGCCGCCCGACTTCACGATGCGTCCGCCGGCCAGCACATGCACCTGGTCGGGGACGATGTAGTTGAGCAGGCGCTGATAGTGCGTGACGACGATCGTGGCGTTCTCGGGGCGCTTGAGCTTGTTGACGCCGCCGGCGACGATGCGCAGGGCGTCGATGTCGAGTCCGGAGTCGGTCTCGTCGAGCACCGCGAGCTTGGGTCCGAGCACGGCCATCTGGAGAATCTCGTTGCGCTTCTTCTCGCCGCCCGAGAAGCCGGCGTTGACGGAGCGCTGCATCATCGTGGCATCCATCTCCACGAGCTTGAGCTTCTCCTCCATGATGTCGAGGAACTCGATCGGGTCGACCTCCTCCTCGCCGCGCGCCTTGCGGAGCTCGTTGAAGGCGGCGCGGAGGAAGTAGGCGTTGGTGACGCCGGGGATCTCGACCGGATACTGGAAGGCGAGGAAGACGCCCTGCTGCGCGCGCACCTCGGCGTCCATCTCGAGCAGGTCCTGCCCGAGGTATTCGATCGAGCCGCTGGTCACCTCATAGCCGGGATGACCGGCGATGACCTGGGCGAGGGTGGACTTGCCGGAGCCGTTGGGGCCCATGATGGCGTGCACTTCGCCGGCGTTGACGGTGAGGGAGATCCCCTTGAGGATCTCCTTGCCGCTCGCAGAAGCGTGGAGGTTCGTGATCTTCAGCATGTGTATGGACTGCAGATGTGAGATGGGAGATGTGAGATGTGAGGGGGCTCGCTGGAAGGTGTGTCGTGGCGGGGCCGTTGCCTCACCTCTCACATCTCCCATCTCCCCTCTGCCGCTATCCGACGCTGCCTTCGAGCGAGATCCCCAGCAGCTGCTGCGCCTCGAGGGCGAACTCCATCGGCAGCTCCTTGAAGACCTCCTTGCAGAAGCCCGCGACGATCAGGCTGATCGCGTGCTCGGCGTTCAGGCCGCGCGCCTTGCAGTAGAAGATCTGGTCCTCGCCGATCTTCGACGTGCTGGCCTCGTGCTCGAGCGTCGCCGTGTTGTTGGCGATCTCGATGTACGGGAAGGTGTGCGCCCCGCACTTGTTGCCGATCAGCATCGAGTCGCACTGCGTGTAGTTGCGGGCGCCCTCGGCCTTGGGGAGCACCTTCACCTGTCCGCGGTAGGAGTTCTGGCCGCGGCCGGCGCTGATGCCCTTGGAGATGATCGTCGACTTCGTGTTCCGGCCGATGTGGATCATCTTCGTGCCGGTGTCGGCCTGCTGCATGTTGTTGACCACCGCCACCGAGTAGAACTCACCGACCGAGTTGTCGCCCTGCAGGATCACCGAGGGATACTTCCAGGTGATCGCCGAGCCGGTCTCGACCTGGGTCCAGGAGATCTTCGCGTTCGTCATCGCCTTGCCGCGCTTGGTGACGAAGTTGTAGATGCCGCCGACGCCGTGCTCGTCGCCGGCATACCAGTTCTGGACGGTCGAGTACTTCACCGAGGAATCGTCGAGCGCGACGATCTCGACGACCGCGGCGTGGAGCTGGTTGGTCGCTCTCTTGGGGGCCGTGCACCCCTCGAGGTAGCTGACCGAGGCGCCCTCGTCGGCGACGATCAGCGTCCGCTCGAACTGCCCGGTGTCGGCGGCGTTGATGCGGAAGTAGGTCGAGAGCTCGAGCGGGCACTTCACGCCCTTCGGGATGTAGACGAAGGAGCCGTCGGAGAAGACGGCCGAGTTGAGCGCGGCGAAGAAGTTGTCCGAGTAGGGGACGACGGAGCCGAGGTACTTCTGGACGAGCTCGGGATGCTCGCGCACCGCCTCGCCGAAGGAGCAGAAGACGACGCCGACCTTCGAGAGTTCGGCCTTCATCGTGGTGCCGACCGAGACGGAGTCGAAGATCGCGTCCACGGCGACGCCGGTCAGGCGCTTCTGCTCGGTGAGCGAGATGCCGAGCTTCTCGTAGGTGCGGAGGAGTTCGGGGTCGACCTCGTCGAGCGACTGGAGCGGCTTCACGCTCTTGGGCGCCGACCAGTAGGTCTGCGCCTGGTAGTCGATCTTCGGGTAGGTGACGTTGGCCCAGTGGGGCTCGGTCATCGTCTGCCAGCGCCGGAAGGCCTTCAAACGCCAGTCGAGGAGCCACTGGGGCTCGTCCTTCTTGGCGGAGATGAGGCGGACGGTGTCCTCGGTGAGTCCGCGCGGGATCGTGTCCGACTCGATGTCGGTGACGAAGCCGTACGCGTACTCCTTATTGACCAGCGATTCGATCGATGCGCTCATAATGAAGACGAATCTAGTCGGGAATGCCGGGAGAATCAAAGAACGCGCGAGGATTCAGAGCGTTCCCCCCGCGTCGCCGAATGCGCTCGAGGTCTTGCGACGCCAGCCTGCGCGCCGGAGAAGATGGGAGAGGATGCAAGCCGATGTGAGCGAGTCGCGGGATCTGGGCCGCCAGTAAACAAATGATGTCAGACTGAGCGTATCAGCCTGACACGAAACACCTTACATCTCACATCTCCCATCTCAAATCTGCACTTGCCGTAAGAGCCAGAGGTGAGCGGGAGTCTATCTCGCCCCGACCGCATCCTCCACATCCCCGAACACCTCGATCCGATTCCGCCCCAGCGCCTTCGCCCGGTACATCGCCCGGTCCGCCTGCTGCAGCGCCGCCGTGACCGGCGCGCCGTCCGCCAGCGCCGCGATCCCGCCGCAGATCGTCACCTCCACCGCGATCCCCGACGGCAGCTCGAACGGACGGTCCCCGATCGCCTTCCGCACGCGCTCGATCGCGATCAGCGCCTGCGGCGGCGTCGTGTCCGGCAGCAGCACCGCGAACTCCTCGCCGCCGATGCGTCCCACGATCTGCTCTTGCCGCAGCGTGTCCTCGATCCGCTTCGACACCTCGCGCAGCACCGCATCACCCGCGACGTGCCCGTGCGTGTCGTTGACGTCCTTGAAGTGGTCCAGGTCGAGCAGCGCGAGCGCCACCGGCTTCCCGCGGCGGCGGCTGGCCGCGATCACCGAGTCGATCGCATCGAAGAACGACCGCCGGTTCTTGAGTCCGGTCAGCTCGTCCACCATCGCCAGGTCCGACATCCGGCTCAGCATCAGCTCGAGCTGGACCCCGCTCTCCTTGGCCTCCTGCAGCAGCCGGTCCCGGTCGACCAGGATCCGCACATTCTCCACGAACTGGAACCAGCTCGTCCGCGTGAAGAGCAGCGCGCAGAGCGTGAAGACGGCGATCGCCGAGGGGAGGACGGGGTTCGCCGTCGAGGTGAAGGTCACCGCCTGCACCAGCAGCGTGAGCATGAAGGGCAGGTAGAACGACATCGACGCGACGGGTGACGACGAGAAGAACGCCACCGAGCCGGCGCAGAGTCCCGCCATCATCATGACGAGTGCGGCCTGTTCGGCCGGCCCGCCCACCGGGAAGAGCGCCGCCGCCGCGAAGGCCCAGAGCGAGCCGGCCGTCCCCGAGAAGATCATCGCCCGCCGCTCGTTCCCGACGCTCACCCGCGTCGGTCGCACCTTGTGCCGCAGCCGGCGCCAGCTGAGCGCGGCGGGGGTCCAGAGCACGAACATCGCCGCCACCATCAGGATCAGCAGGCCGTGCGACGCCTCGTCCCAATAGACCACCGCGATGAACGCGGCCAGCAGGGGGTTCGCCACGAACACGGTCGGCAGCTGCCGAACGCGGGCGACCGCCTGCGACACGCGGACTTCGCGCCGGAGGGCCTCGGAATCATCAGGGATGGGGTGGCGCATCAGACCCTAGGATATTGCGCGAACCGCCGGGGAGCCAGACTGTTCAGCGCTGTCCTGGTCGTTTCCTTCCCCCCCGGAGGCCCGATGCAGTTCGTGATGGAGCTATGGAAACCCATCCTGCTCAGTGGTTTGGCGGTCTGGATCATCTCGGCCCTCGTCTGGACCGTGATGCCCCATCACAAGAAGGAGTTCGCGAAACTCCCCAACGAGGACGCCGTCGGCGACGCCCTGCGGGCGAGCGGCGCCGGGGCCGGCCTCTACGCCCTCCCGTGGATGGGGGACCCCGGCGCGATGTCGGACCCCGAACGCAAGGCGAAGATGGAGCGCGGGCCGATCGCGTACGTGACGATCGCACCGGCCGGGATGCCGGCGATGGGACCGATGATGCTGAAGACGGCCCTCACGAACCTCCTGATCTCCGTCTTCATCGCGTACGTCTGCTGGCACACGCTCGCTCCGGGCACGGAGTACCTGAAGGTGTTCCGCATCGCCGGGACGATCGGCTTCATGACGTATGCGCTCGGCACGATCGCCGAGTCGATCTGGTTCGCGCGGCCCTGGAAGAGCTTCGGGCTGCAGGCAATCGATGCGCTGATGTATGGGTTGGTGATCGGTGGGATCTTCGGGTGGCTCTGGCCCTAGGAGAGAGATCGGTGCCCGGGCCGAACGGCGAATCACCACAGAGGGCACAGAGGACACAGAGGACTGCAACGGCTATGAAAGGGGGCGTGGCGGACAGAGTCGTCCGCCACGCC
>JANNLH010000197.1:0-6435 GCA_031396725.1 Gemmatimonadaceae bacterium | reverse complement strand
CCACAGAGGACACAGAGGACACAGAGGACACAGAGGACACAGAGGACACAGAGGACACAGAGGACACAGAGGACACAGAGGAACGGCCACTGCCGGTACTGCAACCGCCTCCTGAGAAGGGCGAGGCGGTCGGATCTGTCCGCCACACCCCTCAAAGAGGCAGTCGCTTTGCTTGGCGTGGTTGTTCCTCTGTGCTCTCTGTGCTCTCTGTGGTGACCAGCAGTTGAGTCCCCGTCCCGAGCCGGGAGAAACACGGCCCCGCGACGGGGGTAGCTCCTCCAGGGCATCGCTTCCACCCGCTCGCGATCAGGGGGAGTTCCGTGCGTCCGTCGATCGACCTCCTCCGGCCGGTGCTCCTCGGCGCAGCGCTCACGATCCTCCTCGCCTCGTGCGCTTCGAGTTCGGCGGCGCCGGCCGCCCGGGTTCGTCCGCGTGCCGCCCGCGGTCAGGCAGTGGCCGGCGGCGAGGCGCCGGGCGCGATCAACCTGCCGCACGTCGCGGGTGCCCAGGTGCTCGTCGCCCTTCCCGCGGTGGCGACGTACGCGTTCACCGCGCCGAGCCAGATCTTCGGCAACATCTCGGCGACCGAGGACGGCTCGCCCGCGGATCCCGCACTCGAATCGCTGCGCGAGAGCGCGGCGATGGTCCTCCGCGGCAACGGATGGCGCGAGGTGCCGAGGGACTCCGCAGAGTTCCTGCTCGCCGTGGCCATCACGGCGCGCCCGCACGTCTACTACGTCTCACGCCCCGATCCCCGCGGTGAGGTGATCCTGCCGCGCCGGTGCGGCGTGTCGTCGCCCGCCTCGTGTGTCGAACCACGACCGCCGCGGTACGCGCCGATCGTGACGACGACGCCCATCACGGAATACCGGACCGGCGTGGCGATCGTGCGGGTCGCGGACCAAGCGCGCAAGGCGTGGATGCTGGACGGCGACCGCGCCGAGGTCGAGGCGTTCGTGTCTCGCGAGGTGCTGCGGCTGCTGCTGGTGGAGACGCCGTGACCGTCAGCGCCTTGCCGGACTGAGACGTAAGTTGGGGGTCTCCGCGCGACCGGCGCGGGGACCCTTCATCGTTCCGGAGCTCCGATGCGACGCACCCTGACACTTCTCGTCCCGCGCACCGCGAGAGCATCCGCGCTCGGCGTGATGCTCCTCTCGGCGGCCACGGCCCTCTCGGCGCAGGCCCCGCGCGCGATGCAGCCCAACGACTGGCATCGTCTCACCACCCTCTCGCAGCCGGCGATGTCTCCGGACGGCCGGGTCGTCGCCTTCACGGTCACCACCGTGAATGAGCGCGAGAACAAGCGGCATCAGGAGGTCTGGGTGGTGCCGGCCGCCGGCGGCGAGCCGATGCGCTATACCTCGCCGAGCACCGAGAGCTCGGGCCCGCGTTTCTCGCCCGACGGCAAGTACCTCTTCTTCAACTCGCAGCGCGCGGGCGGCACCGGGCCGGTCTGGGCCATCCGCATGGACGCGCCGTCGGGCGAGGCGACGCAGGTCGCCGACTACCCGTCGGGCTCGTGGACGCGCGACGGGCGCTTCGCCGTCTTCGCGACGCCGCCGACGCCGCCGGACAGCGCAGCCGGCGGGCCGCGCCCGACCGATCCCTTCGGCCGGATGGCACCGATCTCGCGTCCCCCGTACGACGCGATCACCAAGCCGGTCGATCCAGCGCGCTTCGACGGCCGGCACATCACGCAGACGCGCTACAAGGCGAATGGCCAGGGCTTCCTCGCCGGTCCGCGTGAGGCGCCGGTCGTCCGGCCGCAGCAGCTCTTCACGCAGGCGCCCGGCGCCAAGCGCGTGCAGCTCACGAATACGCGCTACTCGCATCGCAGCCCGGTCGTCTCGCCCGACGGCCGCTGGATCGCCTTCATCGGCGATGTGGACCTGCGTCCCGACTCGGTGGTGCAGGCGATCGCCGACTCGATCGCGCTCCTGCCGTACGACCGCGTGCGCGATGAGGCCCCGCGCAACGACGCCGACATCTATGTGATCCCGGTCGGCGGCGGCACACCGCGCAAGGTGGCCGCGCTCCCCGGGACCGAGAGCGACCTCACCTGGTCGCCCGACGGCCGACGCCTCGCGTTCGTGCATCGCGCAGGACGCACCGCCAACGCGCATCTCGGCGTCATCGACGTCACCGGCGGCACTCCGACCAATCTCACGCAGGGGTGGCGCTACGAGCCCGCCGGGATGGAGTGGCTGCCCAGCGGCGAGATCGCGATGAACGCCGACATCGGCGGGTCGAGCGGCCTCTTCCTGATCAATCCGCGCAACGGCACCCGCCGCGAGGTCCTCGGTGGCCGGCGGAAGATGAATGGCTTCACCTACGACGCGCAGGGGCGCCAGGTCGCGTTCGTCGCCACGAGCGTGGACAAGCCGACCGAACTCTTCATCGCCGGCGTGGACGGGAAGGGGGAGCGCAAGCTCACCGGGTTCAACGACAAGCTCAACGCCGAGATCGCGTGGTCGGACGCCGAGCGCTTCACGTACAAGTCGGTCGGCGACCTCGAGATCGAGGGCTGGATGATGAAGCCCTTCGGCTATGTGGCCGGCCGGAAGTACCCGCTCGTGATGTACATCCACGGTGGTCCGCACAGCCAGTACGGCGAGCAGTGGTTCGACGAGACGCAGAACCTCGCGGCGGCCGGCTTCATGGTGCTCTACACGAACCCGCGCGGGTCGAGCGGCTACGGCGCCGACTTCACCTTCTCGACGCGCGGCCGCTGGTTCGCCGAGGACTATCAGGACCTGATGAAGGCGGTGGACATCGCGGCGGCGCGTCCGGACGTGGACTCCACGCGGATGGGCGTCACCGGCGGATCGTATGGCGGCGTGATGGTCGCCTGGATCACGACCAAGACCGACCGCTTCAAGGCGGCGCAGGCCGACCGCATGATCGCGAACTGGTGGTCCTGGTACGGCACGTCCGATGCGCAGGGGCTGACCGAGTTCGAGTTCTACGGCCGCCCCTGGGACAACCCGGCCATGTACGACTCGCTCTCGCCGATCCGCAATGTGCGCAAGGTCAGGACGCCGACCTTCATCCTGCAGTCGGAAGAGGACCACCGCACGCCGATGACGGACGCCGAGCAGTGGTTCGCGGCGCTCAAGCGGCAGGGCACGCCGGTGGAGTTCGTGCGGTATCCGAGGTCGACCCATGACCTCTCGCGTACCGGAGAGCCCTGGCTGCTCGTCGATCGGCTGGGGCGGCTCCGCGACTGGTTCGGGCACTGGCTGAACGACGCTCCTTGACCGATCATTCCCCGGTCCATCTGTCACTTCCCCCTATCCCCCGGACAGACCCTGCATGACTCAGCACAAGGAAGAGTGGGGCTCTAAACTCGGCGTGATCCTCGCGGTCGCGGGATCCGCCGTCGGCCTCGGCAACTTCCTCCGCTTTCCCGGCCAGGCGGCCGCGAACGGCGGCGGCGCATTCCTGATCCCGTACTTCTGCGCGCTCTTCCTGCTCGGCATCCCGATCGGGTGGGCGGAGTGGGCGATGGGTCGGTACGGCGGCAAGAAGGGGCTGCACTCGGCGACGATGGTGATGGGGGCGGTCGGCAAGGGCCAGGTCGCGCGGTACTTCGGCGTCCTCGGCGTGCTGATCCCGCTTGGCGTCTCGACGTACTACATGTTCATCGAGACGTGGACCTTCGCGTACTTCCTGAAGTACCTCGCGGGCGGCATCGGGATCGTGCAGGGAGCGCCGATCGCGGAGCAGACGGCGGCGGCGGCGAGCTTCTACTCGACCATCACCGGCGTGGATGGGGACGGCAGCCTGTTCACGGGCGACTCGAAGTTCACGGTCATCAGCTGGGTGTTCGTCTTCGCGCTGAACATCTACTACGTGTACCGCGGCCTGTCGAAGGGCATCGAGAAGTTCGTCTCGTGGGCAATGCCGGTGATGGCGGTCTGCGCGATGATCGTGCTGATCCGCGTGCTCACGCTCGGCACGCCGAATCCTGACTTGCCGGACCAGAACGTGATCAATGGCCTCGGCTACATGTGGAATCCCGACTTCAGGGCACTCGGGAACTTCCAGACCTGGCTGGCGGCGGCGGGGCAGATCTTCTTCTCGCTCTCGGTCGGCTTCGGCGTCATCATCAACTACGCCTCGTACGTCAAGCGCAAGGACGACATCGCGCTCTCCGGGCTGACGGCGAGCGCGACGAACGAGCTCTTCGAGGTCGGCTTCGGCGGCATGATCACGCTGACCGCGGCGTTCGTCTTCCTCGGCCTGAGCGGCACGACCGCGGCGGTCGCGACCGGCTCGTTCGGCCTCGGCTTCGCCACGCTGCCGGTGGTCTTCGCGCAGATGGGATGGTTCGAGAACATCATCGGCGCGCTCTGGTTCTTCATGCTCTTCCTCGCGGCCATCACGAGCTCGCTCTCGATGTACCAGCCCGCGGTCGCGCACCTGAAGGAAGCCACGAACTGGTCGCACGGGAAGTCGACGACGGTCATCGCCGCGATCGGCACGGTCGGCGCCGTCCTGACACTCTGGTACACGGCCGGCGGCGCCTTCTGGAGCACGGTGGACTTCTGGGTCGGCACGTACCTGATCTTCGTGCTCGCGATGGTGCAGATCATCTACTTCGGCTGGGTCTTCGGGATCGACCGCGGCTGGAGGGAGCTGCACCAGGGCGCGGCGATCAAGGTGCCGACGATCTTCAAGTTCATCATGAAGTACGTCGCGCCCGCGTACCTGATCATCGTCTTCGTGGGCTTCACGGTGCAGAACTTCGCGTCGTCGCTCCGCGCGTCGTGGGCGACCACCGGATCCCGCGTCGGCATGCTCACGATCGCGGCGATCCTGATCTATCTCCTCGTCGTGACGCGGATGGGCGAGAAGCGACTCCGCGCCGCCGGCGTGGACATCGACGACAACCACCCGGACGATTGAGGAGATCGCCCCATGACCATACTCGGCTGGATCTTCATGACCGTGTCGCTGACCCTCGTCTGGGTCGGGACCTTCCTCTGCTTCAAGAAGGTGCTTGAGACGCCGCAGGAGGAGAAGGCGCCTCCGGGGTTCGGGCCCTGATCCTCGGGGTCGCTGATTGCATGGATGAGGGGGTGCCCGGATGAGTCCGGGCACCCCCTCTCCGTCATCGGCTCGCGTGCTGGGTCGGAACGGCAATTACCACAGAGGACACAGCGAGCACAGAGAACAGCGGAGACTGCAATTGCCTATCGAAAAGGGGCGTGGGGGAGGGATCTCTCCGCCACGCCCCCCTTCAACAGGCGGTTGCAGTTCCTCTGTGACCGCTGTGTCCTCTGTGGTGAATAGCCGTTGCAGGAGAACTCAGGGCGCGCGCTCGACCACGCCGTCCTTCATGACGAAGCGCACGGCGCGGAGCGCACCGATCTCGCGCGTCGGATCCCCGGTGACGGCCACGAGGTCCGCGAGCAACCCTTCGCGAATGGAGCCGAGCCTCTCCTCCAACCCGAACAGCTTCGCGTTGCCCGCCGTGGCCGCGCGCAGTACCGCCGGTGCGCTCATTCCCGCGGCGGCCATCAATTCCATCTCCCACGCGTTGCGGCCGTGCGCGTAGACGCCGGCGTCGCCACCGACGCACATCATCACGCCGGCGGCCAACGCCGCCTGGAACATCGCGCGCTTCTGCATGATGCGGGGCGGGGGCGGGGTGCCCTCGCGCCAGCCCGCATACCGCGTCGTCGCCTCGGTGGCGGCGAGGGTCGGGCAGAAGCCCACGCCGCGTTCGACCATCAGGCGCCAGGTCTCGGCCGTTCCGCCGTCGCCGTGCTCGATCGTCGCCACGCCGGCGAGGATCGCGCGGCGCATCCCCTCGGCCGTCGCGGCGTGCGCCACGACCTTCCGACCGCTCGAGGCAGCGACCCCGACCAGCGTGCGGAGTTCGGACTCGCTGAAGGTCGGCCTCGCCTCGCCGTCGGGGCCCCAGCGATAATCGGCGTAGACCTTGATCCAGTCGGCCCCGTGGCCGATCTGGTCGCGCGCGACGCGCGTGAGGCCTTCGACGCCGTCGGCCTCCTCGGCGCCCTGCGGCACCGTCCATTCGGAGGCGTGGCCCTTGGGGCCGTAGCTCCCGGTGGCGACGATCGCCTTGGAGGTGATCAGGAGGCGCGGGCCGGGGATGATCCGCTGGTCGATCGCCTGCTTGAGTCCGTGGTCCGCGTAGCCGGCTCCCTCGGTGCCGAGGTCGCGCGCGGTGGTGAAGCCGGCCATGAGGGTCGCCCGCGCGTGATTCACGGCGCGCGCCGTGCGGAGTGCGAGCGACTCCTTCAGCACCTGGTCGTTCCAGCTTGTTTCGTCGTACGGATGCAGGAAGAGGTGCGTGTGGCCTTCGATCAGGCCCGGGAGCAGGGTGGTGCCCGGGAGGGCGATCTCGCGCGTACCGCTCGGGACGCTCACTCGCGCGGCGGGGCCGACCGCCGCGATGCGCGTGCC
>JANNLH010000173.1:0-2868 GCA_031396725.1 Gemmatimonadaceae bacterium | reverse complement strand
GTCAAAAGCGCCCGCGCTGACAGGCGATAGGACATCGACAAGGGAGCTCATCAGAAATACCCTTCCCGTTTCTTGGCTTCCACCCTTCAGCAGGCCGTTGCCGTTCTCTGTGCCCTCTGTGCCCTCTGTGCCCTCTGTGGTGAAAGGCCGTTGCGATGCCCGGGCCCGCTCCCGATCCATCCCCGTTACTTGACCCCTTCCATCATCCGCCGGATCGGCACGATCATCAGCGCGAGGATGATCGTCGCCGCGAAGAGCGCGATCGTGGTGGCGGTGAAGACCTGCGGCGTCTGTTCGAGCTTGGTCGGGTCGACGTGGCCGCCCACCAGGCCCGCCACGAGGTTGCCCACCGACGTCGCGAGGAACCAGATCCCCATCATCTGCCCGACGTACTGCCGGGGGGCGAGCTTCGTCATCGACGAGAGGCCCACCGGGCTCAGGCAGAGTTCGCCGAGGGTCTGGAAGAGGTAGCTGAGGATCAGCCACCAGGGCGAGACCTTGATGGTGCCGCCGCTCGCGACGACCTCGTTGGCCGCGCCGATCATCAGGGCGAAGCCGACGCCGGCGAAGGCGAGGCCGAGCGCGAACTTGGTCGGACTCGAGAGCTCGACGTTCCGCCGGGCCATCGCGACCCAGAGCCAGGCGAACACCGGTGCGAAGATGATGATGAAGAGCGAGTTGATCGACTGGAACCAGGTCGCCGGGATCTCCCATCCGAAGAGCTGGCGGTCGGTGAAGTCGTTGGCGAAGAGGTTGAGCGACGTCGGCGCCTGCTCGAACGCGGCCCAGAAGATCGCCGCGAAGACGAACAGCACGAAGATCACGGCGACGCGCTTCTTCTCGTCCCGGTTCAGCCCGCCGGCCGCGAAGATGTACGCGAAATAGGCGACGGCGATGCCCACCAGCACGACGGTCATCGACCGGCCGACCCGCTGCGGATCGATCACGATGACGCCGAGGGCCGTCAGCGCGAAGACGAGCGCGATCAGCGCGAGGCCCACGGCCGTGGCCAACTTGACCGTGCGCTCGCGGCGCCCCTGCACCCCGGGATCCGGGTCGCGGACGATGTCGAGCCCAATCGGGCCGAGCGTGCGCTGGGCGCGCGACCAGAACCAGAGCAGGCCGGCGAGCATGCCGACGCCGGCCGCGCCGAAGCCCCAGTGCCACCCCACCCGCTCCCCGAGGAAGCCGGTGACGATCTGGCCGAGGAAGGCCCCGGTGTTGATGCCCATGTAGAAGATCGAGAAGCCGGCGTCGCGGCGCGCGCCGCCCTCCGGGTAGAGGTCGCCGACGATCGCCGAGATGTTCGGCTTGAGCAGCCCGGTGCCGAGGACGATCAGGACGAGACCGAGGAAGAAGAAGATCTTCCCGGCGCCGGCCCCGGCGAATCCCGAGAGACCGATCGAGAGGTGGCCGCTGGTGATCAGCACCGCGCCGATCAGGATCGCGCGCCGCAACCCGAGCAGCCGGTCGGCGATCCAGCCGCCCGGCAGCGACGCGAGGTACACCGAGGAGGCGTAGATGCCGACGATCGCACCGGCCGCGGGCCGGTCGAAGCCGAAGCCGCCGTCGAGCAGCGCCGCCGTCATGAACAGGATGAGGAGCGGGCGGAGCCCGTAGAACGAGAAGCGCTCCCACATCTCGGTCGCGAAGAGCGTCGAGAGACCGCGCGGGTGGCCGAAGAAGCTCTTGTCGGTCACGTAGGGGGTGGTGTCCATGAGAGGCCGAGGGGGGAGGGGAGATCAGGGGGAGGAGGAATCGCACGCCGCCGACGGTCCCATTCTCGCACGAAAGCCCGGAGGACGTAAGCGCGGCTCACGCCTTCCAGCAGGCGACCTCGTGTGCCGCGGAGAGCGGCCGGAGCGGGGGCGCCTCCGCGACGCACTGCGCGTCCTTCATGGGATGCGGGCAGCGCGGCTCGAAGGGGCAGCCGGCCGCGGGGGCGAGCGCCGACGGCGGCTCACCCGGGAGCACGATGCGCCTCGCACGATCCGCCGGGTCCCCCGTCGGCACGGCCGAGAGGAGCGCCTGGGTGTAGGGCATCCGCGGCGCGTCGAGCATCTCCGCCGCCGGGCCGGACTCGACGAGGCGGCCGCCGTACATCACGAGCACGCGGTCGGCGAGTCGGCGCACGGAGGCCAGGTCGTGCGAGATCAGGAGCATCGCAACCCCGCGGTCCCGGCGCAGGCGCTCGAACAACTCCAGCAGCAGCCCGCGCGTGGATGCATCGACCGAGGCGACGGGTTCGTCGCAGATCAGGAGGGATGGCTCCGGCGCGAGCGCCCGCGCGATCGCGACCCGTTGGCGCTCTCCGCTCGAGAGCTCGGCCGCTCGCGCGTCCGCCGCACGCGTGGGGAGTCCGACCTCGGCCAGCAGTTCAAGCGCCCGGGCTCTCGCCGCGCGGCCCCGGGCGAGTCCGTGCACCTCGAGTCCCTCGGCGACCAGCTCAGCGGCGGTGAGGTGCGGCGTCAGCGACGCGCCGGCGTCCTGTGGCACCAGTTGCATCCGATGCCGCATGCGCCGCAACGGCTCGCCCTCGAGCGCGAGGAGGTCGGCCCCCAGGAGGTGCACCGATCCCGCCGCGACCGGTACCAGCCGCAGCACCGCGTGCGCCAGCGTGGTCTTGCCACACCCCGATTCGCCGACGAGGCCCACGGTCTCGTGTGCGCCGACGGTGAGGGAGACGCCGTCGACCGCGCGGACCCATTGCCGCTCGCCCTTCGCGCCGCGCCGGCGTTCCGGGTAGTGCACCGCGAGCACATGCACCGTGAGCAGGGGCTCGGCCGGGCTCGCGGCCGGGCGCGCGGCCGGAGCGGGCGCCGGTGTGCGCCGCGGCGCGGGGCGGCGGTGGCGCGCGCCCGCGAGCCG
>JANNLH010000166.1:0-1598 GCA_031396725.1 Gemmatimonadaceae bacterium | reverse complement strand
GCATGATCACGCAGAGATCTCAGCACGGGTCTCCGCTGGCCGGCTTGATCTTCCGGTCTTTGTCACCGCTCCCGCGGACGACCTCTCCGTCCCCGTCATCGCGACGGTCGTCGGCATATCGGTCGACCCGAGCGCGCCAGGTCCACAGGGACCTCCACCGGACTCGCCGCGACAGCCTCGAGCGCCGCCGCTCGGCTGATCCCCTGTCGGCGCCGCTGCGCCTACGCGCGCCCGTAAGCCGACCCTCGGACAAGAGAGAAGAGATCGCTCCGCTCCGGCGCGCCTGATCCCACCTCGGGGATCACGCGCACGCCGTGCCGTGACCGCGGCACGCGCAGGAGCGCGAGCGTCACCCGAACGTCCGGCCGATCGCCATGCGAAGTATCGTCTTGCGCCGTCACTGTTCGCTCGCCGCCGCGCCGCTTGCGACGCTGTTGCTCTGTGCATCATCGCTTCACGCGCAATCCCTGACGCTCTCCACTGCGCAGGAACGCGCGCGGCGCGTGAATCCTGTGGTCGCTTCCGCACGAGAGGCCGTGGCAGTCGCCACCGGACTCGAACGCCAGGCGCGCGCCATCCCGAATCCCACGCTCTCGTACCAGCGGGAGCAGACATCCGGTAGCGGTCAGGAGAACTCGCAGACCATCCTCTCCGTCGATCAGTCGATCGATCTCGCCGCCCGCGGTTCACGCCGAGCCGCGGCGACGCACCGCCGCGAAGCCGCAGAAGCGCGATTGTCCGACGCGGAGTCACAGCTGGACTTCGACGTTGCGCAGGCGTTCGCATCCGTCTTCGCCGCTGACCGTCACGCAGAGTTGGCGAACCACGCGGCGGAAGTCTTCGCGAACGCTCGCCGCGTCAGTGATGAGAGACTGCAGGCTGGCGATATCTCCGGATACGCCAATCGCCGCATCCGCCTGGAGGCCGCCCGGTACGCGGCGCGGAAAGCCGAAGCGACGTTGTCGCAACGTGCCGCCAGGCTCGCACTCGCCTCGCTTCTCGCGCCCGATGCGCGCAGCATCGCGGATGCCGACGTGATACTCGCAGTCGAGGCACCGCCTTCGGATCCACCCGCTTCGACTGATTCGCTCCTGAGCCTGGCGCTCGCCGCGCGCCCCGACCTGCGAGCGGCACGTCTCGAGGCTGCGGCCGCCGAGTCAGACGCGCGCGCGGCGTCACGGTCGCGGCTCCCGGTGCCGGTACTCACGGCCGGTACGAAGACCGAGCGAGTCGGCGGAGTGGGCGACTTGAGCGGCTTTGTCGCCGGTCTCACCCTGCCGCTGCCGCTCTGGGACCGACGCGCAGGCGCAGTAAACGCGGCCGAGGCGGAAGCGAGACGGGCGGCCAATCAAACGACACTCCTCGAGCGGCGCGTCATCCAGGACGTGCAGCAGGCGGCCGCCGCAGTGCTGGCGGTGGACCAGCAGCTTGGCGTCCTGGCACCAGAGCTCGGTGATGTCGCCACCGCAGCACTCCGTTCGGCGGAGCTCGCGTACGCCGAAGGCGAGATCCCGCTCATCGAGTGGCTCGACGCGGTCAGGGCCTATCAGGAAGCCGAGTCCGCATTTGCCTCCCTGCGCGCCGAATCCCTCATTCGC
>JANNLH010000160.1:0-12088 GCA_031396725.1 Gemmatimonadaceae bacterium | reverse complement strand
GTTCGCTGCCGTGCTCGATTGAGCGCGGTTCACCACGAAGGCGCGAAGGCCTTGAAGAACGGCGAAGGAATCAACTCCCCCCGCCTGCTCTTCACCACGGAGACGCGGAGGGACGGAGGAAAGACGGAGACTGCTTGGGGGAACTGCGATCGGCAAGGCCGATGCCGGCTGGCGCACGAAGTGCCCGAAAGAATCCTTCTCCGTTTTTCCTCCGTCCCTCCGTGTCTCGGTGGTGAACACATCGGGAGTTGCTTTCGTCGCCGTTCTTCAAGGCCTTCGCGCCTTCGTGGTGAACCGCGCTCAATCGAGCACGGCAGCGAACGAGCGCACGATCTCGCCCGCCGGCCGCACGTCGTGGATCCCCGCGACGCTCTTGCCGGCCTGCCAGTAGTCGGTCCCGGTCTGCTCGCTCGACATCGACTTCTTGAGCCGCCGCACCGAGTTGAGCGCGTACCAGGTGCGCATCCAGTGCTTGCGCTTGCGGCCGCGCAGCATCCAGCGCGCGAAGGGTCCCGCCTTCGTGCCGAGCCGGTCGATGTAGGCGTTGCGGATCACCGCCACCGGCACGCCCGTCAGCCGCTCCGTGAGGACGATGTCCTCCTCGTCCGCATCGATGATCGCCCGCTTGTACGCATCGCTCGTGCGGCATTCGGTCGAGGCGATGAAGCGGGTGCCGAGCTGCACGGCGGCATACCCCATCCGCAGGTGCCGCGCGAACTCCTCCGGCGTGCCCACACCGCCCGCCGAGACCAGCGGCAGTCCGAACGGGGCGAGCTCAGCGAAGAGCGCCTCGGGATCCTTGCGCCCCGCGTGTCCGCCCGCGCGTGCGTTCACCGCGATCAGCCCATCCACGCCGCCGTCGACCCCCTTCTGCGCCCATTTGGCCTCGGTGACGTCGTGATAGACGACGCCCCCGGCCGCGTGGACCCGCTCACAGACCCACTTGGGATTGCCGAGCGAGGTGAGGAAGAACCGGATCCCCTCCTCGAGCGCGATGTCGATCCACTGCTTCATCCGCTCGAAGTAGATCTTGTTGCTCGCCTCGATGAGCGCGTTGAAGCCCACCGGCCGTGACGTGAGCGACTTGATGTAGCGGAGCCCGGCGCGGTACTCGTGCCCGTGCACGTAGGTGAGCGAGATCGGCTGGATGATGCCCAGTCCGCCGGCCTCGCTCACGGCCGCGACGAGCTCGGGGTTGGAGCAGGGGTACATCGGGCCGCAGATGAGCGGCACCGGGACCCTGGCATCGCGCGTGAATGGGGTCTCCATCAGGCGCCCTTCGGCCGCACGGGCCCGAGTCGCCACCGCACCGTCGCGCGCGCGACCACGGTCCCCTCGCGGTCGAGGCAGTCGGCGGTGACGTCGAAGTCGGTGTCGGTCGTGACCGTCGGCACGGCGACCGTGCTGACGGCGCGGATCGTGCCGCGCGCCTTCTTGAGATACTGCATCGAGATGTTCGTGACGATCCCGCGGATCCCCTCGGGGAGTCCGGCCATCATCGCGAGCCCGCTCGCCTGCTCGGCGACGTTGAGCAGCGCGATCGCGTGCACGGAGCCGAGGTGCTGGCGGTTGGAGCGCCGGTCCGGGATCTCGACCTCGGCGCGTCCGGGCTCGAGCACCCGGATGCGCGGGCCGACCGAACCGGAGTAGGGCACCATCCGGCCGAAGATCATCGCGAACAGCCACTGTCCGCCGGGGATGGGGCTGAGCTGCTGCCAGAGGCGGAGGAGTCGGGTGCCGGGGCTCTGCATGTGGGGAGGTCGGGGTGAGCGGGGAAGTTAGCTCTTGGGGTCGGTCGCGATGAGGGGTCGGGTGCGCCGACGGAACGGCAATTAACACAGAGGGCACAGAGGCCACAGAGAGCGACAACGGCCTCTTGAAGGGGGCGTGGCGGACGGATCTCAGCGCCGCACACCCCCCAATCAGGCAGTTGTCGTCCAGCGGTTGCAGTTCCTCTGTGCCCTCTGTGTCCTCTGTGGTGACCGCCGTTCCGCTGAGCGCACAGGTGCCGTCCCAATGACCGACGCGTAGAATTGGAGCACACCCGCACCGGAGCCCGCTGTGCGCCTGGTCCGCCTGTTGCTCCCCCTCGCCCTGCCCATCGCCTTGACCGCGCAGATCCCGACGCCACCCGTTGCGAAGAAGGAGCCGTCCGTGCTGATGCTGCACGGCCAGCGCCTCGCCGACGACTACGCGTACTTCCGCGACCGCAAGCACCCCGAGACCATCCCCTATCTCGAGGCCGAGAACAAGTACACCGACGCGATGACCGCGCATACGCTGGAGCTCCAGCAGAAGCTCTACGACGAGATGCTGGCGCGGATCAAGGAGGACGACTCCGGCGTCCCCGTCCGGCGCGGACCCTGGTTCTACTATTCGCGCACCGAGAAAGGGAAGGCGTACCCGATCTTCGCGCGCAAGCGCGGCAGTGAGACTGCGCCGGAGGAGATCTACTTCGACCAGAACAAGGAAGCCGAGGGCCACGCGTTCTATCAGCTCGGCGGGATGGAGGTGAGCCCCGATCACTCCAAGCTCGCCGTGCTCGTGGACACGAACGGATACGAGGACTTCGTCCTGCGCGTGAAGGACCTGCGCACGGGCGAGTGGCTCCCCGACCGCATCGAGAAGCTGAGCTGGGGCCTCGCCTGGGCGAGCGATAACCGCACGGTGTTCTACATGACGCCCGACTCCGCGAAGCGCGGCGATCGCGTCTGGCGCCACCAGATCGGCACCCCGCGCGGCAGCGACGTCTCCGTCTACCAGGACACCGACGTGCTGTTCAACGTCGGAGTCCAGCGCTCGCGCAACGGCGAGTGGATCCTGATCTCGAGCAGTTCCTTCACGTCGGGCGAGTGGCACGTGATCCCCGCCGCCTTCCCGGCGGAGCCGCCCAAGGTGCTGGCCCCGCGGCGCCCCGGCATCGAGTACGACGTCGAGGCAGGGGAGGGCTACTTCTACATCACCACCAACGAGAACGCGCGCAACTTCCGGGTGATGCGCGCCCCGGTGGCCACACCCGCGCGCGCCAACTGGGTCGAGTGGCTCCCGCACCGCGCCGACGTGTTCGTCGAGGGCGTGCTCCCGTTCAGCCGGCACATCGTGGTGCAGGAGCGGCGCGAGGGACTGCGCCGCCTCCGCGTGACCGAGCTCGCCGGCGGCGAGAGCCACGACGTCACCTTCCCCGAGGCCGCGTACGGCGTCTTCCTCGGCGGCAACCCGGAGTTCGACACGCGGACGCTGCGCTTCACCTACAGCTCGCTGATCACGCCGAACTCGGTCTTCGACTACGCGATGATCGCGCGCACGCGGGAACTGAAGAAGCGCGATGAGGTCCTCGGCGGGTACGACCCGTCCCGGTACGCGGTCGAGCGGCTCACGGCCACGGCGCGCGACGGCACGCCGGTGCCGATCTCACTCGTCTACCGCAAGAACTTCCAGCGCGACGGCAAGCGCCCGCTGCTCCTCTACGCGTACGGGTCGTACGGGTCCACCACTGAGCCGACCTTCAACTCGCAGCGCTTCTCGCTCATCGACCGCGAGTTCATCTACGCCATCGCGCACGTGCGCGGCGGGCAGGAGATGGGGCGGTCCTGGTACGACGACGGCAAGATGTTGCGGAAGATGAACACGTTCACCGACTTCATCGACGTCGCCGAGCATCTCGTGAAGGAGCGCTACACGTCGCCGGACCGGCTCGCGGCCAACGGCGGGAGCGCGGGCGGGCTCCTGATGGGCGCCATCGCGAACATGCGCCCGGACCTCTTCAAGGTGATCGTCGCCGACGTGCCCTTCGTGGACGTGATCAACACGATGCTCGACGCGAGCATCCCGCTCACCGCGCAGGAATGGGAGCAGTGGGGCAATCCCGCGAGGAGGGCCGAGTTCGAATACATGCGACAGTACTCGCCCTACGACAACGTCGAGGCCAAGGCCTACCCGCGGATGCTCGTCACCAGCGGCGTCAACGACTCCCGGGTGGCGTACTGGGAGCCCACCAAGTGGGTCGCCAAGCTGCGCGCAGTGAAGACGGACTCGAACCCGCTGCTCCTCAAGATGAACATGGGGGCGGGGCACGGGGGCTCGTCGGGCCGCTACGAGCGGCTGAAGGAGACCGCGTTCCGGTTCGCGTTCATCATCGATCAGGTCTCGATCGGATTGGTGCAGTAGACGGAACGGCGGTCACCACAGAGGACACAGCGGGCACAGAGGAACTGCCACTGCAGTTGCGATGGGGGCGTGGCGGAGAGCACTGTCCGCCACGTCCCCTTTGGATCGCCGTTCTGCAGTGGCCGTTCCTCTGAGTCCTCTGTGCCCTTGTGGTGATTGCGGTTACCGTCCCGCGCACAGACCTCAGCGCTTGAGCAACCGGACCCCACCCGACCCGGTACTGACCCGGATCATCGGCCCGCCCTCCCCGAGCTTCCCCCGGAGCTCCCGGCGCCGGACCTGCTCCATCGTCACCGGGAAGTCGCTCGAGATGCCCCCCGAGCCGGTGTTGATGTCCACCGTGGCGTTGGCGTTGGCGGGGAGTTCGAGGCGCACGCTCCCGGAGCCGGTGTCGATGTCGGTCGCTCCCGGCACCTTGGTGAGCGCGAGTTCCACGCCGCCTGAGCCGGTCTCGACCCGCAGGTCGTCGGTCGCGAGTGCGTCGGCGCGCACGCGGCCCGAGCCGACGTCCACCGACCAGCGATCGACCGTGACGTCGCGCGCGATGACCGAGCCCGAGCCGGCGTCGATCGTCACGCTACGGCCGCGGAAGCCGGTGATGTCCGACGAGCCGGAGCCGGTGTCGATATCGAGTTCACCCGTACCGTTCTCGACCACCACCGAGCCCGAGCCCGCATCGACGGCGAGCCGCCCCTTGGTGCCGCTCGCGCGCACCCGCGCCGCGTGCACGTCGAGCCGTAGGTCACCGTCGACGTTCGTCACGGTGACGCGGCCGAGCCCGAGATTCACCTCGAGCCGCTTGCCGGCCGGGACCAGCACCCGCAGGTCGGCGTGCGCGTCGAGACCGTCGCCATACGTGCGGATCCGGGTCCGGCGTCCGCGCCCTTCCCAGTCGCCATCGAAGGTGCCGTCGTCGCGGACGCTGAGCGTCGTCGAGCTGCGGCCCTCGCTGTCGCCGTCGCGGTAGACGATCTCGTCGGCAGGGTAGCGCACCTTGAGCTGGCCCCCCGAGGCGCTCACGTCGAGACGCTTGCCGTCGCCTCCGCCGCGGGTGACCTCCACCACGACGTCCGAGCCGCCGCCCGCCTCGAGGCGCACGTCGCCGGCGAGATTCCAGATCACGGCCGAGGCCCCGGTGAGGACGTGCCGCTCCTGCGCGCCGAGGGGTGACGCGAGAACAAGGTCGAGTCCGACGCTCAGGGTGAGCGCGGCGGGAATGCTGAGCAGGAGGTGATGCACGGACGGATCTCCGGAGGATTGAGCGGGTCGTGTGATGCGATGGACTCCCTACGGTGCGCGCGCGAGGGAGGTTCCGGCGGTGAGACAGCGCGTGCGGACCGAGGGTTTGACCCTTCGGGGTGCCGCAGCGGTGCCTCCGTCCGACACTTCGAACCGCGGGGAGCCGGACTACGTTTAGCTCCCATGCTGACCGCCCTGGCCGCCCTGCAGACGCTGCTCCTGCTGAGGCTCGCCGCGCGACTCGCCGGCGGCCGCACCCGGAGACCCGCGGAACGGCCCATGCCCGAAGGCTCCCGCCAGGGTTCTCCCGGCCTCACGATCCTCGTCGCCTGCCTCAACGAGGCGGGGCGGATCGGACCCTGCCTCGAGGGGCTCGGGCGGCAGGGATCTCCCGTCACCGAGATCCTGGTCATCGACTCGGGCTCGACGGACGGTACGCGCGCGCTCGTCGAGGCCGCGGCCGCGCGCGATCCGCGCTTCCGCCTCGTGACCGACCCGCCCCTGCCGCCGGACTGGATCGGCAAGGCGTGGGCGCTCCAGTACGGCACCACGCTCGCCGCCAACCCCTGGGTGCTGGGGATGGATGCCGACACCGCGGCCGAGCCCGGCTGCGCCGCGGCGGTGTTGGCCGCGGCCGCGCGCGAGGGGTTCGACATCGTCTCCTTCGCCCCGAGATTCGATGGACAGACGCCGGCCGAACGCTGGGTGCAACCGGCGCTCCTCGTGTCGCTGCTCTATCGCACCGGTGCCGCAGGCGACCCGCGCGTGACGCCGTCGCGCGTGCTCGCGAACGGACAGTGCTTCCTCGCGCGGCGCGAGGTCCTGCTCGCGCACGGCGGGTACGCGCCGGTGCGCGACTCGTTCGCCGAGGACGTCTCGCTCGTGCGCCATCTTGCGGAGCGCGGCGTGCGCGTCGGATTCCTCGACGGGTCGCGACTCTATACCGTCCGCAGCTACCGGGGCGTGCGCCAGATGTGGCGTGAATGGGGGCGCTCGCTCGACCTGAAGGACGCGACGTCGCGCGCGCGGCAGGCCGCCGACACGCTCTTCGTCGTGCTCGCCCAGGGCGTGCAGTGGCCGCTCGCGCTGGCGCTCGCGCTCACGTGGAGCGCGATCCCCGCGAGCCCGGCGCGCACCCTGCTCGCCGCGAGCACCGCCGGGCTGCTGGCCGCGCGATGGCTGCTCCTCCTGCCCCTCCGCGCTTCCTACGCGCGCCGCGGGATCACCTGGTGGCTCAGCCCCCTGGCCGACCCCCTCGCCGCGTACCGGCTCGTCCTCTCCTCGCTCACGCGGCCTCGCGCCTGGCGCACCCGGAACTACTGAAGCGTCACCACGAAGGCACGCCGGGAGTTGGTTGGGCAGTGGGCGGCTATTTATTATTGGCGGGGGGGTGGTTTCCCGCCGCCACGCCTCCAACAAACAGCCGTTGGAGTGCTTCGTCCCTCCTTCAACCCTTCGTGTCTTCGTGGTGAAGCCGTCAGACCTGCTTCACCTCGGAGACCAGCTTGGTCAGCGACCCCTTCGCATCGCCGAAGAGCATCTGCGTCTTCGGATCGTAGAAGAGCTCGTTCTCGATCCCCGCGAACCCCGCGCTCATCCCGCGCTTGAGCACGATGATCCGCTTCGCGTGGTCCGCGTTCAGGATCGGCATCCCGAAGATCGGACTCGACGCATCGGTCCGCGCCGCCGGATTCACGACGTCGTTGGCCCCGATCACGAGCGCCACGTCGGTCCGCTCGAACTCGCCATTGATGTCGTCCATGTCGAAGAGCTTGTCGTACGGGATGTTCGCCTCGGCCAGCAGCACGTTCATGTGGCCGGGCATGCGCCCCGCGACCGGATGGATCGCGAACTTGACCGAGCCGCCCTTCTTCTCGATCAACTCCATCAGCTCGCGCACCTGGTGCTGCGCCTGGGCCACCGCGAGGCCGTAGCCCGGCACGATGATCACCGTTTGCGCGTAGGCGAGCTGGACGGCCGCGTCCTCGACGCTGACCGCGCTCACGGAGAGGCCGGCCGAACTCTTGGCCGTCCCCCCCGCGGTCTGCCCGAAGGCCCCGAAGAGCACGTTGGCGAGCGAGCGGTTCATCGCCTTGCACATGATCTGGCTCAGGATGATGCCCGACGAACCGACGAGCGCACCCGAGATGATGAGCACCTCGTTGCCGATGATGAATCCCGTCATCGCGCCGGCGATGCCGGAGTACGAGTTCAGCAGGGAGATCACGACCGGCATGTCGGCGCCGCCGATCGGGATCACCAGCAGTACGCCGAGCGCGAGCGCGAGCACGGCGAGCAGGTAGAACGCCCACACGGGAGCCGCGGGGTCCACCACGAGCCAGGTCGCCAGCGCGCCGATCACGAGGAAGATCAGGGCGTTGGTCGATTTCTGCGCCGGGAAGGTGATGGGCTTGCCGGTCATCACCTCCTGCAGCTTGGCCCACGCGATCAGCGACCCGGTGAGTGTCACGGCGCCGATCAGGACGCCGAGATGCGTCGTCACGGCGACGTCCACCCGGACCGCCGCGCCGGACTCGCGCGTATGCAGGTACTCGGCGATCGCCACCAGCAGGGAAGCGCCGCCGCCGAACCCATTCAGCAGGGCGACCATCTGGGGCATCGACGTCATCTTCACGGTGCGCGCGAGCCAGAGCCCGAGCGCGCTGCCCACCAGCAGCCCGGCGATGATCGTCGTGAAGGAGAGGATGGCCTGGTTGAGGAGCGTCACCACGATCGCGATGAGCATGCCGACGGCGGAGAGGCGATTCCCCTGCCGCGCCGTCTCCGGACTCTGCAACTGCCGGAGCCCGGTGATGAAGAGCACCGCGGCGACCAGGTAGAGGAACCGTTCGAGCCAGGGCGCGAGGGTCACTTGGCGCCCTCCTTCGGCTTGTCGCTCTTCTTGAACATCTCGAGCATGCGGTCGGTGACGGCGTAGCCCCCCACGACGTTCATCATCGCGAGCACGATCGCGGCGAAGCCGAGGACCTCGGAGAGCCATCCGAATCCGGCGCCGGCGACCAGCAGCGCGCCGACCACGGTGATCCCGGAGACCGCATTGGCTCCCGACATGAGCGGCGTGTGCAGCGTGGTCGGCACGCGCCCGATCAGCGCGGCACCGAGGTAGGTGGCGAGGACGAAGACGACGATGCCGCCGATCAGTGCTTCGGACATCAGGCGGTCCTCGGGGTGGCGGGGGCAGGGAGCTTCGTCACGATCATCGCACCGGTGATCTCGTCCGCGCGGTCCACGACCAGTTGGCCCTCCTTCAGGATGTGCTGCACGAACGTCATCACGTTCCGGCTGAGCATCTGCGAGGCGTGGGTCGGCATCGTCGCCGCGAGGTTCACCGGGCCGATCACCTGCACGCCCTGCACGTCGACGGTCTCGCCGGCCTTCGTGGCCTCGCAGTTCCCGCCCGACTCCGCGGCGAGATCCACGATCACCGATCCCGGCGCCATCGTCCGCACCGTCTCGGTCGAGATCAGCCGCGGCGCGGTGCGCCCGGGGATCTGCGCCGTGGTGATGACGAGGTCCATCCCGGCCAGGTGCGCCCGCAGGGCGGCCTGGATCGCCGCCTGCTGCTCGGCGGTCTGTTCCTTGGCGTAACCGCCGGCCGTCTCCGAGTCGGCGGCGATCAGGTCCTGCGCCACCACCGTCGCGCCGAGCGAGCGGATCTGCTCGGCGGCCGCGGCGCGGATGTCGAACCCGGAGACGACAGCGCCGAGTCGGCGAGCGGTCGCGATCGCCTGCAGGCCCGCCACGCCGGCCCCGAGCACACAGCACTTGGACGGCACGATCGACCCGGCCGCCGTGGTCAGCATCGGCAGGAACTTGCCGAGCGCGCCGGCGCCGACGAGCACAGCCTTGTAGCCGGCCACCGTGGCCTGCGACGAGAGCACGTCCATCGACTGGGCGCGCGTGATGCGCGGGACGAGCTCGAGCGCGAAGGCGACCACGCCCCGCGCGTCGAGCGCCGCGATCGCGTCGGCACTGGTGGAGGGCTGCAATAGGGAAAGGAGGTGCGCGCCGGGCTTCAGCTGCGCGACCTCCTCCGCGGTCGGCTTCTGGACCTTGCACAGGAGGTCGGCGCCGGCGAGGACCGTCCCGGCGTCAGCGAGCGTCGCGCCCGCCTTCTCGTACGCCTCGTCGGTGAATCCAGCCCGCAGACCCGCGCCGCGCTCGACGGTGATGGAGGGGGCGTTCGCGGCCTTGACCAGGCGCGCGACACTCTCGGGGGTGAGCGCCACGCGGGCTTCGCGGGCACTGCGCTCCAGGGGGACTCCGATGTTCATCGCTTTGTGGTTCCTCGAGGCGCTCAGGGGGTGGCGCGGGTGTCTGGGGCGACGTGCGACCCGAAACTAGCGTCCGGGTCGGTCACCGGACAGTCAGCGCAACGCCGCCGATCGCGTCAGGCAAGGCCTGAAGCGGTGTGAACCGTGGCGTCCGAGCCTCGCAGAACGCTCGCGAAACGCGCAACGTCGATGCGGCGTGCACCGAATACGGGCGGCGCAGGACCCATTCAATGGCCTAGCCAGTCACGCGATCATCACGGTGTGACGGCAAGGCTCAAGAATCGTCGAATGGTGTATTCACACCGTAAGTGAATCTCAACAACTTGTCAGGGAAAGACTTAGACTTTCCAAATCGATCGTGCGTGCGTGCGCAAGGACCGGATCGGTGTCACAACGCGGCGTGGTATTTGCCCTAGGCAGTCCACGAACGCAACACCGACCGGGTTCGTGACGTCTCCACTCCTCGTCTCGTCTCCAGTCGGCAGAGCGGAAGCGGTCTGACCGCACAATCGCGTCGGATCGCCACCCTGCATCGCCAGACACCCCATCCCTGAGAGGCTTCGTCCCATGGTCCGTCGCGCAATCCGTTTCGCTGCCGCCACCGCGCTCGTCGCGATGCCGGCACTCGTGCAGGCCCAGGCCACTTGTCAGGCCCAGCTCACCTGTAACGTCGGCGCGACCGCGTCCATGACGATCCCGGCGCTGGTCCGGCTGAACATCCCGTCGACGACGATCACCCTCGACGCCTCGGGTCTCACCGACCTCAGCGCGGCGACCTCGATCACCGCGGCCTTCAGCGGCGTGAACGTGCGCGCCAATGCCGGCTGGACCCTGACGCTCGGCTCGGCCGACGCGAACTGGACGTATGTCGGCACCGAGTCCGGCGTCCGCGCGGCTGGCACGCTCGGCTTCTCCTCCGACGCCGGCGCGAACTACACCGCCGTCTCCGGTGGCGCGACCGTCTCGACCGGCGCGCGCACCAACGGCGCGACGATCGACCTGATCTTCCGCGCGTCGTTCCCGGCCGGCTACGATGATGCCGCCAACCGCCCGGGTGCCTACACCCTGCCGTTGACCTTCACGCTCTCGGCGCCGTGAGCCGAGGGCTCCGCGTTGGAGTGACCTCTTCATGAAGGCAGGCCCTCGGGGCCGCTGGGGTCGGGGACGAGCGCTCCTTCGGGTGCTCGTCCTCGTCCTCTTCCCGGGACTCGCGTTCGCGCCTCCCGCGCTCTCGGCGCAGGTCTCCGTCGAGGAGCTGGAACTGCATTTCCAGCTGGCAGCGGGCCGCGGTCCGCTGACCCAGCTCGTCCCGGTGCGGAACGAGCTCGACCGGGCGCAGCAGGTCCGCGTCGTGCTCGGCGACTGGCAACGCGACTCCCTCGGCCGCAACGAGTTCCTCGCGCCCGGGACGCACGCCGCGTCATGCCGCGAGCGGCTGCAGGTGTTCCCGATGACGTTCCAGCTCGCGCCCGGTGCCGTCGAGTACGTGCGCGTGACCTACGATCCCGCGGCCGACCTGGCCGGCTGCTGGTCGATCGTGTTCTTCGAGACCGTCTCGCCCCCGCAAGCCAATCCTGACCGCCCCGGGTCGTTCCTCACGATCGAGGTCCGCACGGGCGTGAAGGCGTACGTGCATGCCGCGGCGGCGGAGAAGCGCGGCGAGATCACGGTCGCCGACGTCGTCCAGGCGTGGCAGCATCGGACCGCCGCGTCGGGCGCGCGGGATTCCTCGCAGGTCTGGCAGGCCGATCTGCGCTTCGCCAACACCGGCACCGAGCACCTCAAGGTCCGCGCATCGGTCGAGGTGCGGGATCGCTCGGGCAAGCTTCTGCACAAGGTGGCCGCACCGGAAGCGCTGCTCACGCCGCGCGCGGTACGCGACCTCGCAATCCCGCTGCCCGAGCTCGTGGCGGGTGACTACCTCGCCGTGCTGCTGGTCGACTTCGGCGGCGACGAGATCACGGCGGCGCAGGTCGAGTTCCGGATCCCGTGACGCGTGCGCTCCGGCGTCCGGCGCTGCACCTCCTCGCGCTGACGCTCGGCGCGCTGGCGTTGGCGACGCCCGCCGAGGCCCAGGGCGGTCGTCGCACCTTCCTCTACGTGACCGGCTTCCCGCGCACCGCGACGTCCACGGTCGCGGACTTCGTCGCGGGGTTCGTCACGCTCGGGACGGTCACCTTCACGGTTGACGCGACGGCGAACAACCCCAACTTCTCCCCGCGCGTCACCACCGTGAACGTCCGATGCTTCGCGCCCTGCCCGGCGACCGGGACGCTCCCGTCCACCGCCCTGCAGTGGCGCCGCGGCGATCTCGGCATCTGGAACCCGATCAGCACGACCTACGCGCTGGTCGAGCAGCGCACGCTCGTGTTCGGCGGCGCGAATGA
>JANNLH010000171.1:0-42656 GCA_031396725.1 Gemmatimonadaceae bacterium | reverse complement strand
GCGAGGGGATCAAGTTCTTCGGACAGGACTTCACGCGGCACCGCGCGATGCTCGCCACGGTCACGCACCTGCACGAGCACCTCGGGCAGTTCATCGCGTACGCCCGCGGCAACGGCGTCACGCCGCCCTGGAGCAAGTAGCACGCGGCGTTGGTAAGCAGGCGAGCGCTGGCCGCGGCCATCACCGCGGCCGCGCTCGCTGAGCGCCGCCCGGTCGCGCATTCGCGGGAAGCCGTGCATTGTTGTGGCCATGCGGAAGACCGTCCTCCTCTTTGGATTGCTCGCCGGCGTCCTGATCGCCGGACTTCAGCTCATCGAGTACCGCTGGCTGGTGCTCGAGCGCTCGGTCGAGATCTATGGCGGGCTGGTGGCGGCGATCTTCGCGACACTCGGCATCTGGCTCGGCCTCCGGCTCACGCGCCGCAAGGAGACGGTCGTCGTGCGCGAGGTGGTCCTCCCCGCTCCGGCCAGCTTCGAGCGCGACCAGCGCAAGGTCGAGGACCTCGGGATCACCCCGCGCGAACTCGAGATCCTGGAGCTGATCGCCGAGGGACTGAGCACCCGGGAGATCGCCGACCGGGTCTTCGTCAGCGAGAACACGGTCAAGACCCATTCGAGCCGGCTCTTCGAGAAGCTCGGCGCGCGGCGCCGGACGCAGGCCGTCCAGCTCGCCAAACAGCAGCGGCTGATCGGTTGACGGCCCGTTCACGGCCCACTGGCGTCCCACTGACGTCCCACTTTCGGGTGATTTTCCGCGCGTTCGCGCGAAATCACCCGTTCGGGCGATGGGAACGTGGGCCGGCGACCGGTAGGATCGAGCGTCCTCAACCACCTGGAGTCAGCTCAGATGCGCAAGATCGTCCTCACCTTCGGCCTCATCGCCGGCGCCATCCTTGGCGCGATGATGCTCCTCACGATCCCGTTCATGGACCGGATCGGGTTCGACAAGGCCGCCATCATCGGCTACACGACGATGGTGCTGGCCGGCCTGATGACCTACTTCGGCGTCCGCGCCTATCGTGACGAGGTCGCCGGCGGCACGGTCTCGTTCGGCCGGGCGTTCCAGGTCGCGCTCCTGATCACGGCGGTCTCCACCGTCTGCTACGCGGCCACCTGGCAGCTCATCTACCACAAGATCACGCCCGACTTCCTCGAGAAGTACACGGCGCACGTCATCGCGCAGGAGCGGGAGGCCGGCTCCAGCGACGCGCAGATCGCCAAGAAGGCTGCGGAGATGGAGGCGTTCGGCGAGATGTACAAGAACCCGCTGGTGAACATCGGGTTCACGCTGCTGGAGCCGCTGCCGGTGGGGCTGCTGGTCTCGCTCGTCTCGGCCGGTGTGGTCAGCCGGAGACGGCGGGCGACAGCGTAGCCGCCCGCCTAAGGCACCCGCTGGGCGAAGCTGTCCCCGGTGTACATCCGGACCACGCGGCCGTTCTCCTCGGTGAACCGGACCACTTCGCCCACCACGCCGCCACCAGTGCGCGCGGAGAACCGGAAGCGGCCGCCGCCCAGCGGCTCGAGTTCCGTGGGCGCCACCGTGAGGTCCTGGCCCTCCGGATTGATCAGCACGAGGCGGTCCTTGAGCAGCACCACCTGCGAGTCCCCGCCGCGGCCTCGGTAGAGCCCGGCGAAGCGCGCCCACGCAGGGTCCCACGCGACGACGGTCGGCTTCTTCGCCGTCGCCTTCGCGACCGCCGCGCCCACCGAGGCCATCAGCTGTCGCGCGATCTCGTTCGGGTCGGAGTCGTTCGTGTTCGTCAGCGCGATGGCGCCCACGCCGGCCTCGAGGTCGATCATCGTGTAGGTCGTGTAGCCCGGGTACCCGCCGCCGTGGCCCACGTAGGTCCGGTTGTTCAGCCGGACCACCGAGAAGCCGATGCCGTTCCCCGAGGTCCAGGTGTTCTCGAGCGAGCGCACACGATGCATCTCACGCAACGAGCCGGTGCTGAGGATCCGGTCGCCGCCGCGCGGCCCCGCGCGGAACTGCGCCGAGACGAAACGGGCCATGTCCTCCACGGTGGAGGTGAGCCCGGTGGCCGCGGCCATCCCGCGGGCGTCGGTGAAGGGCAGTTTCTCGCGACTGCCGTCGGGCATCCGGCGACCGTACCCCACCGCCAGCAGCGGATCGTCGCGATCCACGCTCGACGACGTCATCCCGAGGGGGGTGAAGATGTTCCGCTGAAGGTAGTCGGCCCACTTCAGCCCGCTCTTCTCCTCGATGAGCATCCCGGCGACGGTGTAGGCCAGGTTGGAGTACTTCCACCGGACGGACGGCGCGAACGCCGCCTGCCGGTCGGCGATCAGCGCGCGGACCTCCGCGTCCGTCGGGAAGTCGAGCGTCGTCCAGTGATCCCCCGCCTCGCGCGGGAGTCCCGAGCTGTGCGAGAGCAGCGTCTCGATGGTGATCGTGCCGTCGTCGTCCCCGGCCGGGCGCACGCGGAACCAGGGGAGATGCTGCTGCACGGGATCGTCGAGCCGCAGCTTTCCTTGCTCGCGCAGCTGCATGATCGCGGTGGCGGTGAAGAGCTTGCTGTGCGAGGCCATCCGGAATCGCGTGTCCGGCGTCATCGGTCGCTTCGCCTGGACATCGGCGTATCCGAAGCCCTTGGCCCAGACGAGCCGGTCACCGGCCACGACGCCGACGACGATGCCCGGCAGCCCGCGGTAGGCGACCTGCGCGTCCATCCACGCGCTGAAGAGCCGCTCGGCGCCAAGGACGTCGGGATCGCTCGCGATCTCGCTCGCGCTCTCGCGTGCGACCTCACGGGTCGCGGGCGCCTGAGCACCAAGCGCGGTGGCCGTCAGGAACGTGAGCGCGAACAGGAGCGGACGGACGAGCACGCGGACGAAGGAGCAGGGGCGCAGCACGAGGACTCCGGTCGTGGGGTGCGCCAATGGTCGCGCCGGCCGCGATGAGCGTCAAGCGACCGTCGAAGCGCGTCTCTGTGCTAAGGTCCCGCGCAGGCGCGATTGGGCCGCATCTGCGTCACTGACGGCACCCGTGATCCGAGACCCACAACTCCGCTCGGCACGGCGCGTTGCGCTCCACCCCAGACACGGTAGCGTTGCGAGCCTCCCGAAGACCGGGAGGCTCGCTCCTCTCCCACCCGAGGTGTCCAATGGTCCGGTTCCGCACGCTCGCGATCCTGTTCGCCCTCCCGCTGGCGGCCGCGTCCGCCCAGCAGCCCGCCGCCGCCGCGCAGGCCGCGGTCCGCGTCACCACGACGTCGGTCTCGCGCGTGACGCTGGTCCGCATCAACACGGGACAGATGCCCGCGTACAACCGCGACATGGTGGAGAACCTGATCCCGATCTACGAGGCCTACAAGGCTGCCGGCATCATCACGAGTTACTCCCTTTTCAACAAGGCGACCACCGAAGATGCGAACGACTGGCAGCGCGGGGTCATGCTGACGTACGCCAACTGGGCCGCGCTCGACGGGCTGGGCGCGAAGACGGATCCGATCACGCTCAAGCATTACGGTTCGGCGGAGAAGCGCAACGCCGCAGGTCAGGCCCGGACGACGATCGCCACGACGATCTCGTCGTTCCTCACGACCGGGCAGTCGTACACGCGCTGAAGAGCGGAAGCACGGTCCCGCGCTCGGACGGGCGGGTCGGGAAGGCGCGCGCGCAGACTCGCCACGTTATATCAGTGGTGGCTCGATCCGCACACGCCTCCCGACCTCGTCCTCCGATGCGATCCTCCAAGCTCCTCCTGACACTCGCGCTCCTGGCCGCGGGCCGCCCGGCACCCGCCCAGTCACGGACCCCCGAGCCGCCGCCGGCCGCCCTGCTCGGCCGCTTCACCGACGACTACGGCAACGGGTTCGAGATCACGCCGGCGCTCTTCGCCCAGCAGCCGCACGGCCGGTTCCACATCGTCGAGTGGCACGCACGCGAGCAGTTCTTCATCGCGCGGAACGACTCGGCCAATCGCGCCGATCCAGGGCGTTGGACGCGCGTGGACTGGATGCCGTTCGAGGGCATGGCGCCCTATACCTGGGGCTTCTGCCTCACCGCGTATCGCGCCGCATCGCGCGAGGCCGCACGTGCCACGCCGCCGGCGGACCGCGTCGCGCCCCGCACGGGCTGCAACGGATTCCCCTTCTCACGGATGAAGCCGGCGGAGGCGTTGCCGGTCTCCGCGCCCTCGCAGCCGCAGGGCGGCGCCCTCAGTTCGATCGCACCGCCGGCGCGCTTCGCCGACCCCGAACGAGCGGCCAAGCTGCGGTCCGCCTTCCCGGCCATCGACTCGCTCGTCCGCGCGTTCGCGGCGCAGCGCCGCGTGCCGGGCTACGCCTTCGGCGTCATCGTGGACGGACGGCTCGTCCATATCGTCGCCGAGGGGATCCGCGACACGCGCACCAACGCGCGGGTGGACACCGCGACCGTGTTCCGCATCGCGTCGATGAGCAAGAGCTTCGCCGCGCTCGCCATCCTCCAGCTCCGCGACGAGGGCAAGCTCTCGCTCGACGAGCCCGCCGCACGCTACGTCCCCGAGCTCGCCTCGCTCCGCTACGCCAGCACCGACGCGCCGCGCATCACCGTGCGGCACCTCCTCACGCACTCGGCGGGATTCCCCGAGGACAATCCCTGGGGAGACCAGCAGCTCGACGCCACCGAGGACGCCTTCAGCGCGATGCTGCGCCGTGGGATCCCCTTCTCGAATGCGCCCGGGACCGCCTACGAGTACTCCAACTACGGCTTCGCGATCCTCGGCCGCATCGTCACGAATGTCTCGGGCATCCCGTACGCGCGCTACCTGCGCGAGCGGATCCTCAGCCCGCTCGGGATGACGGCCACGACGCTGGAGTCGGGGGACGTGGATCCCGCCAAGCTCGCCTACGGCTACCGGCTGCAGGACGGCCAGTGGGTGCTGGAGCCGCCGCTGCCCGACGGGGCCTTCGGCGTGATGGGCGGGATGCTGACCACGCCGGCAGACCTCACCAAGTGGGTGGCCTTCCTGCTCGACGCGTGGCCCGCGCGCGACGGCGCCGAGTCGGGTCCGGTGCGACGCAGCTCGGTGCGCGAGATGCAGCAGATCCACCGGTTCGCCGGCGCGACCGCCGTCTGGGATGCGCGGAGCGAGGCGCTCGCACTCAACGCGGGCGGCTACGGCTACGGCCTCCGCGTGCAACAGACCTGCGACTTCCGCATCGCGGTCTCGCACACCGGCGGACTGCCCGGCTATGGCTCGATCATGAAGTGGCTCCCCGAGCAGGGCGTCGGCGTCATCGGCCTCGGGAGTCTCACGTATACCGGCTGGACGCCGATCGCCGACCAGGCGCTCGAACTGCTGCGCCGCACGGGCGGACTCGAGCCGCGCGCGCCGCAGCCCTCGCCGGTGCTCGAGACGCGACGCGCGCAGGTCACGCGCCTGGTGCAGGAGTGGAGATCCCCGCTCGCCGATTCACTGGCGGCGATGAACCTCTTCCGGGACGAGTCGGCCGCGCGGCGCCAGGCGCAACTCGCCGCGCTGCGTGACGCCGCCGGCGGCAGCTGCCGCGAGGAAGGGCCGGTCGTGGTCGAGAACGCGCTGCGCGGGGCCTGGCGGCTGCGCTGCGCGCGGGGGGACCTGGCCGTGCGCATCACGCTCGCGCCCACCGAACCCGCGCAGGTGCAGTACCTGAGTGTCGTCCCGATCGCGCGGGAGGCCTCGCTCGCGCCGCCACTATCCTGCAGACGATGAGGAGGCTCCTCCGATGATGGACCGACGCGCGTTCGGTGCTTCCCTGGGCCGCTCGGCGGCCTTCGCCGCCCTCTCGGTGCCGATGCTGGAACACCTCGAACGCTTCACACGCCACGCTCCGCTCCGTACGAACGGCGCGCGCGTAAACAGCTGGCTCGCGCAGTTCGACAAGGTCGGACGCACGGCCGGCGGCATCAATCGCGTCGGCTACTCCGAGGGCGACCTCGCGGGACGCGCCTTCACGATGCTGCTCTTGAAGGCGGCGGGCCTCGAGCCGCGTATCGACGCGGCGGGCAACATCATCGCGCGCGTCGAGGGCACGGACCCGTCGCTCAAGCCGATCGTGATCGGCTCGCACGTGGACTCGGTCCCCGATGGCGGCAACTACGACGGCCCGGTCGGCAGCTTCGGCGCGATCGAGGTCGCGCGCTCGCTCGGCGAACAGGGCGTGCGGCTGCGGCATCCGCTCGAGGTCGTGGTCTGGTCCAATGAGGAGGGCGGACTGGTCGGCAGCAAGCACGCCGTCGGGGACGGCGGCTCGATGTCGCTCGACACGGTCGCGCGCTCGGGGCGCACCATCCGCGAGGGGATCGGGCTCGTGGGCGGCGACGTGTCGCGGCTCGCCGAGGCGGTCCGCGCTCCGGGGAGCGCGGCCAGCTATCTCGAACTGCACATCGAGCAGGGCGGCCTGCTCGAACGCGCGGGCCTGCAGATCGGCGTCGTGCAGGGCATCGTCGGCCTGCGATTCATCGACGTCACGATCGAGGGCCTGACGAACCACGCCGGGACCACGCCGATGGACCAGCGACAGGACGCGATGCTCGCGGCGGCCAAGTTCACGGTGGCGGTGAACGACGCCGTGCGCACGATGCCGGGGCGCCAGGTCGCAACGGTCGGGCGCGTCGTGCCGTCGCCCAACACCCGGAACGTGATCGCGGGCCGGGTGGAGCTCACCGTCGATGCGCGTGACCTCGACCCGGCGAAGCTCGCCACGCTCGCGACGGCGATCGAGCGGCTCGGTCCCGAGGTCGGGGCCGCCACCAACACCCGCGTCACGATGCGACTCAACCAGCGGAGCGAGCCCGCGCTCGCCGACGCCCGGCTGATGACCGCGATCGAGGCCAGCGCCGCATCACTCGGCCTGACCTCGCAGCGGATGCCGAGCGGGGCCGGTCACGACGCGCAGTCGATGGCGCGCATCGCGCCGATGGGGATGATCTTCGTGCCGAGCGTCGGCGGGATCAGCCACGCGCCACAGGAGTTCACCGAGCCCGAGGACGTCGCGCACGGCGTGGATGTGCTGCTCAATGCGGTCCTGGCCGCCGACGGACTCCCGGCCACCAGTTCCAGCGCCCCGCCAGGGTGAGGAGCGCCGGACCGATCGCCAGCCGGACCAGCGTGACGTCCACCAGCACGGCCGCGGCGAGGCCCGCGCCGAGCACCTGCGACGGGAGGTAGTCGCCGAGCGCGAACGCTGCGAAGATCGTGATCATCAGGGCGCCGGCGAAGGTGATGACGCGTCCGGTCCGGGCAAGTCCCTCGACGATGGCCTCGGCTTCGGTGCCGCCGGGATTCGCACGGCGCGCCTCCGCCACGCGGCCGACGAGGAACACCTCGTAGTCCATGCTGATCCCGAAGACGATGCAGAACGCGAGCAGCAGCACCGCGGGGAAGAGTCCCGAGAGGGGCTGTTCGAGCCCGATGACCGACCCGCCGATCCCCTGCTGGAAGATGAGCGCCATCGCCCCGAAGCCGACCCCCACCGAGAGCAGGTTCAGCACCGTCGCCTTGAGCGGAATGACGAGTGAGCGGAATCCGATGGACAACGCCGCGAAGATGCTGAGGATCACGCCGACGACGACCCGCGGGAACACGCGCCGCACCGCGCCGTCATGGTCCTCCTGAAACGCGCCGACGCCACCGACCCTGACGCCCGCTGTTCCCTCCCCTCCCGCGCGCATCCTGATGTCCCGGATCATCGCGGGGAGCTCGGTCGTCGCCACCCGGGGATCGGGGATCACATCGAGCCGGGCCAGTGTGCCGTCGCTCGAGACGAATCGGGAGCGGACGGCGGCAGGTGCCGCGGCAAGGAACACCTCGGGCGCGACGCCGAACCGCGACGAGAGCGAGACGACCGATCGCACCTCGGCGACGCGCGGATCGCGACTGAGCATCGCGCTCACGGCCGCCAGCTGTCCCCAGCGATCTCCGCCGCCGCCGGCGCTGTCGGCCCTGAGGTCCACGAGCACCGGGAAGGCGTCGGCGATGCCTGACCGGCCGATGGCCCTGAGGTCCGCGAGTCCCCTCGTCGACTCCATCGCCGTCGGCAGCCACTCCTCCTGAGGTGTGATCGATCGCAGCCGGAATGCCGGCAGCGTGAGCAGCACGATCGGGACGAGGGACACGACGAGCACGCGCACCGGGTGGGTGGTGGTGATCCGCCCGAGACGATACCAGAGCCGCGCCGGCTCGGTCGGGACCCTGGGCCCGACCCGGCCCCGGTCGATGTCCGGCCCGAGCCGGACCAGGACGACCGGCAGCAGGGTGGTGGCGAGCGCGACCGCGGCGGCGGTCACGGCCAGCCCTCCGAGTCCCACCGAGCGGATCTCCGGGATCGGCACGAGCAGCAGCCCGCTGAAGCCGAGCGCGACCGTCCCGCCGGAGAGGACGATGGTGTGCCCGGCGCCGCGAATGGCCTCGATCCCGGCGCGCATCGGGTCGGCACCTACCGCCAGCGCCTCGCGGAAGCGCGTCACGGTCAGGAGCGAGTAATCCACCCCGAGCGCAAGTCCGATCAGCGACGCCACGCTCCCCAACATGATGGAGGGCTCACCGAGCCGCGCGACCGCGAGTGCGGCGCCCAGCCCGACCCCGATCGCGATCGCACCGATCAGGATCGGCACCAGCGCGGCGACGAGTGAGCGGAAGGCAACGAGCAACACGATGAGCAGCAGCGGCAGCGCGCGGAGCTCGGCGCGCCGTGACTCGATGGCGCTCGTGCGCCGCAGGTCGAGCGCGAGTGCTGCGTTTCCGGTCCAGTGCATCGTGAGTGCGTTCACCTGCGCGGAACGATCGCCCGCGTGGCGCGCGACGAACGCCTCGGAGGCGCGACGCAGGCTTCGGACGATCGAGTCGGTGCGCATCTGCCGCGCATCCATCGCGACGACGAGCACGGCCGATCCGTCCTCGATCCCGACCAGCATCGGGTCCGGCGTGGAGCCGGGAGAGAGCACGGAGCTCACGCCGCGGAGCGCGCGAAGCTCGGTCGCCAGATCCTCGAGGAGATCGATGGACGACCGCGCACCGCTCGGATCAACAGGCAGTCGTCGCGCGACCAGGATCAACGGCTGCGACGTCGCCGAGGCGAACCGATCGCGGAGCAGATCATCGACCACGGCGGACTCGCTTCCCGGCAGTCGGGTGGACGCCACCATCGTGTCGCGGAGGGCCCACGCCGCGCCCAGCGCGACCGGGATGATCGCGACCCACGCCGCTGACACGAGGTGCCGTCGCCTGATGATCCGTTCTGCGATATCCAGGTTTCCCCCCGACGTGTGCGCGGAAGCTACGCGCCGCCGGATGGACCGGGAAGACACTCGAATTGCCTGGGCCTGCGGACACGTGGTGCGCGTTTGACGCCTGCGACGGGTCGCCGTACTATCCCTCCGCGCCGCCGCAAGTCGCCACCTCAAGCCCAGGGTGCCGCATTGACCTTCGGTCCAGTCTGCTCGCTGCGGGATACGGTGGCGTTCCTTCAGGACGCGGCCGTATTCTCCGCCGAGCGTGGACTCGACTACGGCGATCTGTATCGGGTGCGCGTACCCGGATACGACGTGCAGGTGGTCACCGATCCTTCGGCGATCGAGCAGATCGTCGTCCGCTCGGCTGACCACTTCGAGAAGAGCCGCGTCTATTGGCGCGAGCTCCGGCGCATCGTCGGCGATGCGCTCGGCTCCCTCGAAGGGGAGCGATGGCAGTATCTCCACGAGGTGCAGCAGCCCTTCTTCACGCCGCGAGCCGCGCAGCGCTACCTGCCGGTGGCCCATCAGCTGACCACGGCGCATCTCGCCGAGCTCGCGCGCTCCGTCGGCGCGGGACGCGACGTACCGGTGTTGCGCCTCTTGTCCGAACTGAATCTCCGGATCCTGCTGACGGTGCTCTTCGACGCACCCGAGGGTGCGTCCACCGATGGGTTCTGGGACCGCATCACCGACGGCGAGGCGACGATCGCCTGGCGCAGCAAGTTCCCGTGGCGTCCGGCCACCGCGTGGCTCACCGGGGCGAATCAACGGTCCGAGCGACACAAGGCCTTCTTCGGTGCGTACGCTGACCAGCTGCGGCAACGAAGTCCGCAGGATCCGGAGCGTGAGTCCTTGCTCGACGCGATCGTGCGCATCGGGCAGGACCCCGCGGCGCCGCGGTTCCCCGACACGTTGTTGCGCAATGAGATCATCGTCCACCTCGGGGCGGGCACCGAGACGCAGGGGACCGCCGAGGGATGGATCCTTCACCTCCTCTGGCAGAATCCCGGGCAACTCTCACGCCTGCGCGCCGAGGTGGATGCGGTCGCCGGCGCGGCGACCGTGGCGCCCGAGCATCTCGAACGGCTGGTCTTCGCCCGGCAGGTGGTGCGCGAGGGCCTGCGCCTCTATCCGCCGAGCTATGCGCTGGTGCGCGATTGCATCCGACCCACCGCTGTCAACGGTCGGTCGGTGCCAGTGGGGCAGGTCCAGTTCATCAGTCTCTACGCCCTCCATCGCAACCCGCGGCTGTGGGACGACCCGGAGCGGTTCGATCCCGACCGGTTCGCCGCGGGACGTGCGGAGACGATCGGCCGGTTTCAGTACCTGCCCTTCGGGGCAGGCAAGCACGTCTGCATCGGTCAGCATCTGGCGCTCCCGGGGATGATCCTCGCCATCGCGCAGTTCGCGCAGCGGTTCGACTGGCACTTCCTCGACCCGCACGTCCGACCGATCGGACTCTCCACGCTGAAGCCGAGCGGCGCGTTCACCGCGCGACTGACGCCCCGTCAGTGAGCACGCGCCGGCAGGATCGTCGATCGGCGCCCGGGCGCGTCGGCCCGTCGCGGCGCGACGCACTCGCCGCACTCGGGCTGGACGTGGCGTATGAGCGCGGCGACGGCAGTCGCCTCTGGTATGATGGTCCGGGCAACACCGCTGTCTGGGATCTGCTCGGCGGCTATGGCGCGACGTTCGCCGGACACAACCATCCGGCCCTCGTGCGGGTGATCACCGACTTCCTCGCGCGCGGCGGCGTGATGCACGCGCAAGCGAGCCGCCGATCGGCGAGCGATCGACTGCGGGTCGTGCTCGACGATCGCTTGCAGGCCGCGCTCGGCCGCCATCACGAGTTCGTCTTCGCCTCGACGGGCGTGGAGGCGGTGGAGATCGCGGCGAAGCACTCGGAGCAGCTGTGGGTCGCGCGGCGGGACGCACTCGCGGAGCGTTGCGCGCCGGCGGTTCGCGGGCAGGATGCGCCGGCGACGCCGTTCTCGGATGCCGCACGCGCGCGCCTCGCCGGCCACGGGCTCTGGAAGGGTGATCGAACGCTTCGCGCGATCCACGATCACAACCGCCGCGTCCTGCGACGGCCGCCGATCTTCGTGGCCGTGCGTGGCGCCTTCCACGGCATGACGCAACGTGGGCTGCAGCTCACGGACGACCAGACGGAACGCTTCGGACCTCAGCCCGGCGCGCGGCGGGTGCGACACATCGACCGCGACACGCCCGGGCAGCTGGAACGGGTGTTCGCTGACCACACCTTCCCGGTCTGGCGCGTGGGGCTCCGTGACGGGTGCCTCGACGTCGAGTCCGAGAGCTGGTGCAGCGTCGCGGGGCTCTTCTTCGAGCCCATCCAGGGCGAGGGAGGCATCCATCCGATCGACCCGTCCCTGGCGTGCGAGTGGCAGGCCGCCTGCAACGCGCGCGGTGTTCCGCTCATCGCGGACGAGATCCAGTCGGGGATGGGGCGCACCGGCACCTTCCTCTACTGCCAACAGATCGGAGTGACGCCGGATGTGGTGCTCCTCGGCAAGAGCCTTGGGGGTGGCCTGGTCAAGGTGAGTGCGGTCGCGATCGCGAGGGAGCAGTTCCGTGCAGGATTCTCCCTGCAACATTCGTCCACATTCGCCGAGGACGACCTCTCGGCGCTCGTCGCCATCCGGACGCTCGCCCTGCTCGAGGAAGAGGATGCGCCGGCGCGCGCCGCTCGCGCGGGGGCGCGCATCGTGGTCGGTCTCCGGACCATCGCACGACGATACCCGGCACTCATCGGCGACGTCCGCGGCCGCGGGTTGATGATCGGGATCGAATGGCGGCGACAGCGCTTCGATCGCTCGCATGTGCTCCGCTTCCTCGACCACCACGGCTGGATGGGCTACGCCCGCACGGCCTACCTGCTGCGCGCCCACGGCGTGCGTGTCGCGCCGCCGCTCGCGCGCTCGGCGATGATCCGCATCGAACCGGCGTATGCCGTCCCCGATGAGGCGATCCGGGAATTGTTGACCGGCGTCGAAGCGCTCTGCGACGTCCTGGCCCGGCAGGACGTGCCGGCCTTTCTCGGTCCGAGCTTCGGCGTGCCGGTCCCGGCCGCTGCGCCGGCTGACCCGGCGCGTCGCCAGCGCGTGGTCGTCGCCAGGTTCCGACCGCGCCGGGTGACCGGGACGCACGTGGCCTTCATCGGCCATTTCATCGACGAGGACGGTGTGGCGCGATGGGATCCGGGGCTCGGGCGGCTGGGTCCGGACGTCTGTCGGCGATTCCTCGAGCGCGTACGGCCCCTCGCCGAGCCGCTGGTGTGTCTGCGCGCGCCGCTCACCTCCCCGACCGGTGCGACGACGACCCTCTCGTTCATCGGGCTGCCCGTGAGCTCCGGGCAATGTCATGACGCGCTGCGGGATCGCGCGCAGAGAAGCGACCTGCGCGCGCTGATCCAGCGAGCGGTGGATCTCGCGCACGCGGAGGGGTGTCGCGTCGTGGGACTCGGTGGCTACACCTCGATCCTCACCCGGAACGGCAAGTCGCTGGACGCGCGCGGCATGGCGCTGACCACCGGCAACGGATTCGCCGTGGGCGCCGGGCTGTCCGCGCTCCGCGCGGTCGCCGGCAAGGAGGGGCACGAGATCGCGGAGGCGCACGCCGCCGTGGTCGGCGCGTCCGGGAACATCGGAAGCGTGCTGGCCGCGCTGCTCTCCCGGGAGGTCCGGTCGCTGCTCCTGGTCGGTCGTCCGGAGCATCGAGCCGCGCTGGAGTTCGCGGCGGCGCGGCTGCTGGCATCCGTCGTACGCGAGGCGCCCGAGGCGCCGATCGCCCAGGTCGTCGGGGAACTCGTCGGCGCCATCGATCTCGCGGCGGAGGAGCCGGGGCTGGTGCTCGATCGCGTCAGGCGTGCGCTTGGCGGACCTTCGCCGGTGGACGTGGCCACGACCGCGCAGGCCTGTCGAGGAGCGAGCCTGATCGCGTCGGCGTCGAACGCACCGGGTCCCGTGCTATTTGCCGAGCACCTCGGCGAAGGACCGACCGTGCTGCTCGACCTCGCCGTGCCGGGGGACGCGGATGCCTCCCTGGCGCATGAGCGACCGAACACACGCGTCGTCCGCGGCGGCGTGATCAGGGTGCCATGCGATCCCGGCTGGTCGGTCCCCGGCATCCCGCTCGAGCCCGGGACGATGTTCGCCTGCATGGCCGAGACCGTACTGATGGGGTTCGCGGATGCGCGCGCGGACGGCAGCATCGGCGCGCTGACGACGGAGCGCGTGCTGACCACGTTGGAGATGGCGAGGACCTACGGGTTCGACGCGATCACTGCCGCGGGCGGATCCACTCATGGCCGGAGGTCCATCGCGTACAGCCGATAGGTCTTGGTCGGCGTGGCACCGAGGAGCTCGAGCGCTCGGCGCATCGCCGTGTTGTCGTTCATGACCCACGAGATCTCACCGCCGCGATAGCCTTGCGCGAACACCTCGCAGGCGATGCGGTGGAACAAGGGGAGATGGATACCATGCGCGCGATGACCAGGCAGGACTCCGGCGATCATCACCCGGACGAGCTCGATCCGACGCCATCGCGAGATGGTGCGGAGGAGGAACGACGGCGTGACGCGTCCGGAACCCTTCGGCAGGATCGCATGGACGTCGGGGATCGCGAGCACGAAGCCGACCGGGCGACCGTTCCACTCGGCGATCAGCACCAGGTTCCGGCGCAGGAGCGCTCGCAGGTCGCCGGCGAGGAACCGGAATTCGTCGCGCGTGGGGCGGGTGAAGCCCCAATGATCGGCGAACGAGTCGGAGTACAGATGGAACAGCAGTTCGAGCTCCTCGTCGAAGCGGCCCAGGTCCGCCCCCCGGATGCGCAGCGCGGGGCGCCGCTCGATCCGTTCGGCGATGCGGGCGAGTCGTCCCTCGCGCCGGAAGGTGTGCTGATAGAGCTCCCACGCCTGGAACTCGTGCAGCGGGACGCAGCCGAGCGCCTCGAGGTGCGGCGCGTAGTACGCGGGCTGGTATCCCATGAGGACCGCATTCCGCCGATCGAAGCCGGAGACCTGGATCCCGAGGTCGTGGTGGATGTTCGGGTTGAGCGGACCGACGAGTTCGTCGGCGCCGAACCCCCGTGCGGCCCCCCGCGCCGCCTCGATCAGTGCCGCGACGACCGCGCGGTCGTCCACGAAGTCCGGGAACATCAGGACCGCCGCGGTCGGACGCTGTGGGATCTCCCCCGGCGCGAGGACGCCCACGCGGCCGACCACCTGACCACCACGGACAGCGACGAAGAAGCGCGCGTGCCGACCGGCCCAGTACGGGTTCTGCGTCGGGTGGATGATGCGCTCGGCGATCATCCTGAGTCCCGGCTGCCAGGCCGCGACGTCCTTGCCGAGCACGAAGGGCAGCGCCACGAAGCGCGCGCGGTCGCGCCGGCGGCCCGGAGAGAGCTCGACGATCCCGACGCGATCGGACGAGCCGCCCGACGACGCGCGATGCGACGTCATGCCACGCGGCGCGCCGGCGCGCGCACGATGGAGGTCCGATGACCAAGCCGCAGGTGTTGCTCGTCTCGCCCTCGGCGCTCGACTACCACGGCACGCCGATCAAGAATCGGCGTCTCTATCTCCCCGGGCTCACGCTGCTCTCCCTCGCGTCGGTCACACCGGACACGGTGGACCTCACGCTCGTCAACGAGCCGATCCACGACCTTCCGCTCGACCGACATTGGGACCTCGTGGGACTCACCGGCATGGGATCGGGCATCAAGCGGGCGTGGGAACTCGGGGACCTGTTCCGCGCCGCCGGGAGCAAGGTCGCAATCGGTGGCATCGCCGCCTCGCTCGCGCCCGCGGAGTGGACGCTGCCTCATGCCGACACCCTGATCACCGGGGAAGCAGAACTGACGTGGCCTGCCGTGATCGACGATCTCATCGCCGGGACGCTCCAGGAGCGGTATCCGATGACCGCACGACCGCCGATCGACGCGCTGCCGATCCCGCGCTACGACCTGATGTCCAAGGGCGAACGCGGGATGTGGCGTCCGGTCCAGGCAACGCGCGGCTGTCCCTTCCCCTGCGAGTTCTGCTCGATCCAGTCCTATTTCGAACGGTCGTACCGCAAGCGGCCGATCGACCAGATCATCCGCGACGTCCGGCTCGCCAAGGCGACCGGCAGTCGGTTCATCTCATTCATCGACGACAACATAGGTGTGGACTGGAACTTCTTCCAGCAGCTGATGGAGGCGCTCGTTCCCGAGCGCGTGATCTGGGCCAGCCAGTGCAGCCTGCATATCGGCGACAAGCCGGAGATGCTGGCGCTGGCGCATCGAAGCGGGTGCCGGATCCTCTCGTTCGGCCTCGAGTCCGTGAATCCCGCCAGTGTCGCATCGGTCGGCAAGACCTTCAACCATCCGGAGCGATACGCGGCGCTGCTCGGTCGCATCCGCGATCACGGGATCGCCGTGTCCACGGAGATGATCGTCGGGATGGACGGCGACACGGAGGACACCTTCGACCGCACGTACACCTTCCTGATGGAGAACCGGGTCCCGTTGCCCCGGCTCTACATCCTGACGCCGGTGCCCGGGACGCCGATGCACCGGGAGTACGCCGCCGAAGGCAGGATCTTCGATCACGACATCGCGAACTACAACGGCGGCAAGGCGGTCTTCCATCCGCGCCGGATGACGGCCGAGGCGCTCCAGCAGAACTACTGGAAGCTCTACGAGCACCTCTACTCCTACGCCGCGATCGCCCGGCGCATGCGAGGGGTGCCCGGCGGGACGGAGCTGCAGGTCCGCGCCTTCATTCTGGGCACGAACTTCCACTATCGGCGCCACGTCCGCGAGCGCATCACACCCGGCATCGTCTGAGGATGACCCGATGAGGATCCTGCTGGTCCGACCCGCCGTGCCGAAGCACACCATCGGCCTGAAGCACATCATGATCTGCGAGCCACTCGAACTCGAGTACGTCGCCGCGGGGCTGCAAGGCCATGAGGTCGAAGTGATGGACCTCATCCTCGAGAAGGGGCTCGCACGTCGCCTGCGCCGGTTCAGGCCCGACGTCGTCGGCACCTCCGCGTACATCAGCGGGGTGAACGAGGCGATCAAGGTGTGCCGTGAGACGAAGCGCTGGAATCCGCGCTGCCACACCATCGTGGGCGGCGTGCAGGCCGCGCGGGTCCCGGAGGACTTCGCCGACAACTCCGTCGACGTCATCGTGCGGGGCGACGGCACGACCGCGATGCCGAAGGTCATCCGCGCGCTCGAAGCGGGCACCGACCTCCGATCGGTCCCCGGCGTCGCGATACCGCGCGCGGACGGCGTCCTCTTCCACGGCCCGGAGGCGCCCTACATGCCGAAGGCAGACGAGTTGCCGCTCCCGGATCGGTCGGTGGTCAGGCACCTGCGGCATCGCTACTACTACCTGACGCACCGGCCCGTGGCGACGATGAAGACCACCTGGGGGTGCTGGTACACCTGCAACTTCTGCTATACCTGGCGGATCACCGACGGGGCTCCGCACTCGCGGAGCGCCGAGAGCATCATCGCGGAGTTGCGCACCCTGGAAGCGACCGAGGTCTACATCGTCGACGACATCTTCCTGATCAATCCGCGCCGCCTCGCCGCGATCGCCGACGGGATCCGCCGCGAAGGGATCCGCAAGAGCTATCTCGTCTACGCGCGGGCGGATTTCATCGCCGCCAACGAGCCGATCATCGCCGAGTGGGCCACGCTCGGCCTCAAGGCGGTCTTCGTCGGGCTCGAGGCCAGCACCGACGATGAGCTGGCCTGGATGAACAAGGAGTCGAGTGTGGACCAGAACCTCGAGGCCATCCGGGTCCTCCAGCGACACGGCGTGGATGTCTACGGGTCGCTCATTCCTCACCCGGACTACACCGTCAAGGACTGGGAACGGTTGCGCGCCTTCATCCGGCGATCGGGACTCTACTACGTGAACATCTCGCCCTTCGTCCCCTTCCCCGGCACCCGGGAGTGGGACCACTTCAAGGATCGACTGACCGTCCCGCGGCAGGCGCATGGGCTCTGGGACCTCTCGCACGCGGTCGTCGCGACCCACCTGCCGCTCCGTGAGTACTACCGGCAGCTCCTGATCACCTATGCGACCGTGATCTACGACCTCCCGCGCGCGCGACGCGTCACGCAGCGGACGCTGCCGAGTCTCTGGTCGCTGAACTACCTCCGACTCCTGTGGGGTGCCGCGAAGATCGGCCTGCAGTTCGTGATGGCACACCGGCATCACTCGGCGCGGCAGTTGCGGATCGCCATGGACCGCGGGCCGGCGGTCGACCTCCCCTTCGCGTATGAGCGGCTCTGCGCACCGCGCGACGTACCGGAGGCGATCGCGTGCGCGTCCTGACGTTCGAGCGGATCGATGCGGTGCCGGCCGATCTGTGGGACGCCACCGCGCCGCCGGAGTTCACGTTCACGCGCGCGTTCCTGCGGGCGATGGAATCGTCGGGCGTGGAGCAGGCGCGCTACCGTTATCTCCTCCTCTTCGACGGCGAGGAGATCGCCGGGCTGGCGGTGCTGAGCGCCTTCACGCTGCGACTCGACCTGCTCGCGGGCCAAGGGTGGATGCGCCTACTGCGCCGGCTGCCCGGCGGATTGCTCGACCTGCCGATCATCTGCTGCGGTGTGCCGGCGTCGTGCGGGCAACGGCATTTTCACGTCCGGCGCGAAGCCCTGCTCCCGGCGGCGGTGGAGGCGGTGCACGAGGCGATGACGACGTGGGCACGCCAGGAGATGCGCCGGTTCCTGTTCTGGAAGGAGTGGAATCCCGGCGACGCGCCCTACCGTGCGATCCTCGACGCGGGCTACATCGCGGCCCCGACGCTGCCGGATCACCGCGTGCGATTGGGCGCGGCCGGCGGCGGCTCGTCGTCATTCCTCGGCGCCCTCCGTTCCGCCTACCGACGCAAGTTCCGTACGGCCGCCGCGTTGCTGCGCGGACCGGGCCCCCAATGGCGGCATGGCCCACTGGTGCTCGAGGAGATCCCGTTCCGCCCGGAACGCGCCTCCGCCTTCCATCACGGCTATGAGAGCGTGATGGCGCGCACCAAGGTGCGCCTCGAGCGGTACCCGGCGGCCTTCTTCGAGGCGTTGGCATCCAGCGGACTCGACCTGCGACTCCTGCGACTCAGCCACGACGGGCATCGGGAGTCGCTGACCGCGCTCCTGGTGGCGGAGAAGGAGGTCCTGACCTTCATGCTGGTCGCCAAGGACCGCGCGCACTATCACGAAGGCCTCTACACGACCCTCCTGCAGTGCATCGTGCTGCTGGGTGAGCGGTACGGCGTCGCCGAGGTCCGGCTGGGCCAGACGTCCGCGTGGTCCAAGAGCTCGATCGGCGCGGGCCAGTGGCGACTCGAGACGCTGCTGCGCGCCACGTCGCCGTGGCGCCAGTGGATCCTGGAGCGTGCCGTGCGCGCGTTCTTCCCGGAGACGGTCCCGACGCAGTTCCACGTCTTCCGCGCCGCACGATGAGGGTGGGCGACGCGATGCGGGTCTTCCTGCCGGTGTACCTCACGGCGTTCCTGCTGATCACGTACACGTTCGCGGTGCGGTCCTTCATCCGGTCGCACGGCGTCGATCCGCGTGCCACGCGCGAGTCCGACGCCGTGCTGTACTTCTGCCAACGCGTGCGCGACGGCATCATGATCGCCATCATCGTGGTCATCGGTACGCACGCCCTGGCGCCGGGGCTCGACTGGCTCTTCGCGCCGATCCCGTACCTGGGGCGGACGCCGGTGCGTGGCGCCGGGGCGCTGGTGCTGGTGGCGGCCCTCACCGTCATCCGGACTGGCCAGAAGCAGCTCGGTGCCTCGTGGCGCATCGGCGTCGATCGCTCGGGGGCGGCGCCCGGCCTCGTCGAGCGCGGGCTCTTCCGTCACACGCGCAATCCGATCGCCGTCGGCATGTTCCTCAACGCGTCCGGACTCTTCCTCGCGCTGCCGAACGCGGTCACGTTCGCGATCGTGTGGGTGGTGCTGGTGATACTCCAGGTCCGCATCCGCGTGGAGGAGGAGCACATGCGCACGATCTACGGCGTCGCCTATGACGCGTACTGCCGCCGCACGCCACGATGGCTCTGGAAAGGACGGAGTGCATGAGGGATAGCGTGATGCCCGAGGGGCGGTGGACGTTCGACGAGGCAGTGACCGATGCCTTCGACGACATGCTGCGCCGGTCGATCCCGCAGTACGACCTGATGCGGGGCGCGTGCCAGTCGCTCGCCGACCGGTTCCGGCAGCCGGACACCGACATCGTGGACCTCGGCTGCAGTCGGGGCGAGGCCATCGCGCCGCTCGTGGACCGGTGGGGCACCGCGAACCGGTTCGTCGGGGTCGAGATCTCCGCTCCGATGATCCAGGCGTCGCGCGCCAGGTTCGCGGGCCCGATCCGCGAGGGCATCGTGCGGATCGAGGAGCTCGACCTGCGGGCGGGATATCCGGCGTGCCGGGCCAGCGTCACGCTCGCCGTGCTCACGATGCAGTTCATCCCGATGGAGCACCGACAGCGCGTCCTGCGTGACGTCTACGCGCACACCGTGGATGGCGGGGCGTTCATCCTGGTCGAGAAGGTGCTGGGCACCGCGGAACGGATCGACGACGCGATGGTCGCCTGCTACCACGACGTGAAGGCCCAGAACGGGTATTCGACCGACGCCATCCAGCGCAAGCGGCTCAGCCTCGAGGGCGTGCTGGTGCCGATCACCGCGCGATGGAACGAGGAGTCATTGCATACGGCCGGGTTCCGTGAGGTGGACTGTTTCTGGCGCTGGATGAACTTCGCGGGCTGGATCGCCGTCAAGCGGGAGCATTGATCGCCGCCCTTCACTCGCGCGGCGCGCCCTTCGGCACGGCCGGAAGCACGTTCACCCTCAGCGGGATGTACCACCCCGCCACCGACGACCGCACCTCGAGCTGCCAGCTCCCCGGCGCCCCGGGCGTGAACTCGAAGTCGGCGGTCTCCCCCGGCCCCATGGTGACGTTCGCGGGGCGCGACGTCGCGAGCGCCGGCGGGAGATCCGCGCCGTCCTTGGCGATCGCGCGCCAGCGCGCCACGCTGGTGTCGTTGCGGAGACTGAAGGTGATCAACCAGTCGGGGTGGATGCTCACGAGCCTGATGCGGTGCGTCTCTCCCGCCGTGAGCCGCAGGGCACGAGGGTTACGGCTCCCGTTCACGAGCGCGTACGGACTCTCGTACTTCTCGAACACCTCCGGACCGCCGCCGCCGGCGACCACGAGGTGGTCGCGCGTCGGGTCGCGCGGCGCGTCGGTCACGATCAGCGCGCCGTAGAGCCCCGACTGGATCTGGTGCCGGTCGTTCAGGTGCGAGTGATAGGGAAAGGTCCCCGCGCGCGTCGGCGTGAACTCGGCCACGAACGAGTCGCGGGGCGCGACCTGCTGGTAGATGCGGCTCCCGAGCCCACTGAAGTGCGGCACCCCGTCGGGGTAGCTCTCGATCTCGAGCCCGTGCCAGTGCACCGACGTCGGTTCGTCAAGCTGATTGTTCACGACGATGCGCACCGGCTGGTTGCGGCGCAGTTCGAGCACCGGTCCCGGCAGCACGACCGAGTCGCGCGCGGGGATCCCGGGCCCCGACCGCAGCGAGAACCCGATCGCCGGCGCAGCGGTCGGCAGCGAGGCCGGTCGCTTCCCGACATAGAGCTGGATCTCGCGCGCATCCGCCGTCGAGGCCGCGACGTACCCGGGCGAGGGCGCGACCTTGATGCCCATCACGAGCCCGCGCATCGAGTGCCCGCTGCTCCCCCGCGGCGTGGCGATCGAGACCGCCTCGTCCGCGTGGAAGGCGAAGTGGCAGTGGAAGAGCCAATTGCCCGGCGTCGAGGCCAGGAAGGAGAAGGTGACGGTCCCGCCGGCCGCGATGACGTCCGTATTCGAGAGGCGCTGCGAATCCACCGGCACGGCGATGTCGCGGGCGCCGTCCCCGTGCGACTCGATCCGATAGTAGAACCCGTGCAGGTGCAGCGGATGCTCGAGCGCGGCCATCGCGTTCACGATGCGGAAGCGCGAGGAGTCGCCCTGCTGCAGCTCGATGGTCGCGGTGTGCGGCCAGCCCTTCCCGTTGATCGCCTGCGCGGCCTCGAATCTCCAGCCGTCGTCGCGCAGCAGGAACCACTCGCTGAGGACGAGGATCTGGTCGTTCGTGGACGCCCCGGGCGGATCGACGACCAGCGCGCCATTCAGTTGACTGTCCTTCCAGAAGCGGTCCCCGGCGGTCGTGCCCTTGAAGGCGCCCCAATAGAGATAGGTGCCGGGGGTGTCGAGTCGGTGTCGGATCTCGCGCGTGGCGCCGATGGCGAGTTGGACCGTGTCGTTGACGATCCCGGGCCGGAGCCCGCCGATCACGACCGCCGAGTCGCTGCGGTTGCGGAGCGTGACGACGATCTCGGTCCCCTGCCGCACGCGCACCAGCGGCCCCGGCACCGTCGGCCCCTGTCCCGCCTCGGCGAAGGCGAGGATCGGCACCTCGGGATCGTCCACACCCTCGGGCCTCCACGCGCTCTCGATGACGTCGATCGCGATGCGCTGCGTGTTCCCCGTGAGCCGGCCGGCGGGTACGCGATTCTGGTGCACCGTCGCGCGGGCGACCGCGGCATCGGGCCGGGGCAGCGGCGCGCGCGGCACCGGCGCGACCAGCTGGGCGTGGAGCACGATGCCGAGCAACGCCGTGGCAGGAAGGACCAAGCTGCACCTCTGTGCCTGTTGGGGGGGAAGTGGCAGGCCAAATGTGCGACACTCGCGATCATCCCGCTGGGTTCGATCGCTGCCGCCTCGCGCGGCGTCGCGAGCACCGTCCGCCAACGGCTCGCCTCGGCGGCAGAATCGTCGGCATCCGGTTGCTCCGGTCGGCGGTTTCGCCATATCTTCGGGTCTCCGTTCGATCTTGTCAACGACCCGTCCAGCCCGCGGAGTCCCAATGGAAGAGAAGGCGCTGTTCACCAAGTTCTGGACCGACGAGTCGCAGACCACGCGCAAGGTGCTCGCACGGATCCCCGAGGGCGCGACCTACAAGCCCGACCCGGCCTCCCGCACGGCGCAGCAGATCGCGTGGCAGGTCGTCTGCGAGGAGAAGATGATCATCGAGGCGCTGGAGAACGGGAAGGCGGAGTGGGCTCCGCCGCCGATGCCAGCGTCCATGAAGGAAGTGCTCGCCACCTACGAGAAGCAGGCCGACGGCATGGCCCAACGCTGGAAGACGCTCCCCAACGCGAAGTGGAGCGGCACGCTCGAGTTCTTCGGCGGCCAGCGCCAGGCCTCGGGGATGGCGTGGAGCTTCCTCTTCGACATCGTGCATCACCGCGGGCAGATCTCGACCTACCTGCGGCCGATGGGCGCGAAGGTGCCGCAGATCTACGGGCCGAGCCACGACGAGCCCTAGGCTCGATGACCCGCCGCTTCATCACCTCCGTTCCCGGCGTGGCTGATCCGCCCTCCCCGATCAGTCACGCCGTCGTGGTCGGCGCGCACTGCTACGTCAGCGGACAGCTCTCCGTCGCTGCCGACGGCACCTTCGTCGCCGGCACGGCGGCCGACGAAGCGCGCCGGGCCTTCGCCAACGTCGCCGCGGTCCTGAAGGCGGCAGACTTCGGCCTCGCCGACATCGTCTACGTGGACATCGCCTTCGTGGACCTCGCGGACGTGCCCGCGGTGAACGCGTTCTACGCGTCGCTCTTTCCCGAGGGTCGGCGCCCGGCGCGGACGATCTACCAGGCGGCGGCCCTCCCCTTCGGCGGTCGCGTAAAGGTGCAGGCGGTGGCGGTCCGCGACCGGGTCGCCGACGCGTCCGACTCCCCGGCCGGACCGACGTGACCGAGCGCCGCGCGACGTTCGACCCGGGGCTCACGGCGACGATCGTGTCGCGTCGTCCCCTGCACTACCGCGGCGGCGGGGACGAGTCCCTCGACCGCTCACCGCACGTGCGGGCCGGCTCGGGTCTCGCCTGGATCGGGGAACGGCTCGCCCTCGTGCAGGACGACGCGAACTTCGTCGCACTGGTCGATCCGGCGACCGGCGTGGCCGAGGCGATCACCCTCCCCGCAGGCAAGGCGGGGCTCCGGCAGTTCGACGACGCGCGCGGAAACAAGAAGCACAAGCTCGACCTCGAGTCATGCTGCACGATCGCCCTCGCGGACGGGCCGGGCCTGCTCGCCTTCGGGTCGGGTTCCAAGAAACGCCGGAGGCGCATCGCGCTGCTCGATCGGTGGCAGCCCCACGGCGCCCGGACCACGCTGATCGACGCGGAGTCGTTCTATCTCGCGCTCGAGGCGATCGACGACTTCGCCGGCAGCGACCTGAACATCGAGGGCGCGCTGGCCGATCGGGATACGCTCCGGCTCTTCAGCCGTGGCAATGGAGCGGCGCGCGGCGACCGCGTCCCGCTCAACGCGAGCTGCGATCTCGCGGTCAGTGCGCTCCTGCGCTACCTCGCGGACCCGGCGCAGGTCCCGCCACCGGTCCCCGACGCGGTCACGCGGTACGCCCTCGGCGAGCTCGACGGGCTGCCCCTCGGCTTCACGGACGCGGCCAGGGTCGGTGCGGCCGTGCTCTACACCGCGGCCGCGGAGGACTCCGCGGACGCGGGCTCCGATGGCCACGTCAGCGGGTCGGTGATCGGGGTGCTCCCCGCGCGCGGCGGCCTGATCCACGCGCGGCTCGTGGACGCGCGGGGCTCACCGACGCGTGACAAGGTCGAGGGCATCGCGTCTCACCGCGACGACCCCTCCCGGGTGCTCGTCGTGGTCGATCCCGACGACGCGTCGCGTCCCGCGGAGCTCTGCGAGGTCCGGCTCGAGGGGATGTAGTGTTCGTGGTGTTCCTCACCCGCAACGAGAGGAGGGGCCCGTGTACGAATCCCGGCGTCACCGACCGATCCCCGCCGCACACTTCGTGCGGCGGATCGCACTCCATGGGGCCGCCGGCCTCGCGCTCATCCTGACGTCGCTCGGGATCGGGATGGCGGGATACGGTCACTACGAAGGCCTCCCGTGGCGCGACGCGTTCCTGAACTCGGCGATGCTGCTCGGCGGCATGGGTCCGGTGGACATGCCCGGGTCGCCGGGAGGCAAGGTGTTCTCGGGTCTCTTCGCGCTCTACGCCGGCCTCGTCTTCCTCGTGGTGATCGCCCTGGTGCTGGCGCCGATCGTGCATAGGGTGCTGCATACGTTCCACTGGGAGGGCGAGTGACCGCCCGGGATGGCGCTCACCCTCACGAGCGAGTACCGTTTCCCGCATGACCGAACAACCGAAGGATGCCTCGCCAGAGGGCGAGATCCTCGTCGCGCTCGTGGACGAGAATCGGATCTCGCGCGACGCCCACACGCTGCTGCTCAACGCCGAGCCGGGCGTGACCGTGGTGTCGGCCGAAGCGACGCTGACCGTCACGATGCTCACCGAGCATAAGCCCGACGTGGTGCTCGTCGAGGCCGGCGACACCGAGGTGCTCTCGCTCAAGGCGGCGATCACCACGCGGCGCGTGCTCCCGGACGCCGGGGTGGTCATCACCGACCTCGTCCCGCAGAACGAGGACATCGCCGACTATGTGAAGGCCGGCGTCTCGGGATTCGTGCTCCAGGACGCGACCGTGAACGACCTCGTCGACACGGTGCGGTCGGTCGCCGACGGCGCGCACGTGCTGCCGAACGAGCTGACCTCGCCGCTCTTCGTGCAGATCGCCGCCGAGGGGATCGAACTGGACCTCGAGACGGGCGGACCGCCGGTCCGTGCCCGCGTCGCCGTCAGCCTGACCCTGCGGGAGCAGGAGATCATCGGGCTGATGCGTGAGGGGCTCGCGAACAAGCAGATCGCGGCGCGCCTCTTCATCTCCACGCACACCGTGAAATCGCACGTGCGCAGCGCGATGGAGAAGACCGGGTTGCGGACGCGGGTCCTGCTCGCGATGAGCCCGGCCGGGATGCGCACGCTGCGGCGAGAGGCCGATCCGACCGGCTAGGTTCCGCTGATGCCCGCCCCCTCCCGGTGAGGCCCACCGAACGACTCGGCGAGGCCCGCACGCCCGACGGCACGCGGCTCGAACTCCTGCGGCACGACGGTGCCTATCTCTTCCGGGCCGACGGCGTGGAGTTGATGTCCACGCGCCGGCACCTCTCCGAGGACCGCCTGGCCGAGGTCGCCTGCGCGCCGCTCCGCGACCGCCCGGGCGCGCGCGTGCTGATCGGCGGACTCGGACTCGGCTTCACGCTGCGCGAAGCACTGCGGCACCTGGGCGCGGACGCCGAGGTCGTCGTCGCCGAGCTGATGGCGGAGGTGATCGCCTGGAATGCGGATCCCGCATACGACCTCTCGGCGGAGGCGATGCGCGATCCACGCGTGCGGATCGTGCACGACGACGTCTCCAACGTGCTCGGCGCGGGAGCGGGGAGGTTCGACGCGATCATGCTCGACACCGACAACGGCCCCGAGGGGATGATCCTGTCGGAGAACTCCCGCCTGTACGCGGCGCGCGGGATCGCGACGACGATCGCCGCGCTGCGCCCCGGAGGGGTGATCGCGTACTGGTCGGTGGGAGACGACCCGGGCTTCGCGGCCGCGCTCGCGCGCGCGGGTCTCGCCGTGACCACCCTGCGCGTGCGCGCCCACGCGACCGCGGGTCCGATGCACACGCTGTATGTCGCGCGTGTGACGCCGCGGCGCGTCGAGGGGTAGTTGGGGCATGAGTCCCCGCGCACCGCGCGCCGCTCTCCTGGCGCTCGCAGTCACCGTCGCCGCCGCCAGCTGCGACGCGCCGACCGTTCCGCTCCTCGAGGTCGCGCAGCGGCAGGCGCGCTGGGCGGAGCGCGAGCCGGACGCGTATGCCTTCGACCTCCTGCGGAGCTGCTTCTGCGGTCCCGAGGTGACGGATACGGTCACCATCACGGTCCGCAACGGCGTCGTCGAGAGCAGGATCTTCAAGACGTCGGGGATCCCCGTCGAGGACGTGGTGGCGCAGTGGGGTTCCGACATCGAGGCGATCTTCCCGGACATCGACGGGATGTTCGCGGTCCTGCTCGAGACCGCCCGGCGCGATCCCGAGGTGCTCGAGGTGCGGTACCATCCGACCTACGCGTTCCCGCGCCTGATCTCGGCGGACATCTCGCGCAACATCGCGGACGAGGAGTTCACGCTGCAGGTACTCGGGTTCCGCGTCCTTCCCTGACAGCGCTCCGCGGCGCGGAAGGACTGATCCCCCCCCGGCGCCGGCACGACCGGCGAGCCGATCCCGCCCCGGAACGCGACACGGCCCGCGACACCCCCCGACGTCGGGCGTGGCGTCCCGGGGCTGCCGCTCGTCCATTGGAATGGGCGCACCCCCACCATGACCACGCCTTCCCGACCCTCCGCGACCAGCGAGATCCCGTTGATCGACCGCCTCCGCGCGGCGACCGCGGGCCGCTACGACATCCACTCCGAGCTCGGCGCCGGTGGGATGGCGACGGTGTTCCGTGCGACCGAGATCGCACTCGAGCGCGAGGTCGCGATCAAGGTGATGTCGTCGTCGGTGGCGACGACCCCGGGTGCGTTCGAGCGGTTCCGCCGCGAGGCGCTCGTCGCCGCCGCCCTGAGCCACGCGCACATCGTGCCGATCTACGCGATCGGCGAGGACCCGGCGGTCCCCTACTTCGCGATGAAGTTCATCGAGGGACGCGGGCTCGAGGACATCCTGCAGAAGGACGGCGCGCGGCCACTCGAGGATGTGGTGCGCACGATCGGCGTGGTCGGGCGCGCCCTGCACCACGCGCACCAGAAGGGCGTGGTGCACCGCGACGTGAAGCCCGCGAACATCATGATCGGGAAGGACGGCTGGATCTTCGTCACCGACTTCGGCATCGCGAAACGCGATGATCGCGAGGGCCTGACGCAGGCGGGCACCGTGATCGGGACGCCCGCCTACATGTCCCCCGAACAGTTCAACGGCCTGCCGATCACCGGGGCGGCGGACCAGTACTCGCTCGGCATCGTCGCGTACGAGATGCTCGCCGGACGCGCACCCTTCGACGGGCCCTCGCTCGGCGAGATCATGCGCGGACACCTGCTCGAGGCGCCGCCGGCCCTGCGCACGCGGCGCATCGACGTGCCTACGGGCGTGGCCGAGTGCGTGAACCGGATGCTGGAGAAGGAGCCGTCGCAGCGCTTCGCATCGCTCGCGGAGGCCGTTGACGAGTTCGAGGCCGCCGCCTCGGTGGCCATCACCGTGGACCGCCGCAGCGCGGGCTCGCGCACGAGCGCCGCCGCCGGAGCACGCGCGAGCGCGGGGATGGCGCCGCGCGTGAGTGCGGACGCCCCCACGCGGCCGTCGACGCCGATCCTTCCCCCGCGCACGGCCGCCAACTCGGGTTCGGTGCGGCGGCAGTCCACCGGTCCGCGGCCAGTCGTCGTCGCGGAGCCGCCCGCCGGCGGCACGTCGATCGTCGGCGTCCTGCTCGGGCTGATCGTCATCGCCGCCGGCGGCTGGTATCTCCTCCAGGACCGCCCGGCCACCGCGCCGGACGGCGTCGCGCTCTCGAGCACCGCGCGGCCAAGCGAAGGAGCGCTCCCGGTCGACGGAGCGATCGCCGCCGAGTCTCTCGCCGCCGAGTCTCTCGCCGCCGAGTCTCTCGCCGCCCAGTCGCTCGCCGCCGTGACCCCGGCCGCGACCGGTCGGCAGGCGATCCCCGCTTCGCTCGACTCCGCGTTCTCCGAGATCCAGACGCGCATCGCCGCCGAGCCGGGCGTGGACGCGATCGCGCCCCCCGACTCCGTCGTCGTGCGCATCGGGAGCCAGACACTCGAGACCGTGCTCTTCGTGAACGACCGCCAGCTCGGGATCGTCGGCGGCCGCGGGCTGGTCGAGTCCACCGTCCCGCCCGGGGCGATCTCGCTCTCCGTGCGGCGGATCAACTGCCGCAACTGGGATACGACCTTCACGTCGCTGCCCGGCCGGCGGTACACGTTCGTGGAACGATCCCCCACCTGCTGACCCCCTGCTGACCCCCTGCTGAGACCGAGGCGCGCCGTGCGCAGTCCGCTCGTCCCCTTGATCATCGGCATCGCATTCCTCACGAGCGCCGAGAACCGCGAGTACATCCTCCGGCGCCGCGAGTTCCACGTCGCGCCGCGCGCCGAGGCGATCGCGATGTGGTGGACCCCGACGGGACCGGGGACGCTGCTCGCAGCGATCGGGGCGTTGCTCGTGCTCGCAGCGTACCTGTACCGACGGCGTCTCGCACGGTAGGGGTTCGCCCTACCGCACTGTCATCTCTTGCCGCACGCAATCGGCGCGCGCGAATCCCGACTCGATTCAGAGGAGATCGCGCGTGGCGTGATGTGCGCGCGCGACGGTTGCGTGGGAGCGCACTGAACCCCAACGTAGGGCCGGTACGTCGCACCGAACACGCCACCGAGGCGTTATGCGCACCTTCGTCGTTCGTCCTCTTCGTCGCGCCGCCGCATTCATCGCGCGCGCGTTTCTCGTTGTCTTCGTCGTCGCGAGCTGCACGGATGAGCGGATCGTCTTCCGCGATCGCGCGCCCTTCAATCCGCCACCCGCCGCGGCCCTCGGATTCCTCGGCTACTACGACCCGGCGGTGAAGCAGACGACCTGCGGGAACTGCCACGCGGAAGTGCAGTCGAAATGGAGGACGACGCAGCACGCGGGCGCGTATGCGACGCTCGCGGCGAACCCCGGCCAGCAGGCCTCGTGCTATGGCTGCCACACGGTGAACGGCCGCGGGAATCTCGCCAGCGGAACGGTCGCCGGCCACGATGCGGTGGCGGACGCGGCGTACCGCGATGTGCAATGCGAGAGCTGCCACGGCGCCGGTCTCGCGCACGTCGAAGGTGTCGGCCAGGGCACCGTCGTGCGGCCGCTGGCGAAGATCGGCATGATCGGCGTCGGCACTTGCGCCGATTGTCACTCGGGCACGCACAACCCGTTCGCCGAGGAGTGGACTGCGTCGCGGCACGCCGTCGTGAGCGCGTCGCGCGGAGCCGACGCCTCCTGCGCCGGGTGCCACGAGGGTCGCGCCGCGCTGGTGCGCTGGGGCGCGGACGGCAACTACACGGAGAAAGGCACAGCGACCGCGTATCAAGCGATCACCTGCGCGGTCTGTCATAACCCGCACGGCTCCAACAACCCGAAGCAGCTGCGCTACTCGCTCTCGTCGGTGGATCCTGAACAGAACCTCTGCATGAAATGCCATCTGCGCCGCAGCGAGCCCAGCGTCACGGCGAGTTCGCCGCACGCGCCGCAAGGCGCCGTGCTGCTCGGCGACGCCGGGTGGCGGCCGCCGGGATTCGTGTACGACAGCGCGCGGATCTTCGGATCGCACGCGACCGACCGGAATCCGAATCTCTGCGCCGGATGCCACGTCGCGAGGTTCACGGTGACCGATGCCGCCACCGGCAACTTCACGATGCAGGCGACGGGTCACCTCTTCCGCGCGATCCCCTGCCTCGACGCCGCGGGCCGGCCGACCGCGGACAAGACCTGCTCGTACACGACGACGGCCCGCTCCTGGCAGACCTGCACCGGCGCCGGGTGCCATGCCAATGCCACCGTCGCCGCCGGCGCGTTCAACTCGTCCCGGACGCTGATGCGCTTCCTCACGGACCAGCTCTGGGTGGACACGAACGTGAGCGGCTCCATGCAGGCCGCACCGACGGACGCGGGGCTGCTGCCCACGATCCGCGTGACGAGGCCGGCCGAATGGAGCAACACCGACAACACCATCACCCCGGCTGAGGGCGCCGAGTTCAACGCGCGCCTCTGCGGCGAGTACGGGCAGTCCACCGCCGACAACTCGAGGGGTGCACACAATCCCTTCCTGTGCCAGGCGCTCATGTCGGCCACCATCAACTTCGTGCGCACGTATTACAACATGCCGGCGCTCTCGGCTGAGGTGCAGGCCGTGATCGACCGGCCGATCGGCGGCGCGTCGAGCCGCGAGGTCCAGGTCTCGCGCCGTCCCGCGGGCCAGTGACCCGCGGCCGACCGGGGACGTGAACGGCGCGGAGGCCGACCGCTTTTGGCGAGTGAGGCGCTGGGCCGTCGGATTCGCGACCGCGGTGCTGGTCGCGGGAGCAGCCGGTGTGGCGGGTGCCGGCGCGAGCGGCGGCGGCCCGCCAACGACCGTTCATTTGGCCGCCGCCGACTCGTTCCCCCACGCGCGCCACACGACCCTCGCCTGTCTCACCTGCCACGTGACGGGCTCCGGGCAGGGCCGGCTGACCTTCGAGGCGCCGCGCGGCTGTGCGCTCTGCCACCACCAGGAGCCCACCCCCGCCACCTGCGGCAACTGCCACCGACCCGCGCAGTACGCCGCGGCTACGGCCGCCACGGTGACGCTCGCGGTCCCGGGACGACCACCGAATCCACGCGCCGTGGAGTTCGTGCACGCGCAGCACGCCGCGCGTCAGTGTCTCGAGTGCCATAGCACACCCGTCACGCTCGCACCGCCGCCCGCGACCGCGCAGTGCCAGAGCTGCCACGTGGAGCACCACGCCCCCGGCCCCACCTGCTCGACGTGCCACAGGGTCGCCAACGCCAAGCGGGACCATCCGACGCCGGAGATCGCTCACCAGCGCTGCGACGCCTGCCACACGCCGCGGACGATCGCGCTGCTCACGCCGGACCGCACATTCTGCGCGACCTGCCACTCCTCGCAGACCACGCAGCATTACGAGCCGCGCGAGTGCACGGTCTGCCACTTCCTCGCCGATCCCGCGGTGCACCGGCCGACACTTCTCACCCCGCCGTCGCGATGAGCGCGCGCGCGTTCTCGCCGGCGATCGCCGTCGCCGCCCTCGGCCTCGTCTGGCCGGTCGATGGCGGTGCGCAGCAGTACCGCGCGCGGATCGACGTGCACGCACAGGCCATCTCATTCCGCGGTCTCCGCCAGGACAGCCTCGCGGCCGCGCTCGCCCTGCCGTCGGCGGGAGGAGGACTCGAGACGCCCGACGGCTACGCCCTGCGCTGTGGGGGCGCCACCTGCTACTACTGGCGGCCGGGGCCCACCCTGCGCGGCGTCCCACTCACGACCTCGGCGAGCGTGGTCGTCTGGGGACTCGGCGTCGAGGGCCTCTCGCTCCGTGGCACCGGCCGGCTGATGGCCGACCTCGGCGAGGACCTCGCGTGGCCGGGGAGCGATCCCGCGGTGCAGCTCATCGAGGGATTCCTCGAGTACGAGCGCGCCGGTCTGACCGCGCGCGGCGGGCGCCAGCTGGTGATGTCGCGGCTCGAACCGATCGGCTTCGACGGCGCCTGGCTCCGCCTCCGCTGGGCGCGCGCATCGCTTGAACTCACCGGATACGGCGGCTGGGGACTGGGCCAGGCGACCGCCGTCTCGGCCCTGAGCCCCGCGCTCAATCCCCTCGACGAGTGGCGGCCGCGCGATCGACAGCTCGTCGCTGCTGCCGAGGCGGCCTGGGCCTTCCGCGGCCTCGACGCCCGCGCCGAGTACCGGCGCGAGGTCGACCCGCTGGACGACTACTTCGTCTCCGAGCGCACGGCGGTCTCACTCGGCGCGAGCATCGCCGGCCTGCGCGCGACCGGCGGCCTCGACTACAACATCGCCGAAGGTCATCTCGGGAACGTGGATCTCGGCCTCACGTACGTCCGTCCGGCCTATACCGTCTCGGCCGGCGCGCGGCGCTATCGCCCGTACTTCAGCCTCTGGACGCTCTGGGGCGCGTTCAGCCCGGTGCCGTACAACGCGGTGAACGCCTCGGTGCAGGCGCGGCCGAAGCGTTGGCTCACCCTGCACGCGCGCGGTGAGGGCTATCGCTACGAGGACGCCGAGGTGAGCACGGCGCTGGTGCCGCAGCTCGAGGACCAGGGGTGGCGCGCGAGCACCGGGGCGAGCGCAACGCTGAATGCGCACTGGACACTCACCGGGAACTACGGCCTCGAGCACGGTCCCGGTGCCGCGGGGCGATACGCCGACGGCGCGGTGACGTATGCACCGAACGCCGGATTCTCGATCGATCTCTACGGCGGCCGGATGGCGCGCCCGCTGGAGCTCCGCTACTACGACGCGACCAGCCGGTGGGTCGGCGCGCGCGCCGAGTGGTCGGTCGACACCCAGCGCCGCGTCTGGACCGACGTGGCGTTCGTCGAGGATCAGCGCGAGCGGCCCGACGCGGGCGGAAACACGCTGGCGCAGATGCGCCTCAGGACCGGCCTGAGTCTCGCGTTCGGCGCGAGCCCGGACCGCTGGCAGCTGCCGCCCGCGCGGCGGAGCCCGCGATGACTAGGCGCGCGACCACGCGCGCGACCACGCGCGCGACCACGCGCACCTTCGGCGGACGCGCGCTGTTGCTGCTCGCGGTGGCGACGGGCGCGTTGCTGGCCGCGCCCCTCGTCACGCGCACGCCGACACTCGCGTTCCCTCATGCCAAGCACGCGACGCTCTTCCCGCTCTGCACCTCCTGCCACGCGGGCATCGTGGATCCGGCCGCACCGGTCTTCCCGACGGTGCCGAGCTGCGCCTCGTGCCACGACGGCCAGGTGGAGGCGCGCGTGGAATGGACGCCGCGCGTCGGACCGCGCGCGAGCAACCTCAAGTTCGCGCACGACACGCACCAGCGCGCCGCCGTGCAGAAGGACGCCGCCGACAGCGCGTTGAGTCGGACCTGCGCCACCTGCCACGTCACCGGGAGCGACACGGGGAGCCGGGCACGGATGACCGTCCAGCGCGCCGTCGTTGCGCAGTGCCTCGACTGTCACGGCCTCACGGCGCCCCACGTGGACTTGGCGCCCGAGAACTGTTCGACCTGTCACCTGCGGCTCACCGACGCGCCCGGCCTCACCACCGCCGCCATCGCCGCATTCCCCAAGCCGACGTCGCACGGCGCGCCGAACTGGAAGTTCGAGGCCCACGGCCGGATCGCCAAGGGCGCGGGAGCCCCCGGAAGCCCCGAGGCGGTGTCCGCGAAGTGCGCCACCTGCCACGCGCGAAACCTCTGCACCACCTGCCACGTCAACGCGCCCGAGGTCGCGGCGATCGCCGCGCTCGCGCTCGACGACCGGTCACCGCGGTATGCGGCCAAGCTGACGATGCCGCGCGATCACGAGGCGCCGGGGTTCCTGCGCCGGCACGGTCCCGACGCCCGGCGCTCGGACGCGACCTGTGCGACCTGCCACGTGCGCGAGAGTTGCATGACCTGCCACGTGGGAGGGGAGCCGCGCGGCGCGGACGCACTCCACAGTTCGGGACCCGGTCGTGCGCCGGGCGCCGCGCTGACGCGCACCCCGCCGGCGAGCCACACCGAGGAGTTCCGCGAGCGGCACGGTCGCGAGGCGAACGCGCGCCCGCAGACCTGCGAGTCGTGCCACGAGCGCACGACCTGCCTCGAGTGCCATCGCCCGGAACCCGGAGGCAAGTCGCGGTATCACGCGCCGAGCTTCCTCACCCGGCATCCGAGCTCCGCCTACGCCCGCGAAGCCAACTGCACGGACTGCCACAATCCGGGACAGTTCTGCCAGAGCTGTCACCTGCAGGCGGGCCTCGTCGCCACCGGCCGTCTCGGGCGCACCGGGTATCACGACGCCTTCCGCGGCTTCAGTCTCGGGCACGGACAGGCGGCGCGGCAGAGTCTCGAGTCGTGCGCCGCCTGCCACGCCGAGCGCGATTGCACCGCGTGCCACTCGGCGGTCGGCGGCGGTTTCCGGTTCAACCCGCACGGCCCCGGCTTCAATGCAGCGCGCGCACGGGCGAAGAATCCGTCCGTGTGCATCGCGTGCCACGGTCGGGTGATCCCCGGCGTGCCCTAGGCGCCCGGAGGCACTCCGCTGCGGCGCAGCGCGGCGGAGGTGTCGAAGCGCACGGGCGGGGCCAGCCGGCCCCGGCCACGCACGGCGAGATGGCACCCTTCGCATTCGCTCGCATCCACCCGCGCCGAATGCGCCTGATGGCAGAGAGCGCACTGGGGTCCGACGCGTCGATGGCTCGCACCGACGTGGAACGGCTCCTCGCGCCAGTCGTCGTGGCACGCAGCGCAGGTGCCCCGCGCGGCCGACGGGAGGGAGTCCTGATGCGGATTGTGGCAGGTCCCGCACTTGCCGCCGTGCGGGTCGCGCGCCGGATCGAAGTCCGGGAGCACGAGCTGCATCTCGTGGCACCCGAGACATTGCGGACTCCCCGGACGCAGGACGCCGGCTGCCGAGTCGCGCGTGGCAAGCAGCACGACCTCGTCGGTGAAGCCGTGACAGCCGGTACAGTGCAGCATCGTCTGCCCCGCCATCTTGCCGAGCACGACCTTGGTGGAGGCGGCCGTATGGCACTCGCTCTGGCCGCAGGTCGAGTCTGCGGGCACGAAGCGATGGACCTCCACGCCGTGACAGGTGACGCACTGCAGTCCCTGCAGCGAGGACGAGTCCGACTCGAGGTGCACGCGGTGTCCCGCGGTCGTCTTGACGCGCTGCCACTTGGCGGTGTCGGCCGTCGCGTGGCACGACTCGCACACCGCATTCTGGACCTTCGCGTGCTCCCCGATCTCCTGCGGCCGTTCGGCCACCCAGAGGTAGAGCTGGCGGGCGCTGGCGAACATCGACTGCGTGTGGCACGAGTGGCACGAGAGCGTGTCGTGCTTGGAGGCGTGCGCGACGTAGCGCTGGAACGCCGGCTTCATCACGTGACAGCCGGTGCAGAAATCGTTGCTGTGCTGCGTGTAGTCCCAGGTGGCCTTGCCCATCACCGCGGCGGTGCCGACGACCGCGATCGCACCGACCGCGAGCACCGCCTTCACGCCCCGCTCGCGGGTCGTCACCCAGCCGACGATCTCGCGTCGGCGCAGCAGCAGGAACCGCGCGAGCACGACCGCGACGATGGCGCCGACGACGATGCCGCCGAGCTGCACCCACGTCGGGACGGTGTTGAGCAGGAAGCGGACGACTTCCGCGACGCCGCCGGGGAGGGGCGAGTCGACCACCACGGAGTCGAGTCCGCTCACGGGCGGCCGTGCATCCTGCAGGAGAGCAATCATCGGACGCGTTGGGTTCGGGGGGCGAACCGCTTCGAGAAGTTCGGACGCGTCGGGCGTCTTGTCAAATGTCGCGCTCAGACCGCAGGTGGTCCCGCAGAGGGCGCCGGCGCCGTCCAGCGTCGCACGAGCACGACGATGAACGCGATCCCCCCGAGCAGGAGGAGCGCGGGCGCCACATAGAGCAGGAGATTGAGTCCGTGCGGCTTCGGCGAGAGGAGGATCCACTCGCCGTAGGCGGCGACGAAGTATTCCTTGACCTCGTCGCTCGTGCGCCCGGCGCGCAGCTGCTCCTTGACCAGCTCGCGCATCTCGCGCGCGAGCGCGGAGGGGGACTCCTCGATCGAGATGCCCTGGCAGACGGCGCAGCGGAGTTCGGCGGCGAGGGCCCGCGTGCGGACTTCAAGGATCGAGTCGGCGCGGATGCTGTCGGCGCGCGCGCCGCCGACGCCCGCGGCCGGATCCTGCGCGCGCCCCGCAGCTGGTGCGCACAGGGCGAGGGCGGCGATGACGAGCGCGCGGCGCGCGCGCGTCACGGCGTCGGTCCGGCGGCCGTGCCCGGCTTACGCAGCGTACCCAGCGTACCCAGCGTGCCGAGCAGCGAGTCCACCACCTGCGTCAACTTCCGCGCGGTGATCGGTCCGGTCTGCTTGTGCGCCACGCGACCGTCGGGTCCGACGATGAACGTCTCCGGCACGCCGTAGAGCCCGTAGCCGATCGCCGCCCGCGACCGCGGATCGGTGACCGACGGATAGCTCTGTCCGCCCATCTGCGCGATCCAGCGCGTCGCCGGATCCACCTGGTCCTGATAGAGCACGCCCACGAACTGCACCGGCTTTCCCGCGTAGGTGAGCGCCGTCTGCGAGAGGTCCGCGTGCTCGTCCCGGCAAGCGAGGCACCACGACGCCCAGAAGTTCACCACCACGACCTGGCCCCGGTGCGCCGCGAGCGCGATCGTGTCACCCACCGGTCGCGCGATCGGGTGCTCACCGGCGGCGAAGATCTCCAGGGCGAAGGTCGGTGCCTCCCGACCCGGCAACGGCGACGGGATGAATTTCGGGTCCCGCGTCATCCCCCACGCGAGCAACCCGATCACCGGAACGGCGAACGCGGCGGCAGCGAGCGAGCGCTTCCAGTTCATGCCGCGTCGGGCTCCGGCTCGCGCGCGCGCTTCCGCGCGAGCAGCCCGATCAGCGCGCCCAGCCCCATCACGCCCCCACCCGTCCAGATCCAGGAGACCAGCGGCTCGCGGATCGCGCGGATCGTCGCCGCGGTCCCGTCGTCGCGGAACGACTGCAGGTTCGTGTAGATGTCGCGCGTGAAGGTGCTGTTCACGTCCGGCGTCGGCACCGGCTGGTCGGAGGTCGGATAGAAGTTCATCCGAGGCGCCAGCGTGTCCACCAGCGTGCCCGCAGCGTCGCGCAGCTCGAGCGTCGCGCCGATCACATAGCGCTGCGGCTCCTGACGGCCCCAGACGCCGCGCAGGACCAGCGAGACGTCGCCGATCGTCATCGACTCGCCGGGCGCGAGCGTCGCCTCGCGCTCCGACCGCGAGCCCCCCGAGGCCGCGATGCCGATCGCGATCAGGAAGATCCCGATGTGCGCGACGTAGCCGCCGTAGCGGCGCGGATTGGCGCCGACCAGTCGCACGAGCGCGACCGCCGGGTTCTCGCCGTGCGCACGGCGGCGCGCCGCGGCGCCGATCCAGAACTCGCCGAGCGTGACCGGCAGCGCGTAGCCGACGAGCAGCATCGTGACGAGCGCCCAGGCGCTGCGGCTGCCGGCGAGATACGCGATCACGGCGAGGACCACGCCACCCGCGATCGGGGGCAGGAGCTTGTCCTTCACCACGCCCGGCGGCGCGCTGCGCCACGGCAGCGCCGGCCCCACGCCCATCAGGAAGATCAGCAAGGCCAAGATCGGCAGCGACATCCGGTTGAAGAACGGCTCGCCGACACTGACCTTCACGCCCTGCAGCGCCTCGGCGACGAGCGGGTACAGCGTCCCCACCAGCACCGTGAAGGTCAGCGCCGTGAAGACCAGGTTGTTCGCGAGGAACGCGGTCTCGCGCGAGAGCGGCGAGTCGAGCCGCCCGACCGACCGCAGCTGCTCGGAGTTGCCGGCGACCATCACCACCGCGGCGACCAGCACGACGGCGATGAAGGCCAGGAAGTAGTAGCCGATGGCCCCGGTCGTGAACGCGTGGACCGACGAGATGATCCCCGACCTCGTGAGGAAGGTGCCGAGGATCGTGAGGACGAAGGTCCCCACCACCAGGTTCACGTTCCAGAGCCGCAGCATCCCGCGCCGCTCCTGCACCAAGGACGAGTGGAGATACGCCGTCGCCGTGAGCCAGGGCATCAGCGAGGCGTTCTCGACGGGATCCCAGGCCCAGTAGCCGCCCCAGCCGAGCACCTCGTACGACCACCACATCCCGGCGACGATCGCCGCGGCGAGGAATCCCCACGAGACGAGCATCCAGCGGCGCACGAGGCGCATCCAGTCGTCCTTCGTCACCTCGCGCGAGAGCATCGCGCCCATCGCGAACGCGAACGGCACCGACATGCCGACGTAGCCCAGATAGAGCAGCGGCGGGTGCACCGCCATCAGCCAGTGGTTCTGCAGCAGCGGGTTGGGGCCGGGCCCGTCGGCGGGGACCGGGGACACCGGCACGAACGGATCGGACGGGCCGATGAGCAGGATGACGAAGAAGCACATCACGCCCATCAACACGGCCATCGCGTAGGGGACGAGATTCCCCTCGCGCTCCCGGTTGAACCAGAGCACCGCGGACGCGTACATCGCCAGCACCCAGCCCCAGAGCAGGATCGACCCCTCGAGCGCGCCCCAGAGCGAGATGATGGTGTAGAGCAGCGGCGTGGCGCGGCTCCCGACCATCGACACGTACGACACCGAGAAGTCGTGCGTCACGAGCGCGACGACCATCGCGGTGATCGCGACCGTGAAGAGCAGCAGGTTGGTGTGCACCGCCGCGTAGCCGATCGCGAGCCAGTCCCGCCGGCCGCGGCGCGCCGCGACCGGGATCAGCACCATCGCGACGACCACGACCAACAGCGCGGCGAGCAGCGATCCGCGCCCGAGAGCGCCGATCACTTCGGACTCGCCTCGAACAGGGTCTTGTACATCTCCTGCGGGCGTTCACCGGCTGCCGGCGCGCGGTATTCGTTGGAATGCTTGATCATCAGGTTGGTCGACTTGAAGACGCCGTCGGTGCCGTAGCGGCCCTCGACGACGACCCCCATCCCGCCGCGGAACATCTGCGGCGGCGCACCGACGCTGGCGACCTTCACCTCGCCGCCCTCGTCCACCACCGTGAAGCGCAGGTCGAGGCTCTTCTCGTTCCACTCCACCGACCCCGGCTTCACCTGGCCGCCGAGCCGCACGGGGATGTCCACCGCGTCGCTCCCCTTCGCGAGTAGCTCGGCCGGCGTCAGGAAATAGACGACGTTGCGGTCGAGCCCGCCGAAGACCAGCCAGCCGAAGGCGATCGCGATCACGACCAGCCCGACGATGGCGCCGCGGCGGCGCCCGGAGACAGGGGATCCGGTCATGCCGTCCTCCCGGGTGAGTGGCGCGCCGCCTGGTCGTACTGCGCTCCCGCGCGGCGCCTCGCGGTGAATGCGTGCAGGGCGTACGCGCCGAGGACCACCCACGTCACGGTGTAGGCGGCGATCACGAAGTTGAGGCTGGTGCGGTCCATGTCAGCGTCCTCCGAGGGCGACGGCATCGTCCAGAGTCTCCGCGGCGCGCGTCAGGCGCGCGGCCTCATACCGGAGGTGGACGAGGTAGATGAGCACGAACAGGAAGGCGAAGGCGTTCACCCGAAGTCCGTACACATAGGCCGGATCGACCGTGGACGGGCTCGACTGCATCTGGTGCAACGTCCGCCACCATTTCACGGACATATAGACGATCGGCACGTTGATCGCGCCGAGCACTCCCACGGCGGCCGACCAGCGGGCGCGGCGGTCGGGCTCGTCGATGAAGGCCCTGAGCGAAAGGTAACCCACGAAGATCAGGAACAGCACCAGCGTCGAGGTGAGGCGCGCGTCCCACGTCCACCACACCCCCCAGGTCGGCCGCCCCCAGAGCATCCCCAGCGCCAGTGTCAGCCCGTTGAACACCGCGCCCACCTCGGCGGCCGACGCCGCGAGCAGGTCGTGGGTCTCGTCCCCCTTCCAGAGCACGAGCAGGCTGAACACCAGCACGACGAAGAATGCCAGGAAGGTCGTCCACGCGGCCGGCACGTGCACGTACATGATCTTCTGCAGGTGCCCCATGTCCCGGTCGGGCGGCGAGACCAGCACCGCCGAGACCTGCGCGAAGATGAGGAACGTGAGCGAGAAGACACCGAAGATCGCCCAGCGGCGCGAACCTTTGGAAAACGCGGAAGGGACCACGGGTCAGCCCTCGATGATGCTGGCGAACGCGAGATGCGTCGCACTGAGGAAGATCACGTCGTACGCGAGCAGCAGGCGGATCCAGGCGCCCGCTTCCTGCATCACATCTCCTCCGAGCAGCGCGCGCGAGGCCTGCATCGCGGCGAGCAGCACAGGAACGAGCATCGGGAAGAGCAGCAGCGGGAGCAACACCTCACGCGCGCGGCTGCGGCTCGCCATCGCGCCATAGAAGGTCCCGAGCGCGACGAGTCCGATCGTGCCGAGCGCCAGCACGCCCAACAGCGTCGGCCAGGCGGACGGGATGGCCACCTGGAAGAGCACGATCCCCACCACCACCACGATCACGAGCAGGAGGCCGACGAGCACGAGGTTCGCCAGCAGCTTGCCCGTGAAGATCGTCCAGCGCGCACCCGGATACAGCAGGAGCGGATCCAGCGCCCCCGTCTCGAGCTCCACCTGGTACGACCGGTTGAAGGCGAGCACGCCGGCGAACAGCACCGCGAGCCAGAGCGCGCCCGCCGCAGCCTGGCGCAGCGCCGCCGCATCAGGGCCGAGCGCGAAGCCGAAGAGCACGAGGATCGTCACGCCGAGCGCGACGACGGAGTTGAACCCCGCCTTGGAGCGCCGTTCGGTGGTGAGGTCCTTCCACGCGATCGCGCGCACGCGGCGCCAGTCGTCTCGCCAGCTCGAGTGGGTCACGCGGACGTCCCTCCGGCCACGCGCCCGTCCACGATCGTGACCAGGCGATCGAGCAGCCCTGTCGCCGGTGCCGTCTCGTGCAGCACGACGAGAGCGGAGGCACCGGCCGCAGCGGCGTCGCGCAGCACGCCGTTCATGAGGGCGATGCCATCGGCGTCGAGGTTGCTGTACGGCTCGTCCAGCAGCAGGACCCGCGGAGACGCAAGCAGGAGGCGCGCCAGCGCCAGTCGGCGCTGCATCCCGGCCGAGTAGCCGCGGACGCGCACGTCCGCGACGTGCGAGAGCCCCACGCGCGCGAGCAGCCCGTCCATGGCGTCGTGCGACCGGCCGAGCATCGTCGCGGCGAAGGCGAGATTCTCGCGCGCCGTCAGGTCGTCGTAGAGGCCGGCCGCGTGCGCGAGGAAACCCACCTGCCGCCGGACCCCGTCCGCATCGCCGACCACGTCCACACCGCCGATGGTCGCGGCACCGCCGCTCGGACGCAACAGCGTGGCGAGGATCCGCAGCAGCGTGCTCTTCCCCGATCCGTTCGCCCCCTGCAGGCCGACGATCTCCCCAGGTGCCACCCGGAGCGAGACGCCGCGCAGCACCCAGCTGGCTCCGAAGCGGCGGGTCACGCCGTCCGCCACGATCGCGAGGTCCTGCGAGTGGAACGACGCTGGTGGCGCGAGCTGCATCGACGCGGGGTTGAGGATTCTCGTGCTCCGGATGCGGAGTCGGACTGCCCGGCAGGGAAAGCTACGGATTCGCAGCGTCCGTCGTATCTTCTGGGGTCGGCTCGCCGTCGGATCACCGCGCCCCGCGTCGGGGCCGCACTCACCCCCAAGGCTCATGACCACGCCTCGATTCTGCGAACAGTGCGGCTCAACGCTCTCGGCCTCCGCCAACTTCTGTCCGAACTGCGGCATCGCCGTGGCGGGAGGAGTACCGATCACGCGCGCCGCAGGCGGGACGACGACGGCGTCCGGATCCCAGCGCCCCGGCGGACTTCAGGGCGCCCTGCCCTGGCTCATCCCCAGCGTCGCGGTGGTCGGCGTCATCGCATTCGCCGTGATGTCCGGGCGGCCCGATCCGAACGCCACTCCATTGATGGGCGGGGCGACCGGGGGCATTCCGGCCCCCGACATCTCGCAACTCTCACCCGACGAGCGCGTGGACCGGCTCTTCAACCGGGTGATGACGGCCGCCTCGGCGGGGAAGATGGACTCCGTGGCGTTCTTCGCGCCGATGGCGGTGACCTCCTTCCAGGCGCTCGAACCGCTCTCGGCGCACCGGCGCTACGACCTCGGCCTCATCCATCTCGTGTCGGGCGACCCCGCACAGTCGCTCGCGCAGGCGGAACTCATTCTCGCGGAGCAGCCGAAACACCTGCTGGGCCTCGCGCTCGCGATGCGCAGCGCCGGGGCCGGCAAGGACGAGGCGGCCCGCAAGCGCTTCGCCACGCGGTTCCTCGAGTCGCTCCAGGCCGAGAGAGCGCGCGCGCTCCAGGAGTATGTCGACCACGCGACCGACATCACGGAAGCGACGGCCGAGGCCGAGGGACGCTCGACCGGGTCGAAGCCCTGGGCGGGAGCGCGCGAGGGGCGCTGAGGGGCGGACGCGCGGGGCGCGCCTCAGTCCATCAGGCCTGGGCGCCCGCGCACCGTCATCATCGTCCCTGTCATCAGGGCCACGACGCTCTGATCGCCGGCGGCATCGAGGGCGCGCAGTTCCGCGGTGACGACGCTCAGCGTGCGGCCCGCCTTCACCACGCGCGCCTCGGCGCGGAAGCGCTCACCGCGCGCCGGCGCGAGGAGGTTCACCTTGAACTCCACGCTCAGCACCGCCGCGCCGGGCTCCATCAGGCTCAGGGCCGCATAGCCGCAGGCGCTGTCGAGCACCGTCGTCACGATCCCGGCGTGCAGGAAGCCGTGCTGCTGCGTGAGGTCGGCCCGGTGCGCGATGTCGAGGGCGCACTCGCCCGGTATGATGCGCTCGAGCGTGACGCCGAGCGTCGCCATCACGGCTTGCCGCGCGAAGCTCGCGCGCACGCGGGTCTCGCAGTCAGGGTCCGCCGGCTCAGGACACATCCATCCTCCGCCGCCGGCGCACCGTGAGCAGCAGGAAGCCATCGCAGACGAGCAGCACGGATCGCATCGATGGGGGGCGAGGGGGGAACTCAGAGCGTCGGCGCGCGCGCAACGGGAGGTACGACAGGCGTGCGCGGGAAGTTTCGCGACCACATCTTACGATGCGTCGTCCGCCCGTTCACCCGAGTTGCGAGGTCCGGTGCGCCGAAGAACGTACGTCGTGCTCGCCCTCTGCGCGCTGAGCGTCACGATCCAGTGCCGCTCCGACCC
>JANNLH010000085.1:0-9461 GCA_031396725.1 Gemmatimonadaceae bacterium | reverse complement strand
CTGGCGCAGCTGGCGCAGGCGCGCGGCGACATCGCGCGCCAGATCGCCCGGCGCATCGTCGGGCAGAGCGTGGTCGTGGACAACATGATCAGCGCGATCCTGGCGGGTGGGCACGTCTTGCTGGTGGGCGTGCCCGGGCTGGCGAAGACGATGCTGATCCAGACGATCTCCGAGGCGTTGGACCTCGAGTTCTCGCGCATCCAGTTCACGCCGGACCTGATGCCGAGCGACATCACGGGGACGGAGCTGCTGGAGGAGGACCACGGCACGGGGAAGCGCGCCTTCACCTTTGCGCGCGGACCGGTGTTCGGGAACATCGTGCTGGCCGACGAGATCAACCGTGCGCCGCCGAAGACGCAGGCGGCGCTGTTGCAGGCGATGCAGGAGAAGACGGTGACGGTCTCGGGCAAGACGTACCAGCTGCCGAACCCGTTCTTCGTGCTGGCGACGCAGAACCCGATCGAGCAGGAGGGGACGTACCACCTGCCCGAGGCGCAGCTCGACCGGTTCATGTTCGAGCTACGGATCGGGTATCCGTCGGTCGAGGAGGAGGAGGCGATCGTCCAGACGACGACGGGCACGCAGGACCTGGACGTGAAGCCGGTGCTCTCGGCCGACCAGCTGCGCGAGATGCAGAAGCTGGTGCGCCGGTTGCCGGCGCCGCCGTCGCTGGTGAGCTACGCGGTGGGCCTGGCGCGGGCGACGCGTCCGGGGGAGCCCGGGGCGTCGGAGGCGGTGAAGAAGTACGTGAGCTTCGGGGCGGGTCCGCGGGCGGGGCAGAACCTGGTGCTGGGCGCCAAGGCGCGCGCGGCGATGGATGGGCGGTCGGTGCCGGACCTCGAGGACGTGGATGCGGTGGCGTTCAGCGTGCTGCGGCATCGCGTGGTGCTGAACTTCCAGGCCGAGGCGGAGAATATGGGGATCGAGAAGATCTTGGCGCTGGGTGGGCGGCCGAAGCGCTGAGGGGCGGCGACCGAGGGAGGTGCAGCGGGCCGGGCGATGATCGCCAGGCCCGCTTTGCCTAGGTCGCAATTGCCAGTCCGGGTTTCCGGACCTAGCGTAGCCCTACTCGGCGCGCCGATGACGACCCCGTGACGTCGCCGAGTGGGGTTGAGGATGACGCGAGCCAGGGATGATACCGGCGTGATCCGGATGCGTGTGTTGGGAGCGAGCGAGATCGCGATCGGCCGGAAGCGGATCACGCCGAAGGCTGAGGTCGTGTTCGCGCTCGGGTTCTATCTCTGCGTGCGGGCCGGTGAGCGGATCACGCGGGAGGAGGTGACGGCGACGTTCTGGGGGGAGGGACGCGAGCCGCAGGGCCGTCACTCGCTGCGCCAGATGCTCTATCGGCTTCGGCAGCGCGGGTTCCTGTTGGACGAGGACGGCGAGGAGCTGCAGCTGGATCCCGCGCGCGTGGAGAGCGATCTCGGAGCGGCACTCGAGGAGTCGTGGGTGACGCGCGCGAGCGCGGCCGAGATCGAGGCTGCGGGCCAACTGGCGCCCGGATTCCGTGCGGAGCTGACGCCACGCTTCGCCGAGTGGATGGACGGGATCCGCGCGCGGCTGGCGGCGCAGCATCGTCGCGCGGCGCTGCATCAGATCTCCCTCGCGCGCCAGGAGGGCCGGTGGGCCGATCTCGAGAAGTGGGCCCTACAGGTGTTGCTCTCGGACCCCTTGAACGAGGAAGCGACGCTCGCGCGCGCCGAAAGCGCGGCGATGGCCGGCTCGAAGGCGATGGCACTGGAGATCATCGACCAGTATCTCGAAGACCTCGGTGACCGCTCGGTGCAGATCGGCCTGCCCGCGACGGTTCTTCGGCGGCGGATCGCGGAACGGCGGCCGGAGTGGTCACAGCGGGGACCGCGGGAGGTGCCGCTGGTGGGTCGAACGGAGCTGATGCGACGACTGACGGGTTTGGTGGACGCGGCGGCCGGGGGTAAGGGGAGAGCGGTGGTGCTGTGGGGGGCGCCGGGGATTGGGAAGACGAGGCTGGCGGAGGAGGTGCGGGGGTATGCGAACCTCAAGGGCTTTCGCGGGGTCCACCTTCGCGCGAGCGTATCCGACACCAATCTCCCGCTGTCCGTCTTTCTCGGCCTCGTGCCGATCCTGCGGGCGCTACCAGGAGGCGCAGGATGCGATCCGAGAGCTTCGGGAGTGCTAGATCGCATCTCACAGCGCGAATGGGAACGGTCAGCCTCCGACACTCCCGCGGCGGGCTCTTCACTCCGCGCGCTAGCGCTGGAGGCGCTTTGCGAACTCATCGAGGCTGTGACTGACGAGTGTAAGGTTCTAGTGCTTTTAGACGACGTTCATAACGCAGACGCACACTCTTGGTCAGTCCTCGCAGCGCTCATGGATAGGACGAGTACCCGCAGGCTAGTTTGGATTGCGACCAGTCGCGTGCAGCCCGTCGCCGCGAAGGGGGACGAGGTTCAGACCGCCACTCACGTTCGCTCACTGCACGTCCCGGCCCTTGCTCTCGCGGACGCTGCGAGGCTCGCCGAGGCCATCCTCACTACGAACAATGCCTTCGTTGCCGCAACCGATGCGACCGCTCTCGCGGTCTCGGCAGGAGGTAACCCTCTCTTCGTACGCGAGTTGACAGCGCATCAGGCTCGCCGCACTTCAGGGGAGCGCCTGCCACTCTCGCTGCGCGAGCTCATTCAAGGACGGCTTGACGGGATGACCCCGGCGATGGTGCGCGTACTTCGCATTGCATCGCTTATGGGACGTCACTCTACGATCGCCCGTCTCCGCGCCCTGCAATCGCCGAGCGAGCCACATCTTTCGGAGACCATTGAACGCCTCGAACTCGAGGGTGTCATCACCTGGCTGACAGGTCCGTCGCTGCTGATCCACGAGTGCTGGCACCAGTGCGTGCTCGAAGACATGAATCCCGCAACTCGCGCCGCCATCTCTCTCGATTGCGCGCACATCCTCGCAGATGCCTCGGACGGTGCAGGCACGCCCGAAGCTTCATGGCGCGCGGCCGAGCTGTACGTCGCAGCTGGCGAACTGGGAAGGGCGCTAGAGCTCCAACTAGCATGCGCGGAGCACATGACGTCCCTCGGCTTCCCTGAGGAAGCCTGCACCATGATCACAGGCTCGTTGCGACTGGCGCGCTTCTCCGGTGATCGGCTGCGACTGTTAACGTGTCTGGCACGAGCACAACATTCGAGCGGCGACTTAACGTCAGTCGTGCGCACCTGCGATGAGGCGCTTGCGATTCCATTGGTAGATGGATTGCAGGTGCTCACCGATCGGGCTCAGCTGACGGCGCTACGAACGGACGCCTGCGCCAAGACGCACCTCGACCACCGCGACGGCATGATCGCCCTCGCCGCGCTAGCCACCGACGCTCGATTGCCTCCTGAGACACGTCAGGTTGCTTGCCTCACTGGAATGCGCCTCATCGCCAACGACGCTGGGTCGCCGCTGGAGCTCCACTTCCTAAACGCTTCTAAGGAGATCGCATCGGCCCACGGGCTCTCAACCACAGGAGCGCTCGTCAGGCTCATCTACCATGCCGAGAATGGCCATCTCGAAGAGCTCGCACAGTTGGATGGGCTTCTGAGTTCACTGGAGAACGAGCCCGTCTCACTTTCGCTGCAATGCCGGACCCTGCGATACCGCTCAGCCGCAGCGCGCTGGCTGGGCAACTTCGGCCACGCCTCCGTACTAGCTGAGCGCGCATTCTCACTCTCAGCCGCCCGCGGCCTCACGAGCGAAGCAGTGTTCTCCGCTGAGTCGATGACCTTCTCGCGGCTCGATATGAATGACACCATTGGCGCACGGCTGTGGCTAGCGCGATGGCGTGAGTACCACTCGAGCGCGGCCTCAACGGAGCGCGATCAGGCGCTCGCACATGCGACGAGTCGACTTCACTGCCAGGAGGATGACCATGAATCGGCAATCGGGGTGTATCTCACCCGACTAGAGGAACTGCGCCGCGATCCTTTCCCGCGACGTCGCGGAGTCGACATCGCGACAGTCGCGCTCAGCGCGGCCTACACAGGCCGAAGCGATCTCGCGGATTGGGCTATCGGCGCATCACTAGCAATTCTCCACACAGAGCGTCCCGCACGCCAGATTGACTACGTTGCTGAGATGTTGCTTCGAACGGCCTCTCTGACGAATGACGCGACGCTACGCGGAGAGATCGTGGACCGATACTCGAATCGGCGAGTCGCCTTGAATCTGCCGTTCCCGCCGTTCTTCGGTTCTCTCGAGCAGTCGGTCTGTGAACTCAGAGCCGAATCCTGAGCGCGGCGGTCGGTCGAATGTATTCATCCAGGTCACGAACGTCGCGCGCAACGGGATACTCCGCGGACGCGAGCGCAACCTCTCTCGTCATCTCGCTCCACGCTTCGTCCGCAAGCAACGCTGCGCAAATGGCGGGATCAAACTGCCGCCCTGATTCGCGCGCCAGCTCATCTCGCACTTCGTCACAGGACATCGCGTGTCGATACGGACGTGAAGTCGTCATCGCGTCAATCGTATCGGCAATTGCGATTACTCGAGCCCCGACCGGGATGCTCCCACCCACGAGTCCAACAGGATACCCACGCCCGTCCCAGGCTTCGTGATGCGAGTGGATCATCGGTACCAGGTCGGCAAAGTGCGAGACCTTCGACACGAGCGCAGAACTCCGAGCCGAGTGTGTCTTCATGATCTCGAACTCTTCGTCGGTTAGCCGCCCCGGTTTGCGAAGAATGGGCGCAAACTCTTCGTAGATCTTTCCGACGTCGTGGAGCAATGCCGCGACGATAACGCGTTCGGAGAGGCGTGCGCTGAGTCCAGCCGCCTTCGACACCGTACGCGCGTACCGCGCGACTCTCTGCGAATGGCCCGAAGTGTATGGATCACGGGCCTCGATAGCAGCGACCATCAGTTGAAGCAGTTCTTCGTTAATCTTCTGCAGCGAGAAATTCGTCTTGTACATCTGCCGCATGCCGAGCATTGGAAGCGCGAGTGCCGCCGACCACTCCCACCCAAGCTTGGTGTACGCGACCGCGAAGAACATGATGAGTGGGAACGCGAGCAGATCATAGACGAGAGACAGGCGCATACTCCGAACCCAATGCTCTCGCGTCTTTCCGCTGCTCGCTGTCGCGACGACAGTGCTGACGGCCAACTTGTTCAGAGTGAAGAACGTGGCAACTAGCGCCAAGAAAGCGACGACGGGCGGCGAGGCATCAAGGAGAGACACACCACCGAGGGCAGTGTACACGGCAATCGCCGCCGCCTGCGCGAAAACGTACTGTGAGACGTTGAAGACGATCTTGATCGGCTCGCGCCGTGAGAAGATCTCCCCGGTGAGAACGCTGACGAATACGGTTACGAGCGCGGCAATGTTTGGCGAGATCACCGCGATGCTAAGGAACGGCAAGAATCCGATAGACCCGCTCGTCACGTTTGACGTCCGGTACATCACCATCGAAGCCAACAAGCCAAAGGCGGCGAAGAACGCCGCGGCGTTCCACTGTGCTGTCGTGGGCACCGGGCCGTAAGCCACCGTAGCCGCCGACGCCAAGGCGGCGCCGGCGGCTACTGACTCAACGATTCGCCGCACTCTTGCTTGGCTCATCAAATAACGGAGGACCCCCCGTCCTCATGCTTTACTTAGGTCCAGCTCGCTGCATCACCCAGAACAAGCGCGCAAATCGCGCTGACCAGTGACGAGATGTAGGACATGTGGCTTCACCTCCCTTCGTTAAAATCACCCCCCTCTCAAAAGGGGTGTTCAACTCGGTAGGCTCCGCTCATGCGTCCATATGACGCTTCCGCTCTTTGTTCTCTCCGCTAGGAGAGAACGGGGGGTACCCTTTTCCTCTCAAGGTTCAGGTGTGTGATTCCTCGCTCAACAAGTCCAGTATCGGTCATTCCTGCTCAATAGCTTTAACCCTTCCCAAGCGCGCGCGCTATCGCCCGCGCCGCTCAGGCACCGCCGGCGTCGAGGACGGCGTTCCCGTCCCCATCCACCGGTTCGTCGCGTCCAGCACCGCCAGCGCAGCCGCCTGCTCCGCGCTGTCCCTGACCTCGCAGCTCCCGGTCAGCATCACCTGCTCCCGCGCGTGCCGGGCCATCACCGCCGCGAACACGAACTCCCGCTCAAAGGCCGCGATCACCTTCACACCCTCCAGCGAGAACAACCCCGCCGTCGGGCCCGCCGCCGCCAGGGCCGCCAGCGCCGCACGGGCCGCCACATCCACGCGGCTCCGGTCGCTCTGCAGCCCCTCCTCCGCCTCGCCCGCGAACAGCTCGTTGCCGATCCGCAGCGTCACCTTGCAGGTCACCCCGCGAGCACGCGAGCCGCGCACCTCCACATCCTCGAAATAGACCGGGCGCCCACCCACCTGCGCCGCCGGGTGTGGCACCGGCACCGCAACGGTCGCCTGCGTCGGCGACACCGGGCGCTTCGAAGTGGCCGCGATCGAGATCTTCCGGTGGTCCACCCGAAGACCGAGCTGCGCCATCAGCGCGCTCTCGATGTTCCGCACCATCTGCTTGGCCGGGGTCTCACCCGTCACCAGCACGTGGATCGTGTCCACACTCCCGGACTCGGTCGGGCTGATCCGCACCGACACCACATCCTGCAGCGACGCGATCAGCTCCTCCGCCCGCTGCAACGGAAGCACGGACCCGGCTATCGAGGCGATCGGCGCGGCATTGTTCGGCTGTGGCTGCGGCGTCACGGAGTCCGGGGCGAAACGGTAAGACCACTCGTCAACTGCACCAGAACACGACACTGACCGGTGCCACATACTGCAATATTGCGCCCATTCCACACTTCGACCTAGGCAATGGTCGAAAAAGGATGCAACCGAGGACGCCGGACCGCAAATTCTTCGGCCGGATCCCCACCAATGCTCAGTCCACGGGGTGCTCCGGAAGCTGGTACTCCTTCAGCTTCCGGTAGAGCGTCCGCTCCCCGATGTCGAGTATCTCTGCCGCCTTACGACGATTACCGCGCGTCTCCCGCAACGCCGTCACGATCGCCGTCTTCTCGATCTCCGCCATCGTCATCCCGGGCGTCAGAACCACCCCCTGTGGCGCCGCCGCCAGACCCGGCGGCTCGATGCCCCCAGGCCCCACCAGACCGCCCTGCCCCGGCCACGCCGCCATCCCATAAACGGGCATGCCCCCCGGGGGCATCATCCCGGCCACCTGCTCCAGCACCCCACGGTCCTCGTCCACCCGACGCCGCAACTCCTCCAACTGCAACTTCACCTCGACCAGGCTCCGGACGATGAACTCCAGCTCCCGCCCCTCGCTCCGCCGCTCCTCCCGGAGCACCGGCCCTATATGGACCGGCAGCAGGCGATCGGCCCCGCCCTCCCTGATCCCCTTCGGGATATCCGCCACCCCGATCTCCCGGCCCGTCGCCAACACCACCATGCTCTCCACGAGGTTCCGGAGCTCCCGCACATTCCCCGGCCAGGAGTAGTTCACCAGCGCCTGCATCGCCTCGGCCGAGATGCCGTGGAACTCCCGCTCGTGCTGCTCGGAGAACTCCTGCACGAACCGGCGGACCAGGAGCGGGATGTCGCCCCGCCGCTCCCTCAACGGCGGCAGGTAGATCCGCAGCACGTTCAGCCGGTAATAGAGGTCCGACCGGAACTGCCCCCGCTGCACCGTCTCGCGCAATGGACGATTCGTCGCCGCCAGCACCCGCACATCCACCGCGATCGTCTGCGTCCCTCCCACCCTCGTCACTTCCCGCTCCTCGAGCACGCGCAGCAGCTTCACCTGCGTGCTCGACGGGATCTCGCCGATCTCGTCGAGGAAGAGCGTCCCGGTGCTCGCCAGCTCAAAGCGCCCGATCCGCCGCTCCGCCGCCCCCGTGAACGCCCCCTTCTCGTGGCCGAAGAGCTCGCTCTCCAACAATGTCTCCGGGAGCGCGCCCACATTCACGGCGATGAAGGGTTTGTTACGACGCGGTGACAGCCGCGCGATCGCCCGCGCCACCAGCTCCTTGCCCGTGCCGCTCTCCCCCTCGATCAGCACGGTGCTCGAGACCGGCGCCATCTGCTCGATCTGCACCAGCACCTCCCGCACCGCCTCGCTCTCGCCCCAGAGCCCCGTCTCCCGCGCGATCCGCTGCCGCGCCAGCAGTTCGTTCACGGTCTGCCGGAGCGCGTCGGGAGTCACGGGCTTCGCGATCACCTCGGCGAACCCCATCTGCCGGAGCCGAGCCTCGAGCGCGGGGTCGCCCACATCGCTCAGCCCCACCACCGACGCGCCCCCCCAGAGCTGGTCGCGCACCAGGGTCAGCGTCTGCGAGTCGAGCAGGCTCCCGGTGAACACGATCACATCCGGCTTCGACCGCCGGATGGCGGCCGGGAGATCGTCCATCGGCGACACGACCGTCGTCTTCACCCCATCGGCCTCGAGGAGGGCATTCAGGCGGACGGCGGGCTCGACATCGGCGAGAGTGATCAGTACAGACATTTGAACTGCAGATGTGAGATGGGAGATGTGAGAGGTAAGGGCACTGCAACTGCGAGCCGGAGCGGGAGGGTGGTCGTTCCTTACACCTCCCATCTCCCATCTCACATCTGCAGGAAGAACTTCAGCGCTTCACCGTCCCCCGCTTCCAGAACGGAAACGCCGTAATGGTCCCCACGATCCGCTTTCCACGGATCTCGACCTCGAGCGTATTCCCTTCCTTCGCGTGCGCCGTCGGCACATACGCCGTGCCGAGCCCGACGCCCACACTCGGGCTCATCACGCCCGACATCACCGTCCCGCTCTGCTCCCCGTTCACGAACACCGGGTAGCCGTGCCGCGGGATCGCCTTCTCGGTGAAGGTGAAGCCGACGAGCTTGCGATTGATTCCGGCGGCCTTCTGGGCCTCGAGCGCGGCGCGGCCGACGAAATCGCCCTTCTTCATCTTCACGAGCCAGCCGAGTCCGGCTTCGAGGGGGGTGATCGTGTCGTCGATGTCGTTGCCGTAGAGCGCCATCCCCATCTCGAGGCGCAGTGAGTCGCGGCAGCCGAGGGCCACGGGGGTCACCTGGCCGGTGGCCTGCAGCGCGGCCCAGAGCTTGGTCGAGTGCTTCGCGTCGTGGTAGAGCTCGAAGCCGTCCTCGCCGGTGTAGCCGGTGCGGGAGAGGGTCATCGGGATGCCGGCGACCGTGGTCTCGGTGAACCAGTAGTACTTGATGTCGTCAAGTTTCGCCGGCGTCATCGCCTGCAGGATCTGCTGCGCCTTGGGGCCCTGGAGGGCCAGCAGGCCGATGTCGTCGCTCACGTCCTCGAGCCGGGCGTCGAACTTCGAGAGGTACTGCGAGATGTGGGCGAGATCCTTGTCCTTGTTGGAGCCGTTCACGACCATCATCAGGTGGTCGGCGTAGCGGTAGACGAGGCAGTCGTCCACGAAGGTGCCCTGCTCCGTGAGGATCCCGGAGTAGTGGACCTGTCCGACCGCGAGCGCGGTGACGTCATTCGTCGTCACGTGG
>JANNLH010000168.1:0-2994 GCA_031396725.1 Gemmatimonadaceae bacterium | reverse complement strand
GCGAGGGGATCAAGTTCTTCGGACAGGACTTCACGCGGCACCGCGCGATGCTCGCCACGGTCACGCACCTGCACGAGCACCTCGGGCAGTTCATCGCGTACGCCCGCGGCAACGGCGTCACGCCGCCCTGGAGCAAGTAGCGCGCGGAATGCTCGCTCGGCGGCTAGCGCTGGTCGCGGCGGTCGCCGCGACCGCGCTCGCCTGCACGGCCTCGCTCCCGGCCACCGTCCGGATCCCGACGGTGGCCGACCGGACGATGACCGGTGTGCTCTATGGCAAGGGTGAGCACCTCGTCATCATCCCGGCGCATGGCGGCTCCTCCACGCTCGAGAGCTGGGCCGCCACGGCGACGGCCCTCCGGGACTCGGGATTCCGCGTGCTGGTCTTCCAGCCGCGCGCCGCGGCCGATCTCGCCGCCGGCCGTGAGACGCCCTGCCTCTATGACGAGAAGTGTCTCGCCCTCGACCTGCTCGCGGCGATGCTGTATGCGCGGTCGGCCCTGGCGACGCGCATCTCCTTCCTCGGCGGCAGCATGGGCGGCGCGGCGGTCGCCGAGGCATCCACCGACAGCGCGGCGCGCGACGTGGAGGGTGTGATCCTCCTGGCCCCGGCGACGATCTCGTCGCCCGAGCGGATGGCCGGCCGCAAGCTTTTCATCACCGCGCGCGACGATGCCAACAGCGCGGGACCCCGGCTTCCGGGGATCCAGGCGATGTTCGACCGCACCCCGGGGCCCAAGCACTTCGTCCTGCTCGAAGGCTCGCTGCACGCCCAGCGGGTGCTGGCCGGACCGGACGGCGCGCGCGTGATGGGGGCGATCGTGCAGTTCCTCCGGTTCCTTGCCCTCCCCGGAGCGGCCCCCTAGCTTCGCGTGCGTGTCCGGACTGATGGAGGAACTGCGCGCCCGCCTGGGCGGCACCTATCGCATCGAGCGCGAACTGGGTGGCGGCGGGATGAGCCAGGTCTTCCTCGCGGAGGAGATCGCGCTCGGCCGTCAGGTCGTGCTGAAGGTCCTCCCGCCGGAACTCGCGCACGTGATCAGTGGCGCGCGCTTCGAGCGCGAGATCCGCGTCGCCGCGCGATTGCAGCATCCGCACATCGTCCCGCTGCTCGCCGCCGGTGACGCCGGGGACGTGCTCTTCTATACGATGCCGCTGGTCGAGGGCGAATCGCTCCGCGCGCGCCTGGACCGACAGCAGGAACTCCCGGTCGCCGAGGCCACGCGGCTCCTGCGCGAGATCGCCGACGCGCTCGCCTATGCACATCGCGAGGGCGTGGTCCACCGGGACATCAAGCCGGACAACATCCTGCTCAGCCATCGCCACGCGATGGTCACCGATTTCGGCGTCGCCCGCGCCGTGTCGGAGGCGGTCGGGGCCGGCACGCTCACGCAGACCGGGATCGCCGTCGGTACCCCGGTCTACATGGCGCCCGAGCAGGCGGCCGGCGATCCCAACATCGACCAGCGCGCCGACCTCTACGCGCTCGGCGTCGTCGCCTACGAGATGCTCGCCGGTCAGACCCCGTTCCGCGCCTCCACCTTCCAGGCGCTCGTGGCGGCGCACCTGACGCAGACGCCGGCGCCGATCACCGACGCGCGCCCGACGGTGCCCCCCGAGCTGGCGGCGATCGTCCACCGCTGCCTCGAGAAGCGGGCCGCCGATCGGTTCCAGGACGCGCAGGAGGTCATCGCGGCCCTCGACCGACTCTCGCCGGATTCCGCGACGATGGCCACCGCACTGCGTTCGGCACCCGGAACGCCGACCGCCATCTCGCGTCGCTCCGCGCTCAAGACGGGCGCCGCGATCGGGTTGCTTGGCGCGGCGTTCGGCACCGGCGTCCTATTCGCCGGACGGACGCGACCACGCAGCTCCCCCTCCTTCCAACGACTGACCTTCCGGCGAGGACTGATCCGCACGGCGCGATTCGGACCCGACTTCCGCACCGTGCTATATGGCGCCCTCTGGGAAGGCGATGTCTGTCGCGTCTACACGGTGCGGCCCGACAGTCCGGAATCCGCCGCGCTGGCCCTGCCGCCCGCGATGCCGCTCGCCGTCTCTGCCTCGGGCGAGATCGCCCTCGCGCTCGGTTCGCACCTGCGGGGCATCATGAGCTACGGGACCCTCGCACGGGTGCCGCTCGCGGGTGGCGCACCGCGCGAGTTGCAGGAGGCGGTGAAGTACGCCGATTGGTCGCCCGACGGCGCCGAGCTCGTGCTCGTACGCCGCGCAGGGGAGCGCGACCAGCTCGAGTTGCCGGCAGGGAAGATCATCGCAGAGCCTGAACAACCCGACGGTGGTTTCAGCTTCCCGCGCTTCTCGCCGCGCGGGGATGCCGTGGCGGTCTTCGAACTCACGACCTCGACCGGACTCGTCGGGCGTGTCGTGATCGTCGACCGCGCCGGCGTGCGGCGCATCGTCTCCGGGCAGTACTTCAACGTCTTCGGACTCGCCTGGCGGGACGACGAGGTCTGGTTCACCGCGGCGGATGCGTTGCCGCTCTTCCGGAACACGATCTATGCGATGCGCGCGAACGGCGACGTGCGGATCGTCACGCGCGTTCCAGGGAACACGAGCCTGCACGACATCGCGCCCGACGGACGCGCGCTGATCGCGCGCACCGACGACCGGAGCGGCATCGCGGTGCGCGCGCCGGGCGATGCCGCCGAGCGCGACCTTTCGTGGCTCGACGGTTCCACGATCGCCGATATCTCGCCGGACGGCCGTCGGATCCTCTTCTCCGAGTACGGGGTCGGAGGCGGTCCGCGCCAGTCCGCGTATCTCCGCGGCACGGACGGCTCACCCGCGGTGCGACTGGGTGACGGCCTCGCACTGGCGTTGTCACCGGACGGACGCTGGGCGATCGTCCAGCCCGACGCCAACGTGCCGCACCTCGAGATCCTGCCGACCGGCCCCGGCGACGTGCGCCGGCTCGAGCGGCCGGGGCTGGCCCTGCTCGGCGCTCGATGGCTCCCCGACGGACGGCAGGTCGTCG
>JANNLH010000065.1:0-18587 GCA_031396725.1 Gemmatimonadaceae bacterium | reverse complement strand
TCCGAGGCACGGAGCGCGCCCTGCACGCCGCGCGCGCCCGGCAGACCCGAGGCGCCGACGGTGCTGTCCACCGCGCGCTGCTGTTCCGGCGTGCGCGGCGGACGCGGGGTCTCCGGCTTCGGACTGCACGCGCTGATGCCGAGGGCGAGGATCGACAGCGCGAGGATGCGACGCAAGGATGGCTCCGGAATGGGATACTGGCCAAGTTATCCGGCCTGTGCCCAGCCGCCAGACCGTCTATCCCAATCTGATGAATGGCGGAACGTCCGGCGCGGAGACGCGATGGACCAACCTCGGCTTCTGGGCGCCCGGCGATGACTATCCCGCGGCTGCGCGCGAACTCGCTCGACGGGTGGGCCAGGCGGCGGCGCTCCGCCCGGGTGACGTCGTCATCGACTACGCCTGTGGCCACGGAGACTCGCTCGCGCTCTGGGTGCGCGAGTTCGGCGTGGGGCGGGTGATCGGTGTCGAGGCCGATCCGGAGGCGGCCGCCGCGGCCGAGCGCCGCGTGCAGGAGTGGGGACTCTCCGACCGGATCCGTGTCCACACCGGCTCGGCCGAATCCTTCCTGCCGGCGCGGGAATCGCCCCTGGCGACCGCGGTCGTCGCGGTCGACGCGGCGTATCACTTCGCCGATCGCGCCACTTGGCTCCGGCGGCTCTCGTCGTCGCTCGCCGCGGGTACGAGGCTCGGCTTCTCGGACATCACACTCTCGCCGGGCGTGCGTTGGTCGGCGTCCGTGCGCGCGATGGCACGGCGCGCGGCGATCCCCGAGGCCAATCTCTGGACCACCGCGGAGGTCGCAAGCGCGTGTGCGGCCGCGGGGATCACGGTGGTCGATCTCGAACAGTGCGGCCGCGAAGTGCTCGGGGGCTTCGCGCGCCACGCCGTCCGCTCCGCACCGCGATGGGCGTTGCACCCGGCGCTCGGCGGATTCCGCGCGCTGGGCACCGCCGCAGCGATCTTGCTGCTGCGGCGCCGCGAGCGGCTCGGCGAGCGGCTCGGCTACCTGATCGTCGCGGGGCGAACCGCCACGGCCGGCTGACTACTCGGCGAGGATCCACCCCATCGCGCCGTTCTCCGCCATCCGCCCCTGGTGCGGATGGAACATGTAGCGTCCCGCCTCCTTGAACCTCGTCTCGAGCACCGCCCGCTCGCCGACACTGAGCCGCACGACATCCGAGTGCTCGTCCGGTTCGAGCTTCGTCCCCGACCGAAAGAGGTCGAAGGTCTGCGAGTGCAGGTGGAAGGTCGCCAGCGGCTCATCCGCGACGAGATTCGCGACATAGAGCCGCACGAGCTCGCCGCGTCGCACGCGCAGCGGATTCCGCGAGTGGAAGCCGGCGACGCCGTTCCAGCCGAACAGCTCCGATCGTCCGTCCGCGTTGACGTCGAAGCCGCCGAGCGCCAGGAGGCGCTCCTGCGCCTCTGGCCTTCCCTGCGCGGGATCCACGATCAGCATCCCGTAGAGCCCGCGCCCGATGTGCTCGGCGCCGGGTGTCAGGTCGCAGTGGTAAGGATAGAGCCCGAAGGGTCGCGGCTGCAGTTCATAGGTCCGCGACTGCCCGGGAGCGATCGGCTCCCAGCCGTCCTGCTCCGGCGCGTGGGCACCGTGCGTGTGCAGGTTGTGCGGATGCCCGGTGAGGTTCCGCACGTGCAGCGTGAGCCGCTCTCCTTCGGTGACGCGCAGGATCGGACCGGGGATCCCGCCATCGAAGGTCCACGCATCCATCACCACGCCTTCGGCGACCTCGACCGGCCGCTGGGTGATCGTGATGGTCCGCTCGACCGGACCGCGCGCCGGCGGCGGCGGGATCGTCACCGCGTCGAGTGCGTTCGGCCCGAGCGAGCGCGGCGGCTCCACGCCGTGTCCGTAGGGCCCGTGCATGACCGGATCCGCGGCGGGTACTGGCCGGCGTCTCCAGAGCGCGCCCGCGGCCACGGCACCGGCCGCACCCGCCATCCCCCAGAGCAGTTCGCGTCGCGTCGGCATCCTGGACGTCCGCTACATCGCGCTGAATACGGATGCCGTCACGAGCGCGAGCCCCACCCACGCCGCCGTGAGCGCGACCGCCAGGCGCCAGACGCGGTGCAGGCCGGCGGCCCGTGTGCCGCTTGGGCGCACGGCCGCGAGCCCGACGCGCACCAGCGCGAGCAGCACCACGATCCCGACGAGCGGCCAGGCCGGCAGCGGAAGCCAGCGCTGCAGTTCCGCGAGCCAGGGTGCGGGTCCGACCGGCTCCACGTTCTCGCGCGCTGCGCGCAACACGTCCTCCGCGCCGTCCGGCAGCGGCGCATCGCCCAGCTCGCCGCGTACGCGCTCGAACACACCCACCGCCGGCACGGCGCGCGCCGTCAGCGCATCCGGCATCGAGGTCTGCGGCGGTGGCACCGGCTGCGTGCGCCAGTCGGGATAGGTCGGGTCACGCAGGCGCCACATCCGCGCCGCGAGCAGGAGCGACGGCGTCAGGTCGTTCTCCGCTCGTCCGCGCCCCTCGCTGCACGCGAGGTAGGCGGGCGCGAGCCGCGTCGCGCCGTCGTTTGAAGCGTCGCCGGCGGCGTTCACGCAGTTCCGCGCGCTCGACGGCCCGCCGACCGCGATGTCCGCACGGCCGGATCGCGCGATGCGGTTGCCGCGCACCACGTTGTCGTGCGAGACCCAGAAGTTCTGGTCGTAGAGCGGCGCGATCACCACGCCGTGCCCGGCGTGATTGGCGATCACGTTCCCCTCGATCACGTTCTCGAGTCCGCCACCGACCACGACGCCGTTGCCCCACGCGAGCGGCCCGAGCCCCTTGCCCGACGCGGTGCGGCTGTTGTTGTCATGGATCAGGTTCCCGCGGATCGTCGTCTGCCGCTGCGGCGGATAGAGCTCGGTGTCGAGCGAGTTCGGCACGACCCCGCCGCGATTGTAGCGCCAGGTGCTGCTCAGCACGTGCAGCTCGCCCCCCGCATTGGTCCCGGAGTAGCCGAGCGAGTTGTGCTCCGCGGTCACCCGGCGGACGAGCGCGTTGCAGGGAAAGCACTGCCCGATATAGAAGCCCGCATCGGGCGATCCGCTCGCATACGAATCCTCGAAGAGTCCGTCCTTCGAGTCGAAGGCGTAGACGCCGTAGTCGCCGTTGTTGTACGCGGTGAGATAGCGCCCGCGGTAGCCGGTGACGCCGGTCCAGAAGAATCCGTTCAGCGTCGCGTTGCGCGCGGTGAGATTCTCGATCGCGACGCCGTCGGCGAGCACGTTGAAGCCGTTCGGCCGGATGAACTCGCCATCGACGATCACCGCGTTACGGTCGGTGCCGCGGATCACGAGCGAGGGCGTCGTGACCGTCACCTCCTCGCGATACACGCCGGGATCGACGAGGATGAGGTCGCCCGGCGCGGCGGCATCGACGGCGCCCTGGATCGTCGCGTGCGTCTGCGGCACGCGGCGCACCATCCCGGTCGGTTCCGCGACCGCCGCGACCTTTCCCTTCGGGCCGCCGGCGTACGGCACGTCGCCCACGACGACCGCGCCCGCCATCCCGCGGCCGTCCTTGGTGCCGTGGAAGGAGCAGTAGAACTCGTAGACGCCCGGCTCCGCGAGCTGGACGGTCTGCGCACCGCCGGCGTCGATCGTCGGGGCGGCACCCTTCACCGGCCAGCGCGCCGTGTCCACGGGCACGATGTTGTGCGCGTTGCGGCCGACGTTCGTAAAGATCACGCCCGCGCCGGCGGGGATGCGCACGACCGGCGCGTTGTAGGCGTTGTCGTACATCTTCACCTGCGTCGCGCCCTGCGGCGTGCCGGAGGGGGCGCAGGAGAGCAGCAGCGTGAACGCGGCGGCGCCGAGTGCGTAGCGCGTCGAAGGGATCGTGAACATGGCGGGAATTCTCGCGCCGGAGGAACGCGGACGCGAGGGCCGCGCATCCCCAGTAAACCATCCGGCACGGTGCCGGTGCCCAATCCCTCCGAACCTCCAACACCGGACACCGAATGCCTGCACATCGCTTCCTGCTCGCCGCCGCCCTGCTCGTCGGACCCGCGGCCGCCAACGCCCAATCGCATCCCCTCACCGGCAAGTGGTCGGTCGAGTATGCCGCCGGGATGCGCATCGAGAACGAGACCCCGACGCCGATCATGGCGAAGGCCGCGCTCACCGTCGAGTCGGTCGGCGACTCGCTGATCGCCACGCTCGTGACCGAGCCGACTGCCGACCTCCCGCCCCGTCCCCCGGTGCGCCTCGCCGCCCGGCGCATCGACGGCAAGACGACCTTCGTACAGCGCACCATGCTCCGCATGAACCGCGACGGCGAGGAGAGCTCGCACCCCGCGACGATCACCTGGCAGTTCGAGGTCTCAGGCGACGCGATCAGAGGCACGATCGAGCGCAAGATCGAGGGCATGGAGATGCCGGGCGGCCCGCCGGCGACGCTCAAGGGAACTCGAACCAAGGGCTGAGATCGGCGGATCACCACGAAGGCACGAAGATTCGAAGAACGGCGAAAGGATGCCACTGCAACTGCAACGGCTTTACCACCGAGACACAGAGGCACTGAGGAACGGCGGAGGAGACTTCCTACCTGCTACTGCAATGGCAGTTGATGGGGGTGTGACGGAGAGATCTCTCCGCCACGCCCCCCTTCAATTGCCGTTGCAGTTGCTTCCTTCGCCGTTCTTCACCGCTTCGAGCCTTCGTGGTGAAGCCGTTGCTCCCTCTGTGCCTCTGTGTCTCTGTGGTGATTGCCTTTAGGAACGCGGCAGGGAGCCAGGGCTGCCGGACACCGGCCTTGACGGCCCTCCGGGTGGGCGTACGTTCGTCCCACCGCAGCCCCGACCCATCGCCACCACTGCCCCGACTCCCGAGACGGCGACCGCCCCGCTTCTGGTGGTGCGGAACCTCGAGGTCGTCTACAGCGACGTGATCCTCGTGCTGCGCGGGGTGTCGCTCACGGTGCCGCGCGGTTCGATCGTCGCGCTGCTCGGGGCGAACGGCGCGGGCAAGACGACCATCCTGCGCGCGATCACGGGACTCCTTCCGCTGCACCGCGGCCGCTGCACCAAGGGCGCGATCTCCCTCGACGGCGCCCCGATCATCGGCGCCGACGCGCCGTCGATCGTCCGGCGCGGGATGGCGCAGGTGATGGAAGGCCGGCGCATCTTCGCCGACCTGAGCGTCGATGAGAACCTGCGCGCCGGAGGCTTCACCTGCCCCGACCGCGCCGCGCTGCGCGCCGGACTCGATCGCACCTACGGACTCTTCCCCCAGCTCGCCGATCGCCGCAAGCAGCTCGCCGGCTACCTCTCGGGTGGCGAGCAGCAGATGGTCGCGATCGGCCGCGCCCTGATGTCCTCGCCCCGCCTCCTCCTGCTCGACGAGCCCTCGCTCGGCCTCGCGCCGATCATCGTCGGCCAGATCCGCGACCTGATCGTCCGCATCAACGCCGAGGGCACCGCGGTGCTGCTGGTCGAGCAGAACGCGGTGATGGCGCTCTCGATCGCGCACACCGGCTATGTGCTCGAACACGGCAAGGTCGTGCGCGACGGTCCGGCCGCCGAGCTCGCGCGCGACAAGGACGTGCAGGAGTTCTACCTGGGCGGCGGCGAGGCCGACCGCCGCTCCTACCGCGACGTGAAGACCTACCGTCGCAAGAAGCGGTGGAGCGCCTGATGGAGGGCACGGCGCCCCTGCTCGAGATGCGCGACCTGACGCTCCGCTTCGGCGGCATCACCGCGCTGCAGGGCGTCTCGTTCGACGTGCGGCCCGGCGAACTCTTCGCGATCATCGGCCCCAACGGCGCGGGCAAGACCTCGATCTTCAACTGCCTGAACGGCGTCTATCGCCCGCAGGAAGGGGAGATCCGCTTCGCGGGCACCGTGATCACCGGCCGCCGGCCGGTCGCGATCGCGCGCCTCGGCATCGCGCGCACCTTCCAGAATCTCGGGCTCTTCAGCACGCTCACGGTGCTCGAGAACCTGATGCTCGGGCGCCACCACCTGATGCACACCGGGTTCCTCGCCGGCGCGCTCTGGTGGGGGAAGGCGCGCCGCGAGGAGCTCGCGCATCGCCCGCGCTGCGAGGAGATCATCGAGCTGCTCGAACTCGAGCCCTACCGCTTCAAGCCGGTCGCGCTCCTCCCCTATGGCGTGCGCAAGCGGGTCGAGGTCGCCCGCGCGATGGCGATGGAACCGAAACTGCTGCTCCTCGACGAGCCCGCCGCCGGGATGAACCTCGAGGAGTCCGAGGACATGGCGCGCTACATCCGCGAGATCAACGAGGAATGGAAGGTGCCGATCCTCCTCGTCGAGCACGACCTGCAGATGGTGATGGACCTCGCGCACCGCGTCATGGCGATGGACTTCGGGCGCGTGCTCACCGTGGGTGCTCCGGCCGACGTGCGCGCCGACGAGTCGGTCGTGCGCGCCTACGTGGGCACGGACGCGTGACCGCCGTCGGGGACCGGCCCCCGGTCGCGACCGCGACCACCGCAACGCTCCCGGCGCGTCTCCGCCACTGGGAACACACCCGCGCCGAAGTTGTCGCGCTCCGCCACAAGGATCTGGGGCTCTGGCGCGAGTACACCTGGGCCGAGTACGGCGAGCTTGCCGCGCGCACCGGACTCGGCCTGCTCTCGCTCGGCGTCCAACCCGGCGACCGCGTCGCGGTGCTCGGCGACAACCGGCCGGAGTGGCTCTTCTCCGACCTCGGCGCGCAGGGGATCGGCGCAGTGGTCGTCGGCGTGTACGCGACCAGCCCCGCCGAGGAGATCCACTATGTGCTCGAGCACTCGGGCTCCTCGGTGGCGATCGTCGAGGACGAGGAGCAGCTCGACAAGGTGCTCGCCGTGCGCGACCGGCTGCCGGTGCTGCGCAGCGTCGTGCTGATGGAGCCCCGCGGCGCCACGCACCACCTCGCCGAGGGCGCGGCGATGACCTTCGACGCGCTCCTCGACCACGGCCGCACGCGCGAGCGCACAGAGTTCGATGCCCTTGTCGATGCGCTCGATCCCACCGCGCTGGCGGTGCTCGTCTACACCTCCGGCACGACCGGTCCGCCGAAGGGTGCGATGCTCACGCATCGGAACCTCCACGCCGCGGCCGACGCGATGCCGACGATCATGCAGGCGGACGTGGACGACGAACTGCTCTCGTACCTCCCGCTCTGCCATATCGCCGAGCGGCTCTTCACGGTGGTGAATCCGCTGGCGGCCGGATACCGGGTGAGCTTCGGCGGCGGCGCCGACGAACTGGTCGCCGACCTGCGCGAGGTGCAGCCGACGATCTTCTTCGGCGTGCCGCGCGTGTGGGAGAAGATGCTCGCCGGGATCGAGATCCGGATGAACGATGCGAGCTGGCTCAAGCGGAAGAACTTCGCCCTCTGGATGGGCGTCGGACGCCGGCTCTCCCGCAAGCGGCTCGACCGCGTGCCGTTCCGCGTGACCGACCGCGTCCTCGAGGCGCTCGGCTGGCTGCTGCTCTACCGCCCGCTCCGTGAACGGCTCGGGATGGCGCGCGTGCGCTATGTCGGCAGCGGCGCGGCGCCGGTGGCTCCGCAGGTGATCGAGACCTTCTGGTCGCTCGGCGTACGCATCCGCGAGGCGTACGGCCAGACCGAGGGCACAGCGCTCGCGACCTACACGCCGGAACACGACGTGCGGCCGGGCGCGGTCGGCATCGCCTATCCCAACGTCGAGCTCCGCATCGCCGAGGACGGCGAGATCCTGCTGCGGGGCCCGAGCATCTTCGCCGGCTACTATCGGAACGAGGCGGCCACGCGCGAGACCGTCGATGCGGACGGCTGGCTCCACTCGGGCGACGTCGGCACGATCGACGCCGACGGATTCCTGCGCATCACCGACCGCAAGAAGGACATCATCATCACCGCCGGGGGGAAGAACATCTCCCCGTCCTGGATCGAGAACAAGCTCAAGGTCTCGCCCTACGTGCGCGAGGCGATCGTGATCGGCGACCGGCGCCGGTACTGCGCGGCGCTGATCGGCATCGAACTCGACACCGTCGGGGACTGGGCGACGCGCCAGCGGATCCCCTTCACCACGTACAAGGATCTGAGCGAGCGTCCCGAAGTCCAGGCGCTGGTCGGCGAGTGGGTGGACCGCGTGAATGAGGACCTCGCGCAGGTGGAACGCGTCAAGCGCTTCGCGATGATCCCCAAGGAGCTGGACCACGAAGAGGGCGAGCTGACCGCGACGCAGAAGGTGAAGCGCCGCGCGATCGCGGGGCAGTTCAGCGACCTGATCGAGGGGCTCTACCGGTGAGCGACCTCCTCCAGTTCCTCGTCGCGGGACTCTCGCTCGGTTCGGTCTATGCGCTGATCTGTCTCGGCTTCGTGGTGATCTACCGCGCCACCGGCGTGGTGAACTTCTCGCAGGGTGGGCTGGTCGCGCTCGGCGCCTTCACCACGCACCAGCTGGTGCAGCGCAACGGCCTGCCCTTCGCGCTGGGCGTGCTGCTGGCGATGGCGCTCGTGGCCCTCTTCGGGATGCTGCTCGAACGCGTCGTCTTCCGCCCGATGGTCGGCCAGCCCGTCTTCGCGACGACCCTGCTCACACTCGGCGTGCTCTTCGTCGTCGAGCAGATGTGCGCCGCGATCTGGGGCTACGACGTGCAGATGGTCGGCGATCCGTGGGGCGTGCGCACGACGATCGTCGGTGGGACGGCGGTGAAGGTGGCGGACCTCTGGACGATCGGCGCGGCGGGAACCGCGCTGGCGGCCTTCTTCGCGCTCTTCCGCTTCACGACGCTCGGTATCGCGATGCGCGCGGGGGCGGCCGACCCCGAGGCTGCGCTCGCGCACGGCATCAGCCCGCGCGCGATCCACGGCCTCGCGTGGGCCATCGCCGGCGCGGTCGCGACGGTGGCTGGCGTGCTGCTCGCCGCCGGCCCCAAGGGCGTAGACCTCTCGCTCGGCATCGTCGCCTTCCGCGCCTTCCCCGCGATGATCCTCGGCGGCCTCGACTCCGCCGAGGGCGCCGTGGCGGGCGGTCTGCTGATCGGATTCGTCGAGGTGCTCACCGCGGCGTACCTCGTGCCGGCCGTGCCGGCGCTCGGTGACAACTTCCACGTGGTGATGCCCTACCTCGTGATGATCGCGATCCTCGTCGTGCGTCCGTATGGCCTCTTCGGCACGGTCGAGGTGCGGCGCGTATGATCCGCCGGCTGCGCAACACGCGCATCACCACGGAGTACGCGCACGACCTCGCGCTCTGGCGCTCGCGCCCGGCGCAGGTGGGCGTGCTGCTCCTGTTCGGCGTGATCGCGGCGGCGCCTTTCCTGGTCGGGAACTACTGGACGACCGTGCTGATCTACGGCGGCATCGCCGCGGTCGGGACGATCGGCCTGAACCTCCTCACCGGCTTCACGGGACAGGCGTCGCTCGGGCACGCCTTCTTCTTCGGCACGGGGGCGTACGCGTCGGTCGTGCTCAGCGGACGATTCGGGCTCCCCTTCCCGCTCTGGCTCATCGGGGCGGCGATGCTCGGCGGCCTCATCGGCGGGCTGGTGGGGCCGTTCGCGCTGCGGCTTCGCGGCAACTACCTCGTGATCGTCTCGCTCGGGCTCGTCTTCGTCGGGCAGCACCTGTTCGAGAACTGGACCTCGGTGACGGGCGGTCTCACCGGCATCAGCGTGCGCGCGCCGGTGGCGATCGGCCCCTTCGATGCCGCGGCGCTCACGCTCCCGGGCGCGAGCGGGACGCTCACGCGCAACCAGGGCTACTACTACTTCGTCTGGCTCACCGTGCTCGCGCTCGGACTCGCGGCACGGAACCTCGTGCGCTCGCGCCCCGGACGCGCGCTGCAGGCGATCCGCGACCGCGACCTCGCGGCCGAGGTGATCGGCGTGAGCCTCGTGCAGTACAAGGTCGGCGCCTTCGTGGTCTCGAGCGCGTACGCGGCCTGCGCGGGGGCGATGTATGCGTCCTACGCGCGCTATGTGAGTCCGCTCGACTTCACCTTCTTCCTCTCCATCCAGTACGTCGCCATGATGGTGGTCGGCGGCGTGGGCAGCGTGCTGGGCTCGGTCATCGGCGCGGTGTTCCTCACGGCGCTGCCGCGGCTGATCGAGTCGGCGAGCGCGTCGCTCCCCTTCGTCGCTGCGCAGGGCGGCAGCGGGGGGGTCACCGTCTTCACGATCAACCAGGCTCTGTTCGGCGTGCTGATCATTGTATTCCTGCTGGTGGAGCCGCTGGGGATGGTGGAGATCTGGCGGCGGATCAAGCGGTATTTCCTGGCGTGGCCCTTCTCGTACTGAGCGGCGGGCCAGCATCCCATTCGGGTCACTCTTGCGGAGGCGTACGATGAGGCGCGGGCTGAGGCAGCTGCGGTGGCTGGCGGTGACGATGGCGGTGCTGGGCGCGTGCGGCGGCGGCGCGGGCGACGGCGCTGCGGCGCGGCAGACCCCGGGCGTCGCGGGCGACACCATCACCGTCGGCGCGATCGTCCCGCTCAGCGACGCCGTCGCGGTGATCGGCGCGCCGATGGCGGCGGGGATGCAGGTGTACTTCGACGCGCTCAACGCGCGCGGCGGGATCGCCGGGCGCTACAAGCTGAAGCTGCTGACCGAGGACCAGACGTACGCGAACCCTTCGACGAGCGCGCAGAAGTACCAGAAGATCAAGGATCAGGTGGCCCTCTTCGGCACCGTGGTCGGCACCGACCACATCAACACGCTGCTGCCGCTGCTCGCGGAGGACAGCGTGATGGTGATGCCGGCGACCTTCGACTCGGAGTGGGTGCGCGAGCCGATGCTCTTCCCTTGGCTGGCGCCCTACCAGATCTGGGCGATGAACGGCGTCAGCTACTTCCTCGAGGCCGGGGGACGCGCGGGCAAGAACATCTGCGCGATGACGCTGGCGACGGGCTACGGTGATGCGGGACTCGAGGGCGTCACCTTTGCGGCGGAGAAGATGGGCTTCACGGTCGCGGCGACGGCGCGCTTCAAGCAGGATGACCAGGATTTCGTCGCGCCGATCACGCAGCTGCGCAATGCGCGCTGCGACGCGGTCGTGCTCGCTTCGCTCCCCGCGGTGACCGGCCGGATCCTCGGTGCGGCGGCGCAGGCGGGCTTCGCGCCGCAGTGGATCGCGCTCTCCCCCGGTTGGCACGCCACGATGGTGGCCTCACCGCTGCGCGAGTACCTCGTGAAGAACTTCTGGGTCGTCTTCGATGCCCCCGCGTGGGGGGACACGACGGTCGAGGGCATGGCGGAGATGGAGTCCGCCGTCGCGCGCTTCCGTCCGGACCAGAAGCCCGACATCTACTTCAGCACGGGCTACGCGATGGCACTCGGCGTCGAGGCCCTGCTCTCGCGCGCCGTCGAGATGGGCGACCTCTCGCGCGCCGGCATCCTGCGGGCGAGCGAGACGCTGGGCGTAGTGTCGTATGCCGGACTCGCCGGCGCCTACCGCTACGGTCCGGCCGCCGACCGCGAGCCGCCGCGCACGACGAACATCTTCCGCGTGGACCCCGACGCGCCGGTCGGACTGCGTGCGCTACGGTCGGGGTATGGGACGGCGGCGGCGCAGGAGTATGAGTTCAAGAGTAGAAGGTAGAGAGTAAACAGTAGGAAGTGGAAAGGGGCGCCCGGAAGAATCGGTTCCCCCTTTCTACTTTCTACTTCCTACTGCGTCCAGATGATGATCGCCCCGCACAGAACCCCCGGCGTCACATACACCGCCGGCACCTCGACCTGCCGCGTGTAGACCTCCATCCGCTTCGCTCCCAGCACGAGGAGTCTCAGCTCCCACGGATCGATCCAGGGCTGGCGGGACCCATCGAGCCACACGGCCGGGACGCAGCGCATCTGACCCGGCGTCGGGATCGGGGCTGTCATCGTCGGCATCGGGTCGGACCCCACGGAACTGCTGTACGAGAGATAGACCCCGGGGATGCGGGCCCAGATGGCGTTCGAGTTGCGGACCGCGCTCAGATCCTTCTCCGTGAAGAAGTGTCCGAAGCCCGACTTCCGCCGCGCCTCCCACGCCGCGTCCGACGGGCTGTCACGCACCCCCGTGACCGCGACGGTCGGCAACTGCGTCGGCAACTTTGAGAGGCGGAACTCCGCCGACGTCTCACCCTGCGGTGTCAGCGCCAGCACGCGGACGGTCGGCGAGCGTCCGATCGAGCGCGCGACCACCGTCTGTGAACCGGCCGGCGCCCCGACGATGATCCCGCTCCCATCGGCCCCGGTGGTGGCCGACGCTGCGGTGCCGCGCACGCCGACGACCGCGCCGGCGACGGGCCGGCCGTTGGCGTCGCGGACCCGGACGCGTAGGCGTGCACTTCCCGGTGCGCGGATCGTCGCGACGGAATCACCTGCGACCGCATCGGACGGTGCGTCGTCTGCCCACGCGGCACTGTCGGTGAGGCTGACTCGCGCATCGCGTCGCGCGATCTCGTCGCGGTCGAGTCCCAGATGCAACATCCCGGTGCTCTGGCGCCCGATCGCCACGCGCATCGTGAGGTCGATGTCATTCGGCACGCCGCAGAGCACGTAGCGGCCGTTCTCCGCGGTCTCTGCCGAGGCGTAGCGCTCGACCTGCCGGGCGACACCCGCGTTGATCTCCACCTCGTACCACCGGATGCTCACCGTCGCGCCGGGGAGTGCCCTGCCATCCTCGGCGACGCGCGCGAGGCCGAACACGATCGCGGTCGCATCGGGCGGCGGCACGTCGCAGAGCTGCCGGCTCAGGCCCCGGACGGAGGGGATGGCGAGCGCGAGTGTCGCGGTGCCGCGCGCCGGGACCTCGACGGGACGCAGCGGCACACTCATCTCGAGCGAGTCGAGCGTGGGGTGATAGAAGGTCAGGAGCTGCGGCCCCGCGGGCACGTCGCGCAGGGTGTAGCGCCCGAACCGGTCAGTGACGGCCGAGTGGGGCGCGCCCTCGATCACGACGTGCGCGCCGGCGAGGGGGGCCTTGGCCAGCAGCGAGTCGAAGACGACGCCGCGGATCGTGCCCTGAGCGCGCGTGGCATCCGGGAAGCCGGTGAGCGCAGCGAGCGTGAGGGCGATCAGGGTGCGGGACAGTCGCATGCCGGCGTTCCTCCTGGGTCTGACCGATAATCTGCTACACGGAACGCGCGGCCGCGGTGCCGGGAAGCTGAAGGATGAACGATGAAGGATGAAGGAGAAGGGCGCTTTCAGCCTTCATCCTTCATCCTTCATCTTTCATCCGACATCCGCCGACGGCTTCTGGTCGTCGTCCTGCTCGTCATTGAGCGCGCGCCGGAACTCCCGCAGCGACTTGCGCTGCGCAGCGGTGGACTCGGAGATGCAGCGCACGTCCGCGGCCAGGATCCGGTGCCGCGCCCCTGTGAGGTCGCGGAACACGATCCAGCGCGGCATCGGCTCGCGCTCGAGCCGGCGCTCGACCGAGCGCGCGGTGCGAACGCTGATGAAGTAGAGGTTCTCCCGGGTCTCGATCCACCAGCAGTCGGTGCGACGCTCGGTGGACGGGTTCTCCGGGTTCAGGTACTGCGAGATGCGGTTGATCATTGCCTGGGTGACTCCAACACGTAAAAAGCCCGCCTGTGCATCAGCGCAGGCGGGGCGTGGGCAAAGCTCCCCAGAGGGCGACCGGACCCGCTTACCGCGGGGACTCCTGGCCGTCCGTGCCTGCGTGTCGTGTTCTGACGCGCGCGTCCATTCCGCGCGCCGCAAGGCCCGCGATATGTCGCTGCGTAAGTGGTGAGTTGCCGTACATCCCTGCCTCCGTCGAGCGGTGTTCTTGTAGCACTGAACCGAGCATTACCCGCGCCAGGCCATTTCCGTCACAAGCGGATGAAGGATGAAAGAGGGCGCCCCGAAAGCTCGGAGCGCCCTCTTTCATCCTTCATCCTTCATCCTTCATCTCACCAGCGGTTTGAACTTGATCCGATGCGGCTGGTCCGCATCCGCCCCCTTCCGCTTCCTCAGATCCTCGATGTACGCCCCATAGTTCCCCTCGAACCAGACGACCTCCGAGTCCCCCTCGAACGCGAGGATGTGCGTCGCCAGCCGATCGAGGAACCACCGGTCGTGCGAGATCACCACCGCGCAGCCGGAGTAGTCGGCCAGCGCCTCTTCGAGCGCACGCAGCGTATCGACGTCGAGGTCGTTGGTCGGCTCGTCGAGGAGCAGCAGGTTGCCGCCGCTCATCACGGTCTTCGCGAGATGCAGCCGGTTGCGTTCCCCGCCGGAAAGGACGCCGACCTTCTTCTGCTGGTCGGTGCCCTTGAAGTTGAAGCTCGCGAGATACGCGCGGCTGTTGATCTCCTTCTTGCCGACCATGATCAGCTCGTTCCCGTCGCTGATCTCCTCCCACGCGCTCTTCTTCGGGTCGAGCGTCCGCGTCTGGTCCACGTAGGCCAGCTTCACCGTCTCGCCGACCGTGAGCGTGCCACTGTCGGGCTGCTCGTGCCCGGTGATCATCCGGAAGAGTGTCGTCTTGCCGGCGCCGTTGGGGCCGATCACGCCGACGATGCCGCCGCGCGGCAGCGAGAAGTCGAGCCCGTCGATGAGCAGCTTGTCGCCGTAGCCCTTCCGCAGCTTCTTCGCGATCACGACGTCATTGCCGAGGCGCGGGGCGGGCGGGATCACGATCTCATTCGAGGCGATCTTCTCCTGCTGCGCCTCGCTGGCGAGCTCCTCGTACTTCTGGAGCCGCGCCTTGCTCTTGGCCTGCCGCGCGCGCGGTGCCATCCGCACCCACTCCAACTCGCGCTCGAGCGAACGCTGGCGCGCCGAGGCGACCTTCTCCTCCTGCTGCAGCCGGGTGCGCTTCTGGTCGAGCCAGGCGGAGTAGTTCCCCTCGTACGGCACGCCGCGGCCGCGGTCGAGCTCGAGGATCCACTTGGCGACGTTGTCGAGGAAGTAGCGGTCGTGCGTGATCGCCACCACGGTGCCGGGGAAGCTCTCGAGATAATGCTCGAGCCAGGCCACCGACTCGGCGTCGAGGTGGTTCGTCGGCTCGTCGAGGAGCAGCATATCGGGTTCCTCGAGCAGCACGCGGCAGAGCGCGACACGGCGCTTCTCGCCGCCCGAGAGATTCTTGACCCCAGCGTCAGCGGGGGGCAGCCGCAGCGCGTCCATCGCGACCTCGATCTTGTTGTCGAGGTTCCAGAGGTCGTGGGCGTCGATCTGCTCCTGCACCTTCCCCTGCTCGTCGATGAGCTTGGTCATCTCGTCGTCGCTCATCGGCTCGGCGAAGCGCGCCGCGATCTCCTCATAGCGCGTCAGCAGCCGGCGCTGGTCCTTCACCGCGAGCTCGACATTGCCGCGCACGTCGAGCGTCTCGTCGAGATGCGGCTCCTGCGACAGGTAGCCGACGCGCGTGCCCTTGTGGGCCCACGCCTCGCCCTGGAAGTCGGTGTCGACCCCGGCCATGATCTTGAGCAGCGACGACTTGCCCGCGCCATTCGGCCCCAGCACGCCGATCTTCGCGCCGGGATAGAAGGAGAGCCAGATGTCGTCGAGGATGATGCGCGAAGGCGGGATCACCTTCTTCAGCGCCTTCATCACGTAGATGAACTGGGGGGCCACGATTGGAGATGGAGGATGGAGGATGAAGGGAGGAGCAGGTCGCTCCTCCGACCCCCCAAGTTAACCGCGTGCCCTACCCCCGTTCATCCTTCATCGTCCATCCTTCATCCTTACCACGGTCTCCACTGCCAGAACCGCTTCCGCTTCGCCGCCGTCACCTCCACCCCGGTGACCAGCCGCAGGAAGGTCGCGTCGTCGAACTGGCGGTTGCTGCTGCGGCCGAAGCGGACCACGACCATCCGGTGCGTGGGGATCACGTAGAGGCGCTGCTTGAAGGCGCCGGCGGCGACGACCATCCCCTCGAGGCCCGGGACCTCGTCCACGCCCTTGAAGTTCATCGCCAGCAGCCGGACCTCCGCCTCGAGCTCCTTGGAGACCGGCACGTTGAGCCACCAGGTGAGTCCGTACGCCGGGTTCGCCTTGGTCCCCTCGAAGAGCTCGGCCAGCAGTTCCCCCGAGATGACCTGACGGCCGTTCGCCGCGCCCCCGCGCCGGATGAACTCGCCGAACTTGGCCCACTCGCGCGCCGTCAGCTCGGCGCCTGAGGGCAGCTGCGGTTCGCCGAGCTCGGTGCCCGGCCAGTCTCCGGTGGTGATGCCGATCGGGTCGAGGATCCGCCGCTTGAGGTAGGCGGCGACCGTCTCGTTCCGAGCGGCCAGCTTCCGCTCGAGGAGTTCGCCGAAGCTCTGGAAGGCGTTCGGCCCGTAGACGAACTGCTCGTCCACTCCGGCGACCGTGGGCGCGGTGATGGCAGCCGCATACGACGACGGACGTCCGCTCTTCCCGCCCTCGAGGCCGCTCGTCAGCGAGAGCAGCTGCCGGATGCTGATGGCGCGCTTCCCGGGATCGCGCTGCCATTCGGTGAGCGTCGCCGAGACGCGCTCGTCGAGGGCCAGCAGCCCATCCTCCTGTGCGGCGATCGCGAGCACGCCGACGAAGCTCTTGGTGCCACTGTGCAGGACATGCGGCTGGTCCATCTTCCCGCGGCCGTGGTAGGCCTCGTAGACCACCTGCCCGTTCACCATCACGAGCACGGCGTCCCCGCGCTCGGCCTTGGAGTAGGCCGCGGCCCGGTGGAACGCCGCCGTGTCCGGTCCCTGCGCGCCGAGTCGCGCCGCGCTCGCCAGCGCGAGCACGACGGCCAGCGCGAGGGCATATAATGAGCGGATGGGCATCGGGGGTTCTGTGAGGGCTCGGAGCATATCCATTTGGAATATGTGGCGCATCGGGTGCGGTGTGTTAGTCGCGGCCGCGTTCGCGGTATGCTGCGCAGCCGCACCGCTCGACGCCCAGGAGCCCGTGATCATCGAACTGCGCGGCGCGCACCCTGGCCCCACCCTCGCATTCGTTGCCGGCGTGCACGGTGGCAAGGTCGCGGCGATCCGCGCGCTTGAGCAGCTGGCTACCGCGTTCGACACCACGACGCTGGCCGGGCGTTTACTGCTCGTGCCGATGGCGAACGCCGCCGGGCACGGGGCCGGGCTCGCACAGACGCATCCGGAGGACGGAATGAACCTCAATCGCGTCTTTCCCGGCCGCGCCGACGGCTCGCCGACCGAGCGGCTCGCGCACCGGTTGATGATTGAAATAGTATCCAAGAGTGATTATATCATCGACCTGCACGGATCCGATGGCGACGAGGCGGTGGGGCGCTTCGCGTACGCGGCGCGGCCCGGGCTCGACACGACCGTCGATGCGCGCGCGCTGGCGCTCGCCACTCACTGGGGCGCGCCGCGCGTGGTCTGGGACCGCGAGGGGCCGCGGACGCTCCCGACATCGCGCTTCCTCCAGACCGCGGCGCATCTCTCCGGCAAGCCGTCCATCACCGTCTTCGAGGCCGGCGCCTCGCGCGAGGACAGCGCCGCGACGGCCGCCTTCGGGCGGGGGATCGAGCGCCTGCTGGTCGGGCTCGGGATGCGGGTGCGTCCGGGGGCACTCGCAGCGGTGACGGTGGCGGGGTCAGCGGCCCCGCCCCTGCTCCACGCGCGGCGCGAGGTAGCGCTCGCCGCGTCCGCGGGAGAGTGGCATCCTGCGGTCCGCCCCGACCAATCCGTCGCCGCCGGCGAACTCCTCGGCACCCTTATGGGTTCATCCGGGGTGCCGCTGGAGCTCCGCGCGCCGGTCGCCGGCGTGGTGCTCCACCAGCGCCTCCGGGGCCGCGTCGCCGCGCAGACTCCGCTCATCATCCTCGCCGACGGCCCCGGCACCCGCGATCTTCCCCGGTAGATGGATTTCTCCGACATCGCCACCCAGCTCTCCGCGAGTCCCGCCAGTGCGCTCGGGCTCGTCTTCCTCGCGGGGGTGCTCACGAGTCTCAATCCCTGCATCTACCCGATGATCCCGATCACCGCGGCGATCGTCGGGGGACAGACCGTGGGAGAGGGTGCACCTCCCAAATGGCGCACCGTCTTCCTGACGCTCGCCTATGTGACGGGGCTCGCGACCGTCTACTCGACGCTCGGCCTGATCGCCGGCGTCACGGGGACGATGTTCGGCACCATCAGCACGAATCCCTGGCTCTACTTCGCGATGGCGAACCTGCTGGTCCTCGCCGCGCTCGCGATGCTCGACGTGATCCCCGTCCGGCTGCCGGCGGCGATCGCCCAGCGCGCGGCGACCGCAGGCACGGGGGGCCGCGCGGGCGGCGCCTTCATAATGGGCGCGATGTCGGGGCTGGTCGCCGCCCCCTGTGGTGCCCCGGTGATGGCCGCCATCCTGACCTGGGTGGGGAGTCAGGGGAGCCCCGCGCTCGGTTTCGTGTATCTATTGGTGTTCTCGTTCGGGATGTGCACGCTGCTCGTGGCCGTCGGCCTTTCGAGCGGCGCGCTCTCTCGTCTGCCGCGCGCCGGGAACTGGATGATCTGGGTCAAGCGCTTCTTCGCCGTCCTGATGCTCGGCGCCGCCGAGTACTACCTGATCGAGATGGGGAAACTGCTGATATGAGTTCGCTGACGACATTTGCCCGCCGTTCGTTGGTCGCCGCGTTCGTGGTGACCGCTCTCTTCGCAGCGCCGGCCGGCGCGCAGGAGAGCGGCATCGCGACCGGTACGATGGGCCCCGACGCCGCGCTCGAG
>JANNLH010000054.1:0-6465 GCA_031396725.1 Gemmatimonadaceae bacterium | reverse complement strand
CTGGCGCGGCTCGTGACCGGGCGACCGGGGCCGGTGCTCGCGATCCGCGCCGACATGGATGCGCTCGCGATCACCGAGGACACCGGCCTCCCGTTCGCGAGCGCCAACCGCGGCGTGATGCACGCCTGCGGGCACGACGGTCACACCGCGATGCTGCTCGGCGCTGCCCGCACGCTGCTGACGATGCGGGACGAACTCCGAGGGGAGATCCGGTTCGTGTTCCAGCACGCCGAGGAGATCTTCCCCGGCGGCGCGGAGGAGATGGTGCAGCGAGGCGTGATGGATGGCGTCACGCGCGTGATCGGCGCGCATCTCTGGGCCGCGCTCCCGGTGGGCAAGGTCGGCGTGATCGAGGGGCCGGCGATGGCGGCGCCCGACAACTTCTGGATCACCGTGCGCGGCACGGGCGGGCACGCGGCGATCCCGCAGCAGACGGTGGACCCGATCGCGGTCGGGGCGCAGGTGGTGACGAACCTGATGCAGATCGTCTCGCGTAACGTGGACCCGCTCGACAGCGCGGTGCTCTCGGTGACGCAGTTCCACGCGGGCACGGCGCTGAACGTGATCCCCGAGAGCGCCGAGCTGACGGGTACGGTGCGGACCTTCGACGCCGAACTGCGGACGCGGATGCCGCAACTGATGGAGCGCGTGATCCGCGGCGTGACCGAGGCGCACGGCGCGACGTACGAGCTCACGTACGAGCGCGGATATCGTCCGGTGGTGAACGATCCGGCGGTGACGCGCGACGTGGCGGCGGTGATCGAGGCGGTCTGTGGTCCAGAGGTGCTGGTGACGCTCAAGCCCACGATGGGGGGCGAGGACTTCTCGGCCTTTCAGCAGAAGGCGCCGGGTTCATTCTTCTTCATCGGCGCAGGGAGCGCTGAGAAGGGAATCGTGTATCCGCATCATCATCCCAAGTTCGATATCGACGAGCGGGCGTTGGAGACGGGGGTGAAGGTCTTTGTCGAATCGGCCCGGCGGTTCTGCTCGATCTAGATCGTGGGGTTCACCGCGGAGACGCGGAGGGATGGAGGAAGAACGGAGACTGCTGCCGAAGGCACGAAGGGGCGAAGAAAGGCGAAGGGGACAACGGCACGGCCTTGTGAACGGCAACTGCAGGTGAAGCGGGCTCGGCGGACGGTACTGTCCACTGAGCCCCCATTCAATTGTAGTTGCCGTTCTTCTGCTGTTCTTCAACCCTTCGTGCCTTCGTGGTAGACGCAGTGCGGTTGCAGTCTTCGTCCTTCCTCCGTCCCTCCGTGTCTCCGTGGTGAACGGCACGAGCCTCACTCCGCCACGTATCTCCAGGGCGCACCGGGGCCGGCGCGCCGCCAGACGGTGAAGAACGACGAGCCGCCGGCGGGGCGGCCGTCGGCGGGGGGCGTGTTCGGGCGGATGACGCCGATGCTGACGGCGAGGTCGCCGCTCGAGGCGACGAAGACGGCCTTCTCGGAGCTCCAGTGGATCGGTGCGGGCGCGGAGGGGGTCGCGCCGCCGACCGCGCGGCCGATCGCCTCGTTGCCGAGGACGAAGGTCGTGTCGTTCGGGCCGCCGAGGTTCATCGCGTCGGCGCTTCCCCACTTGGCGAAGGCGGGGCCGAGTCCCATGACCTGCGCGTCGTCGGAGAAGTCCTTCTCCGCCATCGCGACCGAGAGGCGGTGGGCGATCATCAGCGCGGCATCGCGGGAGGGGGGAACCATCCGCTCGGGAAGCGCGGGTGCGAGCATCGTCGAAGGAACTTGCCCTTCCGGCCGTCGACCGCGCCGATACGCTGCGACACGCCACCCATCTTCGCCGCGCACCCAGTACGAGAGGTACTTGAGCGGGATGTGTGATCCGTCGCCGCGCGTCACCGTCATGTAACCATAAGTGAAGCCTTGGGTGCCGTCCGCCGAGATGCCGCCGCGCACGGGCGTCCACTCGGCGCGCGAGGTGGCGTTGAGCGAGTCGCGGCGGAGTGCGGCGGCGATCGCCGCCGGGCCTTCGGCGAAGGTGCCGCCGGGGGCGCCCATCAGGACGTCGGAGGCGAGCATCGCCGTGATGCCGGTGATGAGATCCGTCCGCGCGCTCGCGGCAGAGAAGGCCCGGTCGGCGGCGAGGAGTTCGTCCACTGCGGTCTGCGGGGTGCGCGCCTGATGCGGTGTGAGGGCCGCGAGGACCGGGATCAGCGCGAGGACGAGGAGCGCCGCGCGGCGCACCTCTCGGACCTTCAGGAAATTTCGCATACTATGGGGACGCCCTCTCGGAGGACTGCAGTGTTCGTCGGCCATCTCTCGGTCGCCTTCGCCGCCAAGAAGGTGAGTCACGCGACATCCCTCGTATGGTTCGTCGTTGCGGCGAACTTCATCGACCTGCTCTGGCCGCTATTCCTACTACTCGGGATTGAGCGCGTTAGTGTCGTGCCGGGGATCTCGGCCTTCACGCCCCTGCGATTCGATGCCTATCCCTGGTCGCACAGCTTGCTGATGGTGGTGGTGTGGGGCGTCGTGCTGGGGGCGTTCGCGCGCTGGCGGGGGGTCTCCACGACCGGGGCCAAGCTGGTCGGCGCGCTGGTGGTGAGCCACTGGGTGCTCGACTTCTTCACGCACATCCCCGACCTCACGCTCTGGCCCGGGGCGACGACCGGGTACGGACTGGCGCTCTGGAACTCGATCCCGGCGAGCTTCGCGGTGGAGACGACGATGTGGGTGGCGGGCCTCGCGATCTTTCTCTCCGTGCGGCGACCGCGGGGCGTGCAGGGCCAGATCGCGCTCTGGTCGTTCGTGCTCGTGAGCACCCTGCTCTGGGCGAGCGGGCCGTTCTCGCCACCGCCGCCGACGCCCGAGGCGATCGCGTGGTTCGGGCTGTTCGGGTGGATCATCGTGCCTTGGGCGTGGTGGATCGAGCGGACGTCGGAGCCGCGGGCGTCGCGCGCGTCGTCTAACGCCGCCGCGGCGCGAGCCACCTAGCGGCGAGCACGCCGCCGACGAATCCGCCGAGGTGTGCCTGCCAGCTGATCCCGGGCTGGCCGGGGAGCACGCCGAAGACGAGCCCGCCCCAGAGCGCGGTGACGAGGATGCTGAGCGCGATGCTCCCGGCGCTGCGCGCGAACCATCCCGCGAGCATCAGGAATCCGAAGTAGCCGAAGACGACTCCGCTCGCGCCGATGTGGACGCTGTTCGGTGCGCCGAGCAGCCACGCGCCGAGTCCCGCGCCGAGTATCGCGAGCGCGGTGACGGGGACGAAGTGGCGCGCATCGCGCAGGAGGACGAGGCCGCCGAGCAGGATGAGCGGGATCGTGTTCGAGACGAGGTGTGCGAGGCTGCCGTGGATGAAGGGGGCAAACAGGATGCCCCAGAGTCCGTCGATCGTGCGCGGCCGGATGCCGAACTGCGTGAGCGCGCCGCCGGCGACGAGGTTCGCGGTGAACGCGGCCCAGACCGTGGTGACGGTGGTGCCGAGCACGACCGCCTGCGTCCGGATGGCGGCGGCGACGGTGGTGGGGCGACGAGGGCCGAGCTTGGTGAGAATGGGGGCTCCGGGATGACGCGCGAAACAGCAGTCCTGCGCAGAACGTACGGACGACACCAACCCGAGGTTCCCACGAGGCCCCGATGACGTTCCACGCTACGAGTCTTTCGACGTTCGCTTCTCCGTCCCCGCGTGCGGGTGCCGCGGCTGGGGCTGTCGCCGGCGGTGCTGGGGCGACTGGCGCCGCCGGTCGGGATCCATCGCCGTCGTCCTACGCCGAGCGTTCGGCGGAGGCGGTGGCGACGGCGGCGATCGACGCCGAGCGTGCGCGGCTGGCGCGGCTGACGCGGCGGGGGATCGGGATGCCGGTGGCGGGGATGTTGTACTGGATCGCCGTGGCGGTGTTCGTGCGGGAGTTGCCGATGCGGACCGCGCTGCTGGCGACCTTCTTCGCGACGGGGGTGGTGTTCCCGGTGGGGTTCCTGATCACGAAGGCGTTGGGTGGTGATCTCTTTGCGAAGAGCGAGCGCTTCACGTCGTTGGGGATGTTGTTCAACGCGGCGCAGCTCTTCTTCTGGCCGATCATCGTCGTGGTGTACCGGAGTGCGCCCGAGTGGACGCCATTCGCGATGGCGGTGCTGTTCGGCTCGCACTTCCTGGGGTATGCGTGGCTTTATCGGAGTCGTGGGTACGCGTTCCTGACCGTGGGCACGACCGTGGTGCTCTGCACGGCGGTGTTGGTCGCGGGGAACGCGTTGTATACGATGGTGCCGCTGCTGACCGCGGGTGTGTACGCGGGCGCGGTCGCGCTGTTGTTCGCCGAGTCGAGAGCGGGGGAGTAGGTTCGGGGATGACGAGCGGGCGTGATGAGCGGGTTTCTTTGTTGAGTCCGACAAGACTGAGCGCGGCGTTCGCCGCGATCACGGCGCATTGGTCGCCGGTGGTGATCGGCGAGCTGAACGGGCAGCAGGTGAAGGCGGTGAAGCTCAAGGGGGAGTTCCACTGGCATCATCACGCGGCGGAGGATGAGCTGTTCCTCGTGCACCGCGGGCGATTCGTGATGGGACTGCGGGATCCGGAGGAGCGGACCGTGGAGCTGCGGGCGGGCGAGTTCCTGATCGTGCCGCGGGGCGTTGAGCACCGGCCGATGGCGGAGGAGGAGGTGGAGGTGGTGCTGTTCGAGCCGGCGAGCACCGTGCGGACCGGGGACTGAGCGGACAGGGCCAGCCGGGCACTGCGCCTCATCGCAATTCCGCGCACCGGCCTGCGATGAAATGATGACGCACGGGCGAGGGGTCTGCTGACACGTTCCTCGCGTGACCCCTACCGAAGCTCCTCGACCAGCTCGCCGACGTGCTGCGTACGCGGCGGTACAGTGAGCGGACCGTCGGGACGTATGCGACCTGGGTCCGGCGCTACGTGCGATTCCACGGGACGCGGCACCCGAGTCAACTCGAGGCTTCGCACGTCCGCGACTACCTGAGCCACCTCGCGCGCCGCGCGAACGTGAGCGCGGCGACGCAGAACCAGGCGATGGCGGCGATCCTGTTCCTGTACCGCGAGGTGCTGCGGATTCCGATGGGTCCGCCGCAGGGAATCGAGCCTGCGAAGCGGCCTCACCACGTGCCGACCGTGCTCGCGGTGGAGGAGGTCGAGGAGGTTCTGGCGAGGATGGGGGGAATCCCGCGGCTGATGACGTCGCTCCTGTACGGCGCGGGACTCCGCCTGAGCGAGTGCTGCCAGCTTCGCGTCAAGGACCTCGACGTGGCGCGCGGCGAGGTGATGGTGCGCGCGGGGAAGGGAGGGCGAGACCGGCGGACGATGCTGCCGACCGCGCTGATCCCTGACTTGGTCGAGCATCTCGAGCGTGTGCGAGGGCTGCACGAGCGCGATCTGAGAGCGGGCGGCGGCGCGGTGGCGCTTCCTGACGCCCTGGATCGGAAGCTGCCGCACGCGGCCGAGGAGTTCGGCTGGCAGTGGGCCTTCCCCGCCGGGCGGCGGTACGTCGAGCCGGGTACCGGCGTGGTCCGCCGGCACCACGTGCACCAGACGGTCCTTCAGCGCGCGGTCACGGACGCCGCGCGCGCGACTGCCCTAGGCAAGCGGATCAGCTGTCACACATTCCGACACTCGTTCGCGACGCACCTTCTGGAAGCCGGGTATGACATCCGGACGGTGCAGGAGCTGCTGGGGCATAGGGACGTGAGCACGACGATGATCTACACTCACGTGCTGAACCGTGGGGGCCTTGGGGTTCGGAGCCCACTGGACGCCGCCCGGCAATCACTGCAATCATTGCAGCATAACGCGGGGCGGGGACCGAGGCGGCCGGAGCGGTAAGTGTGCGCGTCCGGGGAGGTTGCGCGAAGCCGGGCCGGCTGAGATACTCGCTTACAGCACCGGATAACAGCCAGCTAACAGGATTATGTATCCGATGCCCAATCAACGTTAGCCCGACCGGAGAAGCAACTTGGCTGAGCCACCAACCACAACCGTGTTCGGTCGAGTATTGGCGGTGTTCGCTTTGGCCGTGTGCGCCATGGCGCTCTATGCGCTTGTCCAAGGGGTCGTCGAGTCGCAGGGTGGTTCGTCGATTAGTGGCCCGCTGGTGAGCGGCGCCATGCTCGCGCTGGGCGTTGGGATGGTCGTCGAGATTCCCGACTATCGCAAGCCGCCCGTGGTCCCGACTAAGCGACAGCGCGCGACTCGGTTGTTGATCGCGGCCGTGAGTGTCGCGCTTCTCGCAGCAAGCATCTGGGCCCGCCAATCCGGCCTCTAGTGGGCGGCGGTCTAACGATGCTTGCTGCTGACGGCCACGTTACGGTAGCGGCGCCTGCGGCGCCGCATATCGTGGAGTGTCCGCAGCAGAAGCTCACGTTAGGTGGACCACAAGAGATTTCGAATGGGAAAGCGCCGCGATCGGAGTGACGAGCAGTTGCGCCGGGTGCGCGCCGTGCTTCGGCGCGACTGGGATCCGATTGGTCAGGCGACAATGTCAGCCCTGCCCGAGTACGA
>JANNLH010000016.1:0-7981 GCA_031396725.1 Gemmatimonadaceae bacterium | reverse complement strand
AATGCCGTTGACTCGGGACACCACAACCAAGAATCACACTTCCCCGCCTCGCGACCTCCCCCTCCCTTGCTTCAGGAACCGGTCCAGCAGATCCCCCGGCCGGAGCCGCGCCAGCGACGCCGATTTGACCCCGATCAGCCGCTGGCACGACGCGCTCAGGTGCGACGCCGAGGCGAACCCGAGGATCCGCGCGATGTCCGGCATGTCGTACCCCGGGTTCTTGGCCAGCTCCGATGCCGCCAGGAGCCGCGAGAGGTCGATCACCCGCTTCAGGTTCGGGGCGCCGGCGGCGGAGAACCGCCGGCTCAGGTGCTCGCGGGTCAGCGAGACCGCGGCGGCGAGCGACTCGGTCCGCACCGTCCGCCCGCCCTGCGCGATCACGAGCCGCCAGACCTGCCGCTGGAGCGGGGCCGTCAGCCCCAGCCGGTCACCCGCTCCCTGCATCGCGGTCGCGAATCGGACGGTGAAGGTCTCGGGGAGCAGCAACTCGCGCGGGATGCCGTCGTCCACACCCTCGACCAAGAGGTCGGCGAACTCGAGCGCCGTGCACGCCCGCGCCAGCGCCGGCAGGTCGGCCGGGCGGAGCGGGGCGTACGCGAAGAACGGGATGCTCGGATAGTCGCGCGCGAGCGCCGCGGCCGCCCACTGGTCATCGCCCGGCTGGCCCAAGTCGATGACGACGGCATCCACCATCGCCGCGCCCATCGCCTCCTGCAGCTCGGCCGCCGTGCGCACGAGCGTGAGGCGTCCGCGCCGGCGCGGGAAGGCGCGCCGCAGCGTCTCGCGCGTGCGCTCGCGCACGCCGAGCGCGACGATGGCCGGGGGCGGCAGGGGCCCCAATGCGTTCTCGGGCATCGCTCAGTGTGCCGCGGGAGGAGCGGTGAGGATCGCCTGCGCCGCCTGCAGCACCACGCGCGCGTTCTCGTAGGCGACCAGCTCGACCGCCTGCTCGAACGAGGCCCAGCGGCAGGCGGTGATCCCCTCGGCGCGCTGCGGCGCGGTGCGGCTGTCCGGCGTCTCGATGAGGAAGAAGTGGCAGGTCTTGTGGATGAGTCGGCCACGGAAGCGGAAGTTCCAGTCGATCACCTCGATCGGCGCGCGCAGCTCGAGCGACGCGAGTCCGGTCTCCTCGCTGACCTCGCGCAGGGCCGCCGAGGACGGCTCCTCCCCCTCCTCGAGATGGCCCTTGGGGAATCCCCAATTGCGGTAGGAGTCGCGGATCAGGAGATAGAACGTGCGCTCGCCGTCGCGGCGGAAGACGATCCCGCCGGCCGAGACTTCCTCGCGCGGCTTGCGCCGACGGGTCACCGCGCGATCACCGGCGGGCAAGGCGGGATCGCCGGCTCACCGGGTCGCGCCCGCGCTGGTCGCCAGCTCGGCGCGCCCCTCGATGAACTGCCGCACCACCGGGTCGGAGGTGTGCTTGATCTCCTCGACCGTGCCGACCTGGCGCACGCTGCCGTCGTACAGCATCGCGATCCGGGTGCCGACAGTGTAGGCGCTCCGCATGTCGTGCGTGATCACGATGCCGGTGACGCCGAGCTGCCGCTGCATGCGCAGCATCAGGTCGTCGATGATGGCGCTGGTGACGGGGTCGAGGCCGGTGGTGGGCTCGTCGTAGAGCAGGTACTTCGGGCGGAGCGCGATCGCGCGCGCGATCCCGACGCGCTTGCGCATGCCGCCCGAGAGCTCGCTCGGCAGCTTGTCGCCGACATCGTCCTCCAGGTCCACGAGCTCGAGCGCCTCGTGCACGCGTTGCTGGATCTCGGGCTCGCTGAGCTTGCCCTGCTTGCGCAGCCCCATCGCGACATTCTCGGCGATGGTGAGCGAGTCGAAGAGCGCGGCGAACTGGAAGACGTAGCCGATCTTGGCGCGCAGCGCATACAGGTCGCGCCGCGAGAGCGCACCGACCTCCTGCCCGTCGACGATGACCCGGCCCTGGTCGGGCTCGAGCAGGCCGACGATGTGCTTGATCGCCACCGACTTGCCGGTGCCGGAGAAGCCGATGATGACGACCGTCTCCCCCTCCTGCACCTCGAGGGAGAAGCCGCGCAGCACCTGGTTGTCGCCGAAGGCCTTGTGGACGTTCTCGAGCTGAATCATCGAACGGCAGAGGGGAGATGTGAGATGGGAGATGTGAGGGGGAATATGGGCGCAATCTCCCTCGACCGCACGCTTCCGGCGCACCGGGCCGTCTGAACGAGAAAGGGCGGCCCGACCGGGCCGCCCTCCTCACATCTCCCATCTCACATCTGCAGTTCGGTTCGCCCCGCAGGTCTATGCCGCGAACGACCCGAGCGCGCGCCCCACATCCCCCTCGCGCAGCCGCTTGAGCGCGCGGTCGCGGAGCTGCCGGACGCGCTCGCGCGTGACGCCGAGCATCGAGCCGATCTCCTCGAGCGTGTGCTCGCGCCCTCCCTCGAGCCCGAAGTAGAGGCGGAGGACCTTCGCGTCGCGCGGCGGCAGCGTGCCGAGCGCGTGCTCGATCTCGTCGTTGAGAAAGCGGTTCATCGCCTCCTCCTCGGTGTCCGGCATCTCGTCGGCGACGAAGCGCTCGATCAGGGAGCGGTCGCCGTCCGGATCCATCGGTGCATCAAGACGCACGTCGCCGGTGTTGAGCGCGGCGAGCGACTGCACGACATCGACCGAGAGCCCGGTGAGCTGCGAGAGCTCCTCGGGGGTCGGCTCGCGGCGGAGCTTCTGGCGCAGGATCTCCGACGCCTTGATGATGCGCGAGAGGTCGGCGGTGCGGTTGAGCGGCACGCGCACGGTCCGCCCCTGGCGCGCCAGCGAGGAGAGGATCGCCTGGCGGATCCACCACACGGCGTACGAAATGAACTTGACGCCCTGGTCGGGATCGAACTTCCGCGCCGCCGTGAGCAGGCCGACGTTGCCCTCGCCGATCAGGTCGATCAGCGGAAGGCCGCGGTTCTGGTACTTCTTCGCGACGGAGATGACGAAGCGCAGGTTGCGCTTGACGAGCTCCTGGAGCGCGTCCGGGTCGCCCGCGCGGATCTTGCGCGCGACATCGATCTCCTCGGTGCCCTTGAGCAGCGGGTAGGTCGAGACCTCGTACAGATACTGGTCGAGGATGTCGCGTTCCGGCTCGCTGGGAGCGATCCCGGCGGGGGCCGTGCGGCGCTTCCGCTTCTTGACTTCAGTGGCCATTGCTATGGGATCCTGACCGCGAACGCGGCCGGAGAAGACTTCGGTGGTGACGAGCGAGCCCTAAGATAAGGCCGAAAGCCGTAATTGCCAGTGACACGCCTTGACCCTCGACTTACCCTCGGATACCTTTTTTGGTTCCTGTCGTCGGGGTGCGGAGCACTCGCGCGCGACGAGGACGGGGGCGTAGCTCAGTTGGGAGAGCGCTTGAATGGCATTCAAGAGGTCAGGGGTTCGATTCCCCTCGCCTCCACTCCCCGCCAGCAGCAGTGACGGCAGCGGGCGGCGTGGACAGCGGTGCAACACAGTGCGTTTCGGTCGGGCCGGGGGTGCAGGCGTGCAGGCATTCCGGGCTCCAGTCGCGGGAATAGCTCAGTTGGTAGAGCACAACCTTGCCAAGGTTGGGGTCGCGGGTTCGAGTCCCGTTTCCCGCTCTTGTGCCGGAGTATCGGCGCGAGGAAGTCAACGCTTGAGCGGCCGGGAACGTTCCGGTCGGCGTCGTGTATGTTCGGGCGGTTAGCTCAGTTGGTTAGAGCGCCACGTTGACATCGTGGAGGTCACAAGTTCGAGTCTTGTACCGCCCATCGCCTCACGGGGTAATTCTCGTGGGGCGTTCTGTTCCCCACCCCGCGCGCGCCGGGTTCGTTGTCGCTCCGGCGCCGGTAAAAGACCCCTCCAGCCCCAGCGACCATGCGTCTCCTCCGTGCCCTGCCGGCGCTCCTGATCCCGCTCGTGGTGGCCTCGCGGCCCGCGCACGCGCAGGCGGCCGAGTGCTCCGTGGACACCTATCAGCCCGCCCAGCTCGCCCAGGCCGGGCTCACCATCCAGCGCGCCGCGGCGGCCAGCACCCCCGCCGACGCCTCCAAGGCGCTGCGCGATGCGATGAAGTTCCTGCAGGACGAGAAGAAGCTCGCCGCGAATCCGCTCGGCACCGGCTTCCTCCGCGCCCAGATCTACATCCTCTGGCTGCACCAGGAGGGTGGGTCCGAGGTCATGACCAACGAGGCCCTCAACGCCCCCGGCGTGAAGACCGCGTCGGTCGACCTGATCGTCGCCGCCGACTCGCTCTTCAAGCTCGTCGAGGCGCAGGGCCCCGGCTGCGTCGAGCAGACGCAGCAGTGGCGTCAGTCGAAGCCCTGGACCGACCGGCTGAACAAGGCCTACCAGTTCCTTGGCGCCGACGCCGTCGATTCGGCCGAGTACTACCTCAAGCGCTCGGCGATGCTGAACGCGAAGTCGGCCTTCACGCACAACGCCTACGCCCAGATCGCCGACAAGCGCGGCGACAAGGACGGGCTGCTGAGCCACCTCAAGATGGCGATCGAGATGGCGGCCGCCGACACGTCGCTGGCCGACACCCGACGCCAGATGATGTTCCAGTACGCCGCGAACGCGCAGCAGCACGCGCTCGCCGGCGGCGCCGCCCGCAAGAACGAGTTGCTGAAGGAGGCCGTGGACACCTTCCTCGAGCTCCTCAAGCAGCAGCCCGAGGGGAAGGAGGCCGCGTACTCGTTCTCCGCGGTCGCCGAGATCGTGGGGCTGACGCAGGACACGGCGCGGGGCCGCGCCATCCTCGCGCCGATGGTCGCCGACGCGACCCCCTACAACGACCTGACGCTCCTCCTCGCGGCCGACATGGCCCGCATGCTCTCGCGGAATGACGACGCGATGGCGATGTACGCCGGGGCCCTGAAGAAGAACCCGAATGTGCGCGACGCGAGCTACTTCCTCGCGTTCATGTACTACGAGAAGAAGGACTTCGCGAAGATGCTTCCGCTGACGCAAAAGCTGATCGAGATCGACCCGAGCAACCCCGACAACTACCTGCTGCACGCCGAGGCGCTCAAGCTCGCCGCGCTGGCGGAGAAGGACGCGCCGAAGAAGGCGCAGCTGATCAAGGACGCAGAGGCGGCCGCGAAGCTCGAGGCGGCGATGCTGCACAAGCTGCTCGTGACGCAGTTCGAGCGCCGCGAGGCGGGCGCGCTGCTCGCGGGGAACATCGAGAACCGCGGCAAGGCGGCCAAGAGCTACTCGCTGACGATGGACTTCGTCGACGCCAGCGGTGCGGTCATCGAGTCGGTGACCGCGGAGGTCGCGGCCGTCGCGCCGGGCAAGACCGGGGACTTCAAGCTGGAGCCGACCAAGGCGGGGATCGTGGCGTACAAGTACAGGGCGTTGCCCTGAAGGGAAAGAAGATCGAGGATCGAAGAACGAAGATCGAAGTAGGAAGTAGGAAGTAGGAAGTAGGAAGTAGGAATAACGAAGTAGAAGGGGGGAGGCGCACCGCGCTGGTGATCCTCCCCTTTCTACTTTCCCCTTCCCCTTTCCCCCTTCCTCGTTCCCCTTACTACTTTTCGCTCCCTCCCCTCTCGTTGACTGTCTCCCCTGCTGTACCTATATTTTGGGTTCCCTCTGAATCGCCTCCCGAGCGACGCCGATGGGTCTGCGCTCGTAGCTCAATTGGATAGAGCATCTGACTACGGATCAGAAGGTTAGGGGTTCGAGTCCCTTCGGGCGCATGGAACGGCAGGTATGAGGTTGAAGGTGTGAGGTGTAAGAGTCTTTACCGATGAAGTTCGGGGCGTAGCTTAGCCCGGTAGAGCGCCTGCTTCGGGAGCAGGAGGTCGGAGGTTCGAATCCTCTCGCCCCGACTACCAACCGCAACGACAAGGCCCCGCTCATCCTCGGATCCGCGGGGCCTTTGTCGTTCGCACGCCGGCCTTTCTCGGCGATCACCACAGAGGGCACAGAGGGCACAGAGGGCACAGAGGGCACAGAGGGCACAGAGGGCACAGAGGAACGGCCACGGCAGAACAGGAACTGCCCGTTGAGGGGGGCGTGGCGGACAGATCTGACCGCCAAGCACCCCACGAACGGCCGTTGCTGTTCCGGTCTTCGCCGTTCCTCTGTGCCCTCTGTGCCCTCTGTGGTGAATCGCCCTTCCCGGGCCTACCGCTTAACCATCCCCGCATCCCGGAACATCATCTTCCCCCCCTCCCAGGCGAACTTCACGTTCGCCCCGCTCTCCACCCCCGCGATCGCGGCCTGCGACGATTCCAGCGGCGCCTCGAGGGAGACCCGCCGTTCCTTGAGCGACTCGTCCCCCAGATTCACCGCGAGCCCGTACCAGCGCCAGAGCTGCTGGACCGCCGTCCCCACCGTCGCGTCGCGCAGCACCAGCTTGCCGTCGGTCCAGGCGAATGCCTGTGCCACCTCGTCCGCCGTGGCATCGCGCACGACGCCGGCGCGGTCCAGCGCCACCGTGGTGCCCGCCGCGATCGACCGGCTCTCGTCTCCCACCACCAGCTCGACCGGCGCACCCTCCGCACGGATCATCCGCAGGTTCTCGTCGCTGTAGTCGCGCACCGTGAGCACGCCCCCGGTCGCCCGCAGCACCGCATCACTGAGCCGCAACTCGAGTGGCAGCTCGCCGCCGGAGGCCACCGTGATCGCCGCCGTTCCGCCGACCCGCGCCGTGCGGTACCTCCGCCCGAAGTCGGCCACGCTGACCAGTCGCGATTCCACACCCAGCCGCACGGCCGACCCGTCGCCCAGCGTCAGGCTCCCCAGCTGCCCCGCACGTGTCGTCACCGCCGTGGGCTCGGCGTCGGCCAGCAGCTGCGTGACCACCGACTCCTTGCTGATCCGGCCGATGTACCAGAAGGCGCCGGCCCCGATCGCCGCCGCCACCAAGCCCAGCGCCAGCGGTCCCTTCCACGAGCGCTTCTCGGCCACGCGCGAGATGTGCTGCGCCGCCTCGTGCTTGGCGTGCTCCCGGCGAGCCTTGGCCGCCGTCGGCGAATCGGCCGCCGGGGCGTGCAGCGCCGCGACGATCTCACCCCAGAGCTGGTCCGCCGAGGGCGGCGCGTGGTGGTTCGCGCCCTGCACCCCCTCCGTCTTCTCGAAACGATGCACCGCCGCCATCCGCGACCGCACGGCGCTCGCGCGGTGCCGGAGCTCCTCGTTGATGAAGCCCTCGACCTCGCCGGTCGAGTGGAATCCGGCGCGCTCCTGCCAGAGCTCGCGGAAGATCGCCGACACGAGCCGCGGCGCCGCCGCGTCCTCTCCGGACAGTCGCTCCTTCGCGCGCGCGAGGACGGTGTCGTAGCTGGCGCGGAAGATCCGCTCCAGCGCCCGCTCGTCTCCGGCGTTCAGTGCGGTGATCGTGGCGGGGTCGATCGCGGGGAAGTTCGCAGCCATGCGACGCTCCTGGGGAGATGGTCCGTTCCGCTACTATACGCCCCTCCGGCCGGTCCTGCATCCTGCCCTACCCCGACCCCCCGTAGGGGACTACCTTTCACGTTCTGCGCGAGTAGCTCAGCTGGATAGAGCGTCGGCCTCCGGAGCCGAAGGTCGTGGGGTTCGAATCCCGCCTCGCGCACCTGCCAGAACTTCCGAGCGTCGTATCTGTTCGGAGGTGCGGCCCATCCCCTGTGGTCCATTCATCGGACCTGATCGTTCGAGTCGGAAGTTGTCCGACATCTGCCATCCGCCATCTGCCATCGCCCTCCGGTGGACATCGCCGAACTCCGAAAAAAGTCGATTCCTGAGCTGTTGGCCCTGGCCGACAGCCTGACCATTCCCAACTCGTCAGGCCTCCGGAAGCAGGACCTCATCTATCGCATCGAGCAGAAACTGCTCGACGGGTCGGCGATGCTGCAGGCCGAAGGCGTGCTCGAGATTCTCTCGGAAGGATACGGCTTTCTCCGGGCGCAGGATTGGAACTATCTCGCCGGGCCCGACGACATCTACGTCTCGCCGTCACAGATCAAGCGATTCAGCCTCCGCACTGGCGACACCATCAGCGGTGAGGTGC
>JANNLH010000179.1:0-16212 GCA_031396725.1 Gemmatimonadaceae bacterium | reverse complement strand
GCTGCCGATGGCCGAGGCGAAGGTGCCGCGCGCCGAGCGGCTGGCGCGGGCGCGGGAACTGCTCGCATACGTCGGGCTCGGGGCCCGGGCCGATCACCGGCCGTTCCAGCTCTCGGGGGGCGAACAGCAGCGCGTGGCGATCGCGCGCTCGCTGGCCAACCGACCGGCGCTCCTGCTGGCCGACGAGCCCACCGGCGAGCTCGACGCTCGGACCGGCACCGAGATGATCGCGCTCTTCGACCGGTTGAATCAGGACGGGACGACGATCGTGACCGTGACGCACGACGAGGAGCTGGCCAGCTCGGCCCGACGCGTCGTGCACATGCGCGACGGTGCGATCGTGGATGACGTGATGCGGCGGCCGCTGTGATTCCGCTCCTCGCCGTGCGCGGATTGCTCGACCGCCCCTGGCGGTCGCTCTTCCTGCTCGGCGGCTTCGGGCTCGGCGTCGGCGTGATGATCACGCTGCTCGCGATCGGCGAGGCGATGGTCACGCAGTCGCGCGACGAGAAGCTGGTCGGCGGCGGCAGCGTCACGGTCCTGCCCGAGGGACTCGACCTCGAAGTGATGAAGACCGGCGGGGTCGGCGGGCTCTTCGTGTCGATCGCGAATGCGCGCTTCGTCCATCGGCAGTTGCTCGCGGCGCCGCGGCTCTCGTCGCGCATCGCCGCCGTGGCGCCGCAGACGGATGGCGTGCTGCTCTACGTGCGCACGGCCGACGGCCGCGAGCGCCCCGTGCGCGCGATCGGCGAGATCCCGTCGGCAACACTCGCGGTCGGCGCCGGGCCGGAGCTGGCCGAGGGCGCGTGGGAGGACGATGAGGGCGACCGGCGATGGACGTCCCCGACGCCGATCGAGCTGCGCCATGAGATCGACCGGTTCCACCTCACGCCGAGTTCGCTCACGGCGGAGGAGCGCGAGACCTGGGGCGAGTGGCACTACTTCAACGTGCTCTCGGCCGACCGGAAGCGCTGGGCGTTCCTGACGCTCGCGGTGGGCGGTGACGTGCCCGCCGGGGAGTGGGGTGGACGCGTCCTGCTCACGGTGCACGAACAGGGGAGACCCGAGCGCCGCTTCGAACGGCTGGTGCCCGCCCGGGACGTGCGACTCGATACGACGCGCGCGGATCTCGCACTCGGCGCCGACCGGGTCGAAGTGCTTCCTGACGGCCGCTATCGCGTCACGGCGCGCGGGGTGGAGCAGGGCACGGGCGCACGCGCGACGATCGCGCTGACGGTGACGCCGACTCCCGGCGCCTACTTCCCCGGTGCCGCGATCGGCGGCGAGGGACTCGTGAGCGGCTACGCGGTGCCGGCGCTGCGCGCCGAGGCCGATGGCGAACTCTGCGTGGCAGGGAAGTGCGAGCGCTTCACCGCCGCGCAGTCGTACCACGACCACAACTGGGGCGTCTGGCGCGACGTCGAGTGGGAGTGGGGGGCGGCGAGGGCCGGGGAGTTCACCTTCCTCTACGGTCGCGTGTTGCGCGCGGGCGCCGACGACGTGGCCGAGCCGCTCTTCCTGTACCTGGTCGACTCGCTCGGCTTTCGCGCGATCTTCCGCCCGCGCGACATCGCCTACGTGGACGCCAGGACCGTCCAAGTCGGCGGTCGAGTGCTCCGGGTCCCGGCCCGAGCAGTCCTCACGGACGCGCGCGGTGCCGACACGCTGCGCGTCGAACTCGAGATCGAGGACGCGACCGCGAGCGACGTGCGATCCAAAGGCCGCTTTCGCCGTGCGGGCGCCCGACCGTACTTCATCCAGATGAAAGGCATCGCGCGGATCTCGGGTCGGCTCGGCGGCACTCCGATCGCCGGAACCGGCTCCGGCTTCTTCGAGACGTATCGCTGATTCACCACGAAGGCACGAAGGGCGCGAAGACCGGCCCCCACCGCACGGAGCCGACATCAGCGCGGGAAGGTCAACCCCGTCGCTCCCGGCACCGGGGTGAGACTCGACGCCTGATCACCGCGCCCGAACTCGCCCCGCTCGTTGCGTCCCCAGCAGAGGAGTGAGCGCAGGGAGATGATGATCCCGCCCCCGCCGTCACTCGTCACCGCACCGAAGGTGATGCCGCAGCTGAAGTCGGGGCCCGCGGTCACCGCGCTCATGTTCGGCGAGCCGACGATCGTCGTCGGGGTCGATTGGATCGAGAGCGTCCCATCGCCCCGCTGGCCGGTCGTATTCAGACCCCAGCAACCGATCGTGCTGGCCTCCCGGACGGCACAGCTGTGGCGCGCGCCCAGTGCGACGCCACCGAGGACCTGTCCGGATGCCACGGCCACCGGCGCGAGCCGTCGGACCTGCGTGCCATCACCGAGCTGACCGCTCTCGTTCGCGCCCCAGCAGCGCACACCGCCGGCGGCGGTGGTCGCGCAACTGTGCGCGTCGCCGCCCCCGGCGATCGCGGCGAATCGCTCGAGTGTGGCGACGGCGGCGGGCACCGCCCGCCCGACGGACGTGCCGTCGCCGAGTTGGCCCTCCGTGCCATCACCCCAGCAGTACGCGGCGCCGGCGCGGTCCAGAGCGCAAGTGTGCGAGCCACCCGCGGAGACAGCGGCAAACAGCACCGACGAGGCCACCTGGACCGGTACACCTGACGCGGTGGTCGATCCATCGCCGAGCTGGCCGCGGGTGTTGTCGCCCCAGCACCAGACGGACCCGTCGGCCTTCACGGCGCAGCTGTGCGCGCGTCCCGACGTCACGCCGGCAAAGAGGTGGCCGCCGCTCACGGGTGCCGGGATCGGTCGATCAATGGTCGGTCCCACCCCCGTCTGTCCGGCGTCGCCCGCGCCCCAGCACCGCACCACGCCCGACACCTCGCGTCCGCAGGCGTGTGCGAGTCCCGCAGCGACACTCGTGAACGTTCCGAACACCTGCACCGGGAGCGTCGCGTCGGTGGTCGTGCCGTTGCCGAGCTGTCCGCGCGTGTTCAGTCCCCAGCAGAACGTGCCCTGGTCCGCCACGCCGCAGGCGAATCCATCCCCCGCGTCGATGCGCGTGTTGCCCGGGAAGGGCCAGCAGTCCACCGAGAGGTCGAACGCCGTCGTCATCATCGGTTGCACGGGGGCGGAGCGCGCGCCGGGCACGGTGCACTCGACCGGGACCGCTGGGACTTCGAGCAGCGCGGTGCCGGCGGGGAGCGAGAGGGAGTAGGTGCCGGCCGCGGTGGTCACGGCAGAGGCGCCGGTCACCGCGTCGCGCACGGTCACTCCGGCGAGCGCGCCGCGGAAGGGCGAGACCACGCGGCCAGCCACCGTGCCGTTGGGGATCGGTGCCGGGGTCGGCGCCGGATTCGTCCATCCGGAGAACCAGGGGATCTGACCTGACTGCGCCGCCGGTTGCACCGCGCCGACGTACGCCGGGCCGGAGATGAACCCGCCACCGGGCGCCGCGGCGGTCGCCGTCGCAAGGGCGGCCCCGGCGACCGGGCGCAGGTCGGGGAGCAGGAGATCGTTGCTGCTGGCGAGGAGTCCGCTGGCAAGCGGGAGCACGACGTTCGCCGCGGCCGGGTCGCCCAGCACCTCGGCCTCGGTGCGGCCGCACGCCGCATCGACCGTGCCTTCGCCGGCCGACGTGGCCCCCGCGGTCACCACGTGCCGCAGCGAGAGCGCGCCTGAGGCGAGCTGCAAGCAGGTCGCGGCGTCCACGATGTCGAGCGCGACGTGCGGTGCGTACAGGAACGCGTTGCGCAGGGTGCCGGCGGTCCCACGCTCGAAGACCAGCGCACGGGCCGATGCGTGCGTCGGATTGCCCGGGATCGACTGCGCGAGGATCGTGAGGTTGAACAGCGTCGGCGCCGAGCGCGGCTCGGCGTCGACGTCTCCCCCTGCAACGCTGGCGTTCTGACCGACGAGTGCCGCACGGAAGTTGGCGACGTCCTGCTGGATCGCCACGCGCTGTGCGGCGCCTCGCCAGCCGCCGCTCCAACGCAGCCCCGTGCCGTTGGCCGTCAGGAAGAGCTCCCGCGCGTTGGCAGTGCCACCGATGATGAGCGCCCCGTCGAAGCGACTGCGATTCACCTGCACGCGCTCGATCACGGTCGTGCTGCCGACCCCCTGCAGCTGCAGCCCGCGCTCCGCATACTCGATGCGCAAGTGGCGGAGCGCGCCGCTGCTGTCGGCGTCGTTGCAGCCGCCGAAGGCGAGCTCGGGGACGATGGGTTCGAGCGATTCGCGGCAACCGCCCACGCCGCCGCGCCCGCCCGCCGGGCTGCTCGTCTCGCCGACGTTGATCCGCGCATTCCCCTGGACGATCAATCCTCCCCAGCAACCGGTAAAGCGCGGCACGGTGGCGCAGGTCAGTTCGACCGGTTCCTCAAGGGTGCCGGCGGCGTCGATCCATCCGTCACGCGACACCGCGATGAACGCGCCGACGCTCGCCTCCACGCGCGCGCCGGCCGCGATGCGCAGCACGCCCCCCGAGTCGACCACCACCGGGCCGACCAGCTGGATGGCGGTCCCCGCGGGCCAGGAGACCTCGCGGGTGATGGTCGTCAGGCGGCCGGGTTCGCCGATCACGATCGGAGCCGCGGCGGACCTGAAGCCGGGAAGCGGCAGGACGAGCAGGAGCGCGAGGAGGCGGACCGATCCGGCGAAACGTGACTGGCGCATCCGCCACGATCGCCCCGATGCCCCCGGGGATCGGTGAGTGGCAGGAAACGACCAGGTCAGCGGTTCGTAACGTCGTGCGATATGTTCCCCGCGTGACACTTCTCCACGACGCCGCCGAACGCTCGGTACGTGTGGTCGCACTCGAGTTCCTCGCACGGGTGCGGGGCGCGCGCGCGCGGCTCGGCCGACCCGAGGATTCTTCGGCGCTGCACGATTTCCGGGTCGCCGTGCGGCGGCTGCGCAGCTGGCTGACCGTGCAAGCCCCACTGCTCGGCCGCTCGGCGCCGGTCAAGGCGCGCCGGCGACTGCGCCGACTCGCACAGGCCACCAACCCCTCGCGTGACGACGAGGTCTTCGCCGAGTGGCTCGCGTCCGAGCGCGACCCGCTCGACGCCGAGGCCCGCGCCGCCGCCGACTGGCTCCTCGCGCGCATCGCGCGCCACCGCAAGAGCGCCGAGTCCGCGCTCGACGCGGAGATCGACCGCGACCTCGACCGCGCGATCGAGCTCCTCGATGAACGGCTGCCCCGCTATTCGGTGCCGCACCACGTCGAGCGCGGCTCACTCGCCGTCCCGTTCGCGGCGGAGATGGCGGCGCTCGCCCTCACCCTCTCCGCGGGACTTCGCCGCCGGCTCAGTGTGATCCGCTCGGGGGAGGACGCGGAGGCCGTGCACCGCGCACGCATCGCCGGCAAGCGATTGCGCTACCTGCTCGAGCCGATCGAGGCGCTCGTCCCCGAAGGGAAGGAGTGCATCGCACAGCTCAAGGCGCTGCAGGACCTGCTCGGGGACCATCACGACACGCACGTCTGGCTCCTGGGGCTGACCGAGGCGACGCCCCGCGCGCCACGCGCGGCGCTGCGCACGGGACTCGCCACCATCGCGGCGCACGTCCGGCAGCGATCCGACCAGCGCTTCGCCGCGATCAGCGAGAGTTGGCTCGGCGGCGAGCCGCCGCTCTTCGCGGCCATCGGCCGGCTCGCCGCGTCGCTCGCGGGGAGTGCCACCGAGGGGATCGAGATCGAGCGGAAGTACCTGCTCTCGGCGCTGCCTAAGCGGATGCCGAAGCGCCGCCTCGAGCGCATCGCGCAGGGTTACCTCCCGGGCGAGCGCCTGATCGAACGCGTGCGCCGCGTGCGCTCGGGAAAGGAGACGCGTTACTACCGCACCGTGAAGGGGGGCGCGGGGCTCGCGCGGATCGAGCTCGAGGAGGAATGCAGCGCCGAGACATTCGCCGCGCTCTGGCGCCTGACGACCGGCCGCCGCGTGCTGAAGCGCCGGCACCTGGTGATGCACGACGGGCGCGAGTGGGCCGTGGACGAGTTCGCCGGGCGAGAGCTCGTGCTCGCCGAGATCGAGCTCCCGTCGCTGGACGCGGAGGTCGTCCTGCCCCCCTGGCTGGCGCCGCTGGTGGTGCGCGAGGTCACCGGTGATCCTGCCTACCTGAACGTCGTGCTGGCGCGCTGACGCGCCGTGACGGCCACGTTACCGTGCGCGGCTGGCCGCCGCGCCGGGAGCGCGGAAGATTGGGGCGACGCCTTCTCCCACCCCTCCGCCCAAGCATATGGATCGCCGCCGATTCCTCCTGAGCTCAAGCGCCGTGCTCGGCGCGCTCTCCCTGCCTGAACGGCTGCTCGCCGACCCATACGCTCCGCTGCCGGCCCTGGCGCGCTCGAGTCGACCGATCCGCGTCCGCGGCCGCGTCATCGGCCGCGTGAACGGGAATGGCCGCGCGCTGGCGGGCGTGCGCGTCTCCGACGGCGTGTCGGTGGTGCGCACCGGCTCCGACGGCCGATTCACCCTGATCGCCGACTCGGCGCAGCCCTCTGTCTTCGTGTCGACGCCGTCGGGGTGGCAGCCCGAGCGCAACGCGGCCGGGACGGCGCGCTTCTACCAGACGCTCGGCAGCACCGCGGACGAGCAACTCGTCGACTTCGCGCTCGTGCCGCGTCCGGGTGATGCCGCCCACTCGATGCTCGTGCTCGCGGACCCCCAGACGCAGAACACCTACGAGACCGGACTGTTGCACGCCGAGACGGTGCCCGACGTGGCCCGCACGGTCAGCGCGCTCGGCGATCGCCAGGTGCTCGGCGTCGCTTGCGGCGACATCATGTTCGACGACCTCACGCTCTATCCCGAGTGGGAGCGCGCCGTGGAGCGGATGGAGATCCCGTTCTACCAAGTGATCGGCAACCACGACCTCGATTTCGCGTCGCGCACGACCGAGGGGGCGAGTGACACCTATCGCAGCCGCTTCGGGCCGACGGCGTACTCGTTCGACGTCGGTGCGGTGCATTACATCGTCCTCAACGACGTCTTCTGGCACGGCGCCGGCTACCTCGGCTATCTGGACGCGCGCCAACTGGCGTGGATCGCCGCCGACCTCGAGACGCTCGAGGCGGGACGGACGGTGGTGGTGTTCCAGCACATCCCGGCGCTCAGCACGTCGGACCAGCGCGTGCGCGGCGCGAAGGATCCGGCACCGGGAAACTCGGTGATGAACCGGCAGGCGCTCTACCGACTGCTCGAACGCTACCGGGCGCACATCATCGCGGGGCACACGCACGAGCTCGAGCACGTGGGAGAGGGCGGGGTGCGCCACATCGTCGCCGGCGCCGTGTGCGGGGCGTGGTGGAGCGGACCGATCTGCTACGACGGGACGCCGAACGGCTATCTGGTGCTGGACGCGGACGACGAGTCGATCCGGTGGCGGTACCAGAGCACGGGGAAGGGCGCCGAGCACCAGATGCGCGCGTACGGCCGCGGCGGCGACAGCACCGCGCCGGATGAGGTGTGCGCGAACATCTGGGCAGCGAACGCCGACTGGCGCGTGACCTGGATCGAGGATGGCCAGCCGCAGGGGCTGATGGCGCGTCGGACCGGGCGCGACCCGCTCGCGATGCAGCTGCATCTCGGGCCCGAGCTGCCCGCGCGCCGCACCTGGGTCGAGCCGGTGCCGACGGCGCACCTCTACTACGCGACCCCCTCCCGCGACGCGCGCGAGATCATCATCGAGGCCGAGGACCCGTGGGGGCGGAGCTACCGGGAGACCGTTCGTCTCTGATCGCCACCCGCGGTGAACGCCTTTCAGGGCTGGCGCGCGAGCGAGCGCAGGCCCTGATGCAGGTACTCGACCCGACCGTCGGTGCCGCGGACGAGGATCATCATCTGCGTCCCGCCGGTGGGGATCGCCATCTGCAGCCGGTCGTCGCTCATCAACTTGGCGGGCAGCGCGGCGGGGCCCTGCTTGAAGACGAGCTTGCCCGCCTCCTCCGCGATCTCGACGCGGGTGTTGTGCTGGCGATACTGGCCGACGATCCTCGCGCGCCCGGCCGCGTCGAGGGTGACCTCGGTCGGTGTCGGGGGTGGCGCGGGCCGGTCGATCCCCGCGGCCTGCTTCGCCACGAGGTCCACGATCCCGTTGAGCGGTGAGCCGCCGCGGTTGTCGATCATCACGATCGAGAGCTTCTTGTCGGGGAACATCACGACGTTCGCGTCGAAGCCATTGATCGCGCCCCCGTGCGTCCAGACGCGATGTTCGCCCATCTTGGTGATCATCAACCCGTAGCCGTACTTGCCGCCGTCCGCACTCCCCGGCACCGGCATGTACCCTGTCGTCATCCGCGTCACGGCGTCCGCGGCGAGCACGCGCTGACCCTCGAGCATCCCGCCGTCCATCATCGCGATCGTGAAGCGGGAGAGCTCGGCCGCGCTGGAGAAGAGGAACCCGGCCGCCCACTGCGCGGTGTTCTCGGTGAAGGGCCGCACGATGACCGGCGCGTTCCCCACCTGCCCGACGTGGCCCTGCGAGAAGTCCATCGTCATCGCCTGCAGCGGACGGAAGGTCGCGCGCGGCATTCCCATCTTGCGGATCACGAGGCGGTCGGTGAGCTCGGAGAAGCGCGCCTTGCCCGCCATCTCGGCCACATACCCCGCCATCGAGTAGCCGGGGTTCGAGTACGAGATGATCTTGCCCGGCTCGGTGAAGAAGAGCGTGTCGGTGACCTCGCGCATCACCTCGCCCAAGGCACCTTCGCCCATGCGACCGTAGGGGATGGCGTTGTCGAGCCAGCCGGCGGAGTGGGTGAGCAGCTGGTGCGTCGTGACGTTCGCGACCTTCTTGCCGGCGATCTCGGGCACGTACTTGCCGATCGGTGCTTGCAGGTCGAGCAATCCGTCGGAGGCGAGCTGGTTGAGCGTGGCGGCGGCGATCATCTTCGTCACCGAGCCGACGCGGAAGAGCGTCCGGTCGGTGGTCGCGCGCCCGGTCTCGATGTCGGCGACCCCGTACCCCTTGGTGTAGGCGAGCCTGCCGTCAACGACCACGGCGATCTGGAAGCCCGGCGTCTTGGTGCGCGCCATCTCGGCGGCGACGGCCGAGTCGAGGGTCACGGCCCAAACGGGCGCGGCCGCGGGCGCGGCCACTGGCGTGTCCTGCGCGGTGAGCGGGCTGGCGGCGCAGAGCGCGGCGGCGGCGAGTATGAGAAGTCTGGTCATGGTCGCACTACGCTCGCTCGGGGTGAACGTTTCGGGGAGACCGGGGAGACCGGGGAGACCGGGGAGACGCGGCATCAGCGGGCGCGGAGGGTGGTGGCCAGCCAGTCGGCGATCGCCCCCATCACCTCGCCGTCGATGCGGTTCGACGTGAGGTCGATGTACTTCGAGGGGTGGCCATCGGGGTCCTGCAGGAAGAAGTGATTGCGGGCCTCGAAGAGGCGCAAGGTGACGCGGCGGTTGCCGCCCTCGCGCATGGCGCGGTCGAGCATCCGTGCCTCCTCGGGGCGCACCTGCTGGTCGGTCGCGCCCTGCAGGATCAGCGTCGGCTGCTTCACGCGGCGCGCGGTCGCGATCGGGTCGTACTCGAGGAAGAAGCGGAACCAGGGCTGCTTGCCCGTCGTCGTGTCGAACTGCGCCTTCGAGGCCTTGATCACCGAGTCCTGCTTCTCCTTCGCCACCGTGCTGGAGCCGCGCACGCCGTTCTCGATCTGGTAGTCGATGATCTGCCGGCCGGTGTATGCCGTGCCCGCGAGCAGGACGAGCGCGGCGAGCTTCGGATCGGTGGCCGCGACCATCGGCGCGATCGTGCCCCCTTCGCTGTGGCCGACGAGGCCGATGCGGTCCGGGTCGATCTCGGAGCGCGTGCGCAGGTACGCGACGCCGGCGCGGATGTCGTCGGCGAAGTCGGCGGAGGTGCCCTCGGGGTCGCCGCCGGAGCCGCCGATGCTGCGATCATCCATCCGGAGCACGGCGATGCCGCGGCGACCGAGCGTGTCGGCGACCTGGCGGAAGAGCCGGTACCCCCCCGCGATCGGCACGAACTCGTCGCGGTCCTGCTGTCCCGAGCCGGTGATGGTCACCACCGCGGGCACGCGTCCGGTGACGCCCGTCGGGATGGTGAGCGTTCCGGAGAGCAGATGGCCGTTCGGCGTGCGGACGGTCACCTCTTCGGCGCGGTACGGGGCGCCCGCGGGGGCGGAGTAGTCGGGCTTCACGATCGTGATCCGGTCCGCGGCGGCACCGGTGAGCGCCACGACGCGGATGCCGAGCGCCGGCACGCCGCCGCCGGTGACGTTGCCGGCCGCGTCGAGCGCCACGACGGTCACGTTGCTCACGATCGTGAAGCGCGCGCTGTCGGCGCCGACGAGTTCGAGCCTCGCGTCCACCGACTGTGCGGCTGAGAGCGCGAAGATCGGCACCGTGGCCGTGGTCACTCCGGCTGCCCGGGCGCGGCGCACCGCCTGCTCGAGGACGACGAAGTCATTGTTCACGACCGGCAGCGTGCCGGGCTTGACGGGGACCCGGAAGTTGCGCTTGCCCCCCGCACCGTCGATCTCCATGATCGCCGAGTCGCCGGTCATCGTGACTGTGCCGCTCTGGATCGGCGCGGCCTCCGCGGCGGCGTTCGGCGCGAAGACGGCGAAGACGCCGCGCGTGATCAGGTGGTCGGGGCCCAGCGCGTACTCGAGCGTCACGCGGGGCTGGCCGAGCGCGGAGATCACCGCGGAGACGCTGGTGGCGGTGCGCCGCACCTTCTCGACCGCGATGGTGTCGTTGTTGCGGAGCAGCAGGTAGGCCGAGGAGCGCGCGGCGTCCTGCGCGTGCAGCGTGCGCGGTGCGGCGGCGAGGAGCGCTGCGCAGGCCAAGAGCACGCTCAGGCGGGTCTTGTTCATCGCTTGGATCCTCTAATCCGAGTCGGAGGTCGCACGCGGGGCCCGTTCGCCATCGGACTTCGGCGAACGGCCCGCGCGCTTCAATGCATCCCGCAGGAGGAACTCGATCTGCCCGTTCAGGCTGCGGAGGTCGTCATTCGCCCACCGCTGGACGGCGTCCAGCAGCTCGCGATCGACGCGCAACAGGAAGGGCTTCTTCTCGGCCACGGTCGGGCCGGCTCAGGTGTAGAGTGAGCCGGTGTTGACCACCGGCTGCGTCGAGTGGTCCGAGCAGAGCACGACCAGCAGGTTGCTCACCATGGCCGCCTTTCGCTCCTCATCGAGCTTGACGATGTTCTTCGCGCTCAGCATCTCGAGGGCCATGTCCACCATCCCGACCGCGCCCTCGACGATCTTCTGCCGGGCCGCGATGATCGCGCTCGCCTGCTGCCGCTTGAGCATCGCCGCCGCGATCTCCGGGCTGTAGGCCAGGTGCGAGATGCGCGCCTCGATCACCTCGACACCCGCCTTGCGGAGCCGGTCCACGAGCGCCGCCTCGAGCGCGTGCGAGACGTCCTCGGTGTGCGTCGAGAGCGACTTCTCGGCCGACGCGTGCGAGTCGTACGGGTACTGCGTCGCCGTGGCGCGGAGCGCGGACTCCGACTGCACCGCGACGTAGCGCGTGTAGTCGTCGACCTCGAACAGCGCTTCGGCCGAGTCGATCACCTTCCAGACCACGATCGCGCCGATCTCGATCGGGTTGGAGTGGTTGTCGTTGACCTTGAGCTTGGCGGTCTCGAAGTTCCGCACGCGGAGCGAGATCGCCTGCTTGATGAGGAAGGGGTTGGCGAACCAGAAGCCGTCCTTCTTCACCGTACCCTTGTAGGTGCCGAAGAGCACCAGCGCCTTGGCCTCGTTGGGGTGGACGATGAAGAGTCCGCCGAAGAAGAAGCTGGCGATGACGACGACGCCGGTTGCGACGAGGCCGGTGATGTGGCGGTCGGCCTGGAACTCGCGCACCATCATCGCGACGCCGGCGAGGACGATGGCGATCAGGACGAGGAGGATGGTCACGCCGTTCGAAGCCGCGTAGGGCTTTTCGTTGTACATGGGGATGGTCTCCGTAGGGTGGTATCGTGATGATATCATTTCGGTATCGCACTGTCAAGAGGGGGAGGTCCGATGCTCACCGTCCGCATCAAGAAGAACTCCGACGGCTCCTCGGCGCTGTCCTGTATCCGCGCCGACGGCACGAGCGCGTGGCAGCGGCAGCTGGGGGCGCAGGGGCGGTTCTTCCCGCATCACGACCTTACGCACTTCGCGGTCGAGACCGAACTCGGGTTCCGGCGGGCCTTCTACGGTCTGGTGTCGGAAGGCTGGGATTTCGCCGATTTCGGCGTGCCCTGGCCCCGCGGGCCGATGCCGACCGACGCGCTGGCGGCGGAGATGATCGTCGGGATGCTCGACGTGGACCGGGCGATGCGGGGGCGGGGCGACCCGCCGATGACGGCGGCGGCGATCACGGAGCAGATGATCGCGTACGCCGACGCGCAGGGGATCATCGAGCCGCGGCCGGTGCTCACCGACGAGCAACTCACGCGGATCCGCGCGCGGATGAGCGACCTCTTCTCACGGTGGTCGGAGGTCGAGCCGGGTGGAGCGCTCGAACTGCGGTTCCAGCCGCGACGCGACTCGCGGCCCTGAGCGCTCAGCCCATCCAGACTTTCACGGCGACGAGCGCGAGGAAGACGGAGAATCCGCGCCGCAGCTGTGTGTCGGAGACATACTGGACGAGATACGCGCCGATGAAGACGCCGACGAGGAGGCCGAGCGCGATCATCAGCGAGGCCTTGACGTCGATGTTGCCGGCCTTGTAGTAGGTCATCGCCCCGAGGATGCCGACGGGGAGGATGAGCGCGCCGATGGAGGTTCCGGTGGCGAGCTTGGCCGGGAACTTGGCGAGGAGGAGGAGGGCGGGGACGATGACGACGCCCCCGCCGATGCCGAAGAGGCCGGAGAGGATGCCGGCGCCGAGGCCGATGGCGATGAAGAGCAGGGTCACGGGATGGCTTGGTGAGGGTCCACGAATGCTAGTCAGGCAGGGCGGGGAGGGCGAATGATCGTTCCGCAATACTGGGCAGAAGGGCGCGTCGCGAAGCGCGACAAGAAGAGGCAGGTGACGGTGCGTCGCTTCGGCTGGTCTGACGACAGCCAGGAAGCCGCGCAGGCGCACGCGGAGCTGCGCGCGCGCGAGGCGTTCGATCGGATCACGAGCGGCGAGTCGCTCCCGCGTGTCGAGCCCAGGCGGGCGTACAACGGCGCGGAGGGCGTGCCGATCCGCGAAGAGATCGTCGAACGGCATGGTGAGACGATCATCACGCGCAATGCCTACGGCGCGCTCTGCCTGAACACGCCGAACGTGCTGTTCGCGGATGTGGACCTGCACGAGGGATTCTTCCGGGCGCTGGTGCGCCGGACGCTGGGCGTGGTGCTGCGTCCGGTGGCGCCGGGGCTGGCGGAGGATGCCGAGGCGCGGGCGCGAGTGCGCCTGGCCCGCTGGGTCGCCGCGCATCCCGAGTGGTCGCTGCGGGTGTATCGCACGCCGGCGGGATTCCGCCTGCTCGCGATGCACCGCACGTTCGCGCCGTCGGACCCGGTGGTGGGCGAGTTCTTCGAATTCGTCGGGACCGACCGCACCTACGCGCGGATGTGCGTGCGGCAGCAGTGCTTTCGCGCGCGGCTGAGCCCGAAGCCGTGGCGGATCGGGATCGGGGACCACATCAAACCGCGCACGGCGGTCTGGCCGGTGCCGCCGGCGCAGCTCCCGACGCGCGATCGGTGGATCAGGGACTACGAGCGCGCGGCAAAGGGATTCGCGGCTTGCCGGTTGCTCGAGACGGTCGGGACGCGGGGCGATGATCCTTCGGCCGTCGCCGTCCAGCAGCTCCACGACGATCGGTGCCGCGCGGAGAAGGCATTGCCGCTGGCCTGAGCCGGGGTATGATGTAGCACGCTCCACCTCGCCGCCGCCCTCCCTCAACGCGACCTACGATGACCGACCGACGCTCCTTCCGTGCCGCGGCAGCCCTGCTGCTCGCGCTCTGCGCTGTCTCCGCTTGTTCCACCGAGCGTCCCGCCGAGGAGCCCGCCGCGGCCGCCGCGGCCACGGCCGCCTCCGCCGACTCTGCCTTCGCGGCGGTTCAGGAACGGGGGAAGCTCGCGATGGGGGTCGATCAGAACACCTCCACGCACGTCTTCGAGGACCTCCCTGACGGCGGACGGATCGTGCTCCAACGCGACTCCGTCGATGCGGCCGGCGCGGCCACCATCCGCGCGCACATGACGGACATCGCCACGCTCTTCGCGCGCGGAGACTTCAGCATCCCGGGGATGGTCCATGCGCAGGAGGTGCCCGGCACGAAGGTGATGGCCGCGAAGCGCGCATCGATCACGTACGTCGCGGACACGCTGCCGCGCGGCGGCGAGGTACGCATCCGCACGGCGGACGCCGACGCGATCAAGGCGATCCACGAGTTCCTCGCGTTCCAGCGCATGGACCATCGTGCGATGGCGCACGACTAGGACTGGACGGCCGCATTCACCGGACAGGGCGTGCATCCGATCCGACTCGGCTGCCAGGGCTGGAACTACCCCGCGTGGGTGGGTCCCTTCTATCCGGAGGGGACCCGGGCGCTCGACTTCCTGACGACCTACGCGCGCGCGTTCGACACGGTCGAGGTGGACTCGACCTTCTACGCGATCCCGGCGGCGAAGACGGTGCGCGGATGGGCCGACCGCACACCGCGCGACTTCACCTTCGCGCTCAAGCTGCCGCAGGAGATCACGCACGAGCGGCGATTCGTGGACGCCGAGGACGCCGCCGCGCGCTTCTTCGACGTGGCGCGGGAGCTGGGGCCGCAGCTCGGGCCGGTACTGATCCAGTGCGGTCCCGACCTCTCCCCCGACGAGCAACCGGCGGTCGAAGCCTTCCTCGGCAAGCTGCCGAGCGACATCGCGTTCGCGATCGAGTTCCGACAGCGCGGCTGGATCACCGAGGGGACGCAGGCGATGCTGAAGGCCTTCGGCGTGGCGCTCGCGCTGGTGGACGCGCGCTGGATCCCGCGGAAGTGGATGTTGAAGCTCGCGACGCAGCCGACGGCGCCGCACACCTACGTGCGGTGGATGGGGCCGGACCGGTCGATCACCGACTACTCGCGGCTGCAGTTCGACCGCACGGCCGAACTCGAACTCTGGGCGCAGGTGCTGCCGGTGCTGGCGACGAAGGTGAAGGTGTACGGGTACGTGAACAACCATTACGCGGGGCACAGTCCGGCCAACGTGCGGATGCTGCAGGCGATGCTGGGGCAGGTGCCGAAGGATCCGTCGTCGCTGACCACGCAGTTGCGGCTTCTCTGAGATCGCGTGTTCACCACGAAGGCACGAAGCGATGAAGACGGGCGAAGGGGTCTGTGCAAGTTCGTGATGTCCGAGCGTCTCCACCGTGACCACTTCTCACGAGGAATGACCGTGCAAGCCACCCGCCGCCTGATCGTCGCCGCGCTCGTACTGGCAGTCCCGTTCGCCTGCTCACGGGGCGAGGCCGTGCCGGGAGCGGAAACGTCCGACGGCGCCGTCGCCGGGTTCGCGATGGATGAGGCCCAGGCGTCGAGGGCGCCGGTCGCCGAGATGGGCCGGGTGATGTCGCAGCAGGCACCGTCCGCACCCCCGGGCGGCCAGACCTCGGACTCGGCGCTCACGTCGCGGCTCGCGGGCACGATGCTGATCCGGAATGGCGACGTCGGCATCCGGGTCGATTCGCTCGAGCCGGCGATGGACGCGGTGCGCGCGGTGGCGGCGCGGCACGGCGGGATCATCGGCAACATCATGATCGCGGGTGGCGAGCAGCAAGTGCGCAGCGCGACGATGGAGATGCGGGTGCCCGCCGCGCGCTTCGACTCGGCGATGGGGGGCTTGGGACCGATCGGGCGCGTGGAGCACAGTTCCACGATGGCCGAGGATGTGGGTGAGGAGTACACCGACCGCCAGGCGCGGGTGGCCAACAGCCGTCGCCTCGAGGCGCGGCTGGTGGCGCTGCTCGCGACGCGGACGGGGAAGCTCGAGGATGTGCTGGCGGTCGAGCGCGAGCTGGCGCGCGTGCGGGGCGAGATCGAGCAGCACGAAGGCCGGCTGCGCTACCTGGCGTCGCGGGTGGCGACGAGCACGATCAACGTGCGGCTGAGCGAGCGGGAGCCGCTGGTGTCGGAGCCGGGGAAGAGCGTGCTGGGCGAGGCGTTCCTGGCGGCGTGGCGGAACTTCGTCGGGCTGGTGGCCTGGGCGATCGCGTCGCTGGGGTTCCTCGTGCCGCTGCTGGTTGTGGTGTTGCTGATGATCTGGTTCGCGCGGCGGCGGCGCGCCTAGTCGAGGCGCGCGCCGCAAGCCGGGCGTGGATCAGGG
>JANNLH010000157.1:0-17604 GCA_031396725.1 Gemmatimonadaceae bacterium | reverse complement strand
CGCGTCACGGTCGATCCCGACGTCCTCTACGTGGACGAAGGGCGGCTGCTCACATCGGCCGGCATCGCCGCCGGCATCGATCTCTGCCTGCACGTCGTGCGCCTCGACCACGGCGCGGCGGTGGCGAACGCCATCGCCCGGCGACTCGTGATCGCGCCGCACCGCAGCGGCGGCCAGGCGCAGTTCATCCCTGAGCCGGTGGCGACACCGACGGGAGAGGGGCTCGAGCCCACGCGGGACTGGGCGCGTCGACGGCTCGGGGAGCCGCTCACCGTGCCGATGCTGGCCGCGCACGCCGGGATGCCGCTCCGCAGCTTCGCCCGCCGATTCGCGGCTGAGACCGGCACGGCCCCGCTGCGCTGGTTGCTGCGCGAGCGCTTGCTGGCGGCCCAGCAGGCGCTCGAGCTCACGGCGCTGCCGGTGGATCGCGTCGCGGAGGACTGCGGGTTCGGATCCGCCGTCTCGCTGCGTGTGCACTTCAGGCGCGCCCTCGGCACGAGCCCGCTGGCGTACCGCCGGGCGTTCCGGGCGCGCGGCGTCAGCGTTGTGTAAGGAGCGGCCGCCGACGCCTTGTGCGCGCGCTCCGGCGCCCGCAGACTGAAGGCCTACCGCACCATCACAGGAGATCCCGATGCGCCGCTTGTTCGCCCTCGCCGTTGCCGCCGCCCTCGTCACCACGTCCGCCGCGGCCCAGGACGCCGACCGTTCCGTCAAGGACGGCGGCATCAAGGTCGCGGGCTGGAACGGCCGCGTGGACCGCCGCCCCGCCTCGCAGGGCAAGTCCGTCGCCGACTCGAAGCTCGTCACCGAAGGCGGCGCACTCCGCCTGTCGGTCGGGCCGGCCGGCAACTTCTGGAACGACGCCAATGTCGCCAAGGGCGACTACACGGTGAAGGCGACGTTCAAGGAGCACAAGATGGCCGCGTCGCACCCGCACTCGTACGGCGTCTTCATCGGCGGCGCCGACCTCGAGTCGCCGACCGAGACCCTGATGTACTGCATCGCGTACGGAAACGGCACCTATTCCGTGAAGACGTTCCACGGCGAGAAGGTCACGACGCTGGTCGACCGCGCCGAGAGCCCGGCCCTCAAGAAGGCGGGCGCCAACGGCGAGGCCACCAACGAGATCGGCTGGCGGGTGCAGGGCGGCAAGGCCTCGTGCGTGATCAACGGCACGTCCGTGAAGAGCTTCGAGCAGGCCGAGGTGGTGGCTGCCGACAAGCTCAAGTCGCTCGATGGCACCTACGGCATTCGCGTGAGCCACAATCTCGAGCTGACCGTGAGCGGCCTCGCGGCCTCGAAGCCCTGATCGACGCTGCACGCGCTCGGCGTTCGCCGGGCGCGACCCCTTGAAGGAGGAGTGATCGATGCGACGGCTCTTGATCGGTGCTGTGCTGCTCGCGGCCTGCGCGCAGGCCGAGACTGCGGAGCAGGCGACCGCGCGGATGGCCACCGAATCGGCCGCGGCACGGACCGCGATCGACGCGATCAATGTGCGGTACGAGCAGTTCCTCAACGGCAACATGGCCGACTCGGTCGTCGCGCTGTTCGCCGAGGACGGGGTGATGATGCCGCCGAACGCGCCGATCGTGAGCGGCCGTGCGGCGATGCTCGCCTACATGACCGCGTCGCCGATGCCTCCGGGCGCACAGTACAAGTTCGCGGTCGCCGATGTCGCTGCCAACGGCCCGATCGCCATCGAGCGTGGGACGTATCTCTTCACCATGCCCGCGCAGGGCAACACGCCGGCCATCAGCGCGACGGGCAAGTACCTCGTGCACTGGCACAACATGAGCGGGACCTGGCGCCAGAAGGCCACCGCCTGGAGCGACGACGCCCCCGCAGGGCCGCCGGGCGGCTGACCCGTTCGCGCTCGGCGGACGCGACTAGCGCTTCCGTCCGCCGAGTAGCGAGCCCAGCACCCCGCGCACGATGCCGCGTGAGATCGCGGTTCCGGTGCTGCGCGCGGCGCTCTTCGCGACGAGGTCGAGCAGGCCGTCGCGCTTCCCGCCGCGCGGGCCGGTCGTGCCGAAGATCAGTCCGCCGAGGCCTCCCAATATCCCGCCAGTCGCGCCGCCGCCGGCCGCCGCGCCGCCGGACGCCGCGGGCGCACTCTGGGGCGCGGCCGCTACCGCCGTGGCCGCGCGCGCCCGGAGCAGTTCGAACGCCGACTCGCGGTCCACCTCCTTCTCGTAGACACCGGCGACGACTGAACCCCGGATCAACGCCTTCCGCTCCTCGGGCGTGATCGGCCCGATCTGCGAGCCCGGGGCCAGCATCCACGCGCGCTCGGTGATCCCCGGTGTGCCCTTCGCATCGAGCAGCGACACCAGCGCCTCACCGACGGCGAGCTCGAGGATCGCCTTCTCGATGTCGAGGCCGGGATTGGCGCGCATCGTCTCGGCCGTCGCGCGCACGGCCTTCTGGTCGCGGGGTGTGAAGGCCCGCAGCGCGTGCTGCACGCGGTTGCCAAGCTGCCCGAGCACCTTGTCCGGAATGTCGATTGGGTTCTGGGTCACGAAGTAGACGCCGACGCCCTTCGACCGAATGAGCCGCACGACCAGCTCGACCTTCTCGAGCAGCGCCGGTGGCGCCTCGGAGAAGAGCAGGTGCGCCTCATCGAAGAAGAAGACGAGCTTCGGTTTCTCGATGTCGCCGACCTCGGGCAGGTTCTCGAACAGCTCGGCCAACAGCCAGAGCAGGAAGGACGCATAGAGCCGCGGGTTGTTCATCAACTGGTCCGCGGCGAGGATGTTCACGATGCCCTGGCCGTCCACGGTCTGCATCAGGTCGTCGATGTTCAGCATCGGCTCGCCGAAGAACCGCGCGCCGCCCTGCTCCTCGATCTGCAGCAGCCCGCGCTGGATGGCGCCGATGCTCGCTGCCGAGACGTTGCCGTACTGCGTCTTGATGGTCGCCGCGTTGTCGCCGACGAACTGCAGCATCGCGCGCAGGTCCTTCAGGTTCAGCAGGAGCAGGTTGTTGTCGTCGGCGATCTTGAAGGTCATCGCCAGGACGCCTTCCTGCGTGTCGTTCAGGTTGAGCAGCCGCGCCAGCACCAGCGGGCCCATGTCGGAGACGGTCGCGCGGATGGGGTGGCCCTGCTCGCCGAAGACGTCCCAGAGGGTCACGGGACGGCCTCCCCACGCCGGCTCGGGAAGGCCAAGCTTCTGGAGGCGGGCACCGAGCTTCTCGCTCATCTGCCCGGCCTTCGAGATGCCACTCAGATCTCCTTTGACGTCCGCCAGGAAGACCGGCACGCCGATCGCGGAGAAGCGCTCGGCGAGCACCTGGAGTGTGATGGTCTTGCCCGTGCCGGTGGCGCCGGTGATGCAGCCGTGGCGGTTGGCGAGGGCGGGGAGCATCGCGAGCTCGAGGCTCGCGCTGGTGTTCTTGGCAATGACGAGGGGTTCGGGCATGCCGGAAATTGCGCCACGGCCCCCGAACCCGCCACCGCCGCGCCTCAGACGATCGCGTGCTCCGTCGTCCGACCGAGGACGCTCGCGAACTCGCTGCGGTGGTCGGCGAGCCAACGCGCGAAGTTCCGCACACCGGGGAAGATCGCCTTGGTCACCATCAAGTCCACGCGCGCCTTGGGGGCCTGCGTGCGGTAGAAGTCGAAGGTATTGGCGAGGTCGTGCGCCCCGGGGAAGCCATAGGCGAGGAAGACCTCCCACGGCACGTGCCGGTAGCGCACGGTCTCGTCGCTGATCTCCGACATCACCGCGGCGTACTCCGCCGGGGTGCTCACCTCGCCGACCAGCGGCAGCCGCTCGCCGACGAGGGAGGTGCCGCGCGCGAAGATGTCCGCGACCGCATCACCGAGATCCTCGACCGCGACGCCCGCCAGCGGGGCATCGCTCTGCGGGAAGCCGAAGAGGTAGCTCTCGTCCACCTGCCGCTGCGGCACGAAGAGCGAGAGGAAGTTCTCGAAGAAGAACGCGGGACGCACGAAGGTCGCCGGCAGGCCGATCGCGATCGCCGCGTCCTCCATCCGCGCCTTGCCGTCGAACGAGGCGATCGCGAACTCGCCGTTCGAGGCGCGCTTGGCCGACGAGCGCGTGCTGAGCACCACGTGCCGCACGGCCGAGTCGGCGAGAGCGTCAACGAGCCGGAGGCCGAGCTCGGCCTCCCGCTCGAGGTGCTCCCAGTAGCTCGTGACGCCGAACGCCACGTCGACGCCGGCGAGCGCCTCACGCATGCTCGCGCGGTCGTCGATGTCCCCGCGCAGGATCTCGACGCCGTGCGCCTTGAGCGCCCGTGCCTCGTCCGACTGCGGGCGCCGCGTCACCGCGCGCACGGCGTACTCGCCGCGGGCGAGCAGCGCGCGCACGACGCTGCCACCCTGGCTCCCCGTCGCGCCGACCACCAGCGCGACGGGGCGTCCCCGATCGGTGCCCCGCCCGGTGTCGTTCATCGTGCGTGATCGTGAAGAGATGGAGATCGAAGTGCCGCGCATCGCGGATGCCCGGGGGACCGTGTCCGCCCGTGTCCCAGTTCAGCACTACGGTCCAGCCGGGCGTGGGATTCAGCGCGAGGGCCGAATGCTCCGGATCACATCCCCTTCGAGCACCCCATCGACGACGTCGATCCCCTCGACGACCTCGCCCCAGACGGTGTAGTCGCCGTTGAGCCGCAGATTGTCCCGGAGGTTCACGAACCACTGGGCGTCGCCGGTGTCGTGGCCCCGGGTGCTCATCCCGAGCGTGCCACGAGCGTGGGGGACGGTGCCGAGTTCGTCACGCAGGAACTGCGCGAGTCCGACGTACTCGTTGGCGCCGGGACTCCCGCCCTGGATCACGAAGTCGTGCTCGACGCGATGCCAGGTGAGCCCGTCGTAGTGCCCGGCCCGCGCGAGCGCGAGCAGGCGGGCCGCCATCATCGGGGCGACGTCACCGCGGAGCCGGACGACGAAGCTGCCTCCGCCGCTGCCGGCGTCCATCGTTACGCGCAGGCGGATGTCAGCGCCGAGCGCGAGGGCGATGGCGTCGGGCGGAAGGACGACGCGGATCGGCGGCGGACGGTCGTCGCTGACGGGACGTCCCGCCGCCTCGAGCAGCGCGTGGCGCGTGTCCCACGCCGAGGCGTTGGCGCGCGCGAGGTATCGATCGAAGGTGCGCATCGCCGCGGCCGCGACCTCGGGGCGCGGCGACCCCTTCAGCGCGACCGCCGCCGCGCGCACGGCGGCGACGCCACCCCGCTCCAGCGCGGCGAGGTAGACGTCGTCCGCCTCGTGCGTGACGAGTCGGGAGAGCGCCTCGATGGCGGCTTCCTTCACGTTATCGTTCGCGTCGCCGGCGGCGCGTCGGAGGGCCGCGGTGTCGGCGAGAATGCCGGCGGCGCGGGTCGCGTACTGCCGCACCTGCCACTGCGGATGCCCGATGAGCCGCGGGAGCGCGGCGCGGGCGGCCTCAGGTCGGAGCCGGGCGAGCGCGACGATCGCGTGCGCCGCGGCGTGCCAGGAGACCTCGTCCGGACGGCGCGTCGAGGCGCTCGTCGGAAGGGCCCCGATCCATGACTGCAGGGTGGCCGCGATCGCGGGGTCGCCGGCGCAGCCGGCCTGCAGCAGGTCGGTCGCGCGGAGCCGCACCGGCCACGCGCTGTCGGCGAGGGCGGTCCGCAGCGCGGTGCAGTCGGTGCGCACGGCCGTGAGCGCGCGCAGCCGCAGCCGCCACGCGGGCTCCGGCCACGTGGGCGGAGCGGGAAGGGGGGGCAGCGACGTCCGGGCCACGAACTTGGGATCGCGGATCCGGTCGCCCGCCCGCTCGGCGATCACCCGCACGCGCGCGTCGGCGTGGCGAGCGCCTTCCGCCAGCGCGGCGTCGGTCGAGTCGCGCCGGTCCTCGGCGACGAGGATCCGCCCGACGAGCGCGGAGTCGGCGGAAGAGAGTCCCTGCGCGCGTGCGACCTGAGCGGGGGCGCAGCCGCCGAAGAGCGCGACCCCTGCGACCAGGAGCGCGATCGCCTCAGCGCGTGAGCCCATACACCACATAGTTGGTCGCGAGCTTGTAGGCATCGTTGGTGAAGTTGATCGGGTAGTAGCCTTCCCCCGACCATTCCATGTAATCGCCGATGTCATTGTTGTAGTTGACGATCACCATCAACCGGCGGCTCGGATCGTTCTCCTCGTAGATGCCCAGGTACTCCGCGCGCGCGGCCGTGGTCGCGGGATGCGACATCCCCTCGAGCGAGGTAATGCGGAAGAACGAGTCGAAGATCGGGTGCGAGACGTCGAGCGGGACGATGCGCGCGTCGGGGAGCACCTGGCGCATCGCGTACTCGAACTGCTGCCACTGGTTGAAGTAGAAGTCGTCGACGATCAGGAATCCGCCCTTGAGCAGCCACCTGCGCAGCCCCTCGGCCTCGCGCGGGCTCGGGCTCCAGTATCCGGGCTCCGACAGATACGCGACGGCGTAGCGCGAGAGTTCGGGGTCGTCCATCGTGTGCACGTTGCTGCCGCGGACGTGCGGATGGATCGAGGTGAGGTCGGTGAGGATCGTCATGAAGTTGCGCTCCATCGCCGGGTAGTCGAACGCCCAGCCCCCGGGCCCCGGGTTCGTGTAGCGCAACCGCACGAAGGTGAAGCGTCCATCATATGGCACATTGCCCTCGACGCGCACGCCGCGCTGGCCGCGCTGCGCCCAGGCGAGCGCGGCCGTGCCGAGCACGACCGCCGCGACGGCGACCGCTATCCCGAGCGCGCGCCGCATCCGCACGTCAGACCACCTTCATCGCCAGCACCTCGCGGCTCGCGCGGGGATAGCGCAGCCGGAGCGCGCCCATCCGCTCCGCGACCGTCTCGGCGATCAGCCAGTTGCGCACGTCCTTGTCGTCGGCCGGCACGACGAACCAGGGGGCCCAGCGGGTGCTGCTGCGCGAGAGCGCGAACCGATAGGCCCGCGTGTACGCGTCCCATTTCCGGCGGTCGTCGAGGTCGCCCGGATTGAACTTCCAGTTCTTGGTCGGGTCGGAGAGCCGGTCGCGGAGCCGGTCCCGCTGCTCGGCGTGCGAGATGTGGAGCATGAACTTCAGGATCATCACGCCGTTCAGCGAGAGCATCCGCTCGAACTCGTTGATCTGCTGCAGGCGTGTGCTGGCGTCGCGGGCGTTCAGCGTCCCCCGCACGCGCGGCACGAGGACGTCCTCGTACTGCGAGCGGTTGAAGATCCCGAGCGTGCCCCGTCCCGGTACGCGCGCGTGGACGCGCCAGAGGAAGTCGTGCCGCCGCTCCAGCTCGGTCGGCACCTTGAAGCTGGTGACTTCGCAGCCCTGCGGATCCACGTCGCTGAAGACCCTGCGGATGGTGCCGTCCTTGCCCGAGGCGTCACGCCCCTGCAGGACGATGAGCACCGCGAACCGCGCGTCGGCATAGAGCCGCGACTGCAGCTCGCCGATCCGTTCGCGCTGCTGCTCGGTCGCTTCCTTGAGCAGGCGGTCGGGGGGCGGCTCCTCGTGCCAGCGAGCGTCGGCGTCGCCGAGCCGGAGCCGCGTACTGGATATCACCGGTGTGAGTCGCATCTCGCGCAATGTTAGCCGTCGGACGACGGCCCCCGATAGGGGCGACCGGTGGGGGCGACCGGTCGCCGGCGTGATTAGAATAGGCCCATGCTACTCCTCAAGTTCCTTCAGTCGCTGGTGGGGGCGCTGAACTCGGACGGCACTCCGGGCCAGGTCGCGGCCGGCATGGCCCTCGGTCTCGTCTTCGGTCTCACGCCGCTGATGACCCTGCACAACCTGATGCTCCTCGCCGTGGCGATGCTCACCACGGTCTCGTTCCCCGGCGTGATGCTGGGCTGGGGGATCGCCGTGCCGCTCGGGTTCATGCTCGATCCCCTGTTCGACCGCATCGGCCTCGCGCTCCTGACCAGCGACGCGCTGACGCCGTTCTTCGTCTGGGTCGTGAACACTCCGGTGGTGTCGCTCAGCCGGCTCAACAACTCGATCACGCTCGGCAGCCTGGTGTTCTGGGTCCTGGCGCTGGTCCCGTCGTACTTCCTGTTCCGCGCGCTGGTGCAGCGCTACCGCGACGAGGTCTATGCCCGCCTGGCGGAGATGAGGGTCTTCCAGGCGATCAAGGCCTCGAAGGTCTGGGGCTACTACGAGACCTTCCGCCCATGAAGTGGATCCGGTGGAAGGCCCTGGTGCCGCTGGCGGTCGTCCTCGCGCTGCTCGTGGGCGTCACGCTTCTCTTCGCCGACCGCGCGGTGGAGCGCGGGGTCGAGGGGGCGGGCACGCATCTCGTGGGCGCGCGCGTGGACCTCGACGCGGCCGACCTGCACGTCCGCGACGCCAGCCTCGCGCTGCGCGGCCTGGCGGTGACGAATCCCGGCAAGCCGATGACCAACCTGTTCGAGGCGGCCGAGATCCAGATGGACCTCAGCGTCTTCCCGATGCTCGAGCAGAAGCTGCTGCTCGACACCGTGGCGGTGCGCGGACTCCGCTTCAACACGCCGCGCGCCACCTCCGGGGCGATCGACCGGCCGAGTGAGACGGCGCAGGTCGCGCGGCGCTCGGTGACGGAATGGCTCGGCGGCGTGAAGGTCCCGCCCCTCGAACTCTCGACACTGACCAAGGCCGTGAATGTCGCCGGGATCTCGGCCGAGAGTCTCGCGACGCTGCGCGAGGCGCGGCACGCGGTCGCGTACGTCGACACGGCGAAGGCCAAGCTTCTGGCGGACTTGCAGGCCCTCGATCCGCGGCCGACGATCGACTCCGCGCAGGTGCTGGCCGAACGCCTGAAGGACGCGAACCTCCGCACGCTGGGGATCGGCGGCACGCGGCAGGCGGTGAGCGACGTGCGGCGCACCGTCGCGGAGCTCCGGCGCCTCGACGACCGGCTCCGGGCATTCGAGTCGGAGACGCGGACGAACATCGGCGGGCTCGGGGCCCGGCTCAATGCGATCCCCGCGGCGCGCGAACAGGACTACGCGTACGCGAAGGGACTGCTCCGGCTTCCGTCGTTCGACCTGCCGTCGCTCGGCCCCCAGCTCTTCAGCGAGGTCGTGGCGACGCAGGTCGCCGAGATCCTCTACTGGGCGCAGATGGTCGAGCGCTACATCCCGCCCGGCATCAAGCGGCAACTGGAACCCGGCCCCCGGCGGATGCGCGCCTCCGGCACGACGGTGCGGTTCCCGCGAGAGCGGACCCACCCGAACTTCCTGATGCGCGTGGCGGAGCTCTCGCTCGCGATCGGCGGCGAGGGCGCGGCGGCGGGCGAGTATTCGGCGCGGCTCACCGGCGTGACCACGCAGCCGGCGGTCTACGGGGCTCCGACCACCTTCGCGATGACCCGGAGCGGCGGCCGTTCGGGGCCGACCGACGCCCGCGTGACCGGCCTGCTCGACCACCGGAGCGCGCCGGTGCGCGACACCGTCGCGGCGCGCTTCAGCGGCATCACGCTCCCGACCATCCCGCTCAGCGGACTCGGCGCGACCGTGGCGATGGGTGTCGGCAGCTCCGACCTGCGGTTCACGCGCACCGGCGGCCGCATCGACGGCACCTGGATCTGGCGCGCGCCGAACGTCGCGTGGACGCGCGACAGCACGACCCGTGTGAGCTCCACGCCGGCGCTCCGGCTCGTCGAGGATGCGCTCTGGAACGCGATGACGCGGCTCGACTCGCTCGAGATCGAGGCGCGGTTCGAGGGGGAACTGACGAAGCCCTCGCTCGGCATCCGGACGAATCTCGCGAGCGCCGTCGCGAACGCGCTCCGTGACCAGCTGGGCGAGGAGATCCGCCGCGCCGAGCAGCAGGTTCGCGCAAAGGTCGACGAGCTCGTTGAGGCGAAGGTCGCCGCGGCCCGCGCCGAGGCCGACAAGGTGCGCGCCGAGTTCACCGACCGCGTGAACGCGGAGCGCGCTCGGCTTGAGGAGCAGAAGAAGGCGCTCGAGGCGAAGCTGCGGGAACTGGTGCGAATCCCGGGGATCGGGTAAAAAGGTAGAAAGTAGAAAGTAGTAGGTAGAAGGTAGATGGTAGAAAGGGCGCGGACCGATGCTCTCGGTCCCGCGCCCTTTCTTCTTCCTACTTCCTACTTCCTACTTCCTACGCTCCACTGTCAGTGATCCGTGGTGGATCCGTGGTGGATCCGTTGCGTCGCCGTGACGGTTCGCGATGGGATCGGTGACAGGGCGGGGCGATCGTGGGGCGTTCCGGAGTTCGTTCGCCCAGGGAAACCCCACCGCCAGCCCCGCTCCCCATGTCATCGAAGCACGCCTCGACGCGCCTCGCGTTCGTTGCCCTCGTCGGCGTCGCCGCCTGCAGCCCGGACGCGACGCCGCTCGCCTCGCCGTCGGCAGCCGCCGCCGCGCTGCGCGCTCCCGCGTCCGACCCGACGCCCTCCACGATCTCGCTCCAGCGCATCGGCGGGTACGCCGGGGGCGGCGCCGGGGCGGCCGAGATCACCGCATTCGACTTCGTCAGCAAGCGACTGTTCGTGGTGAACGGTGCCGCGCGCACCGTGGACGTGCTCGACCTCCGGCGTCCGGAGTCGCCGACGCTCGTCGGCACGCTGCAGTTCGGCGCCGGCGCCAACAGCGTCGCGACGCACAATGGCATCGTGGCGATCGCGGTGGAAGGGGCGGAGAAGACGCTCCCCGGGTCGATCGAGTTCTACCGCGCCACGACGCTCGAGCGCATCTCCGCCGTGACGGTGGGCGCACTGCCGGACATGGTCACCTTCTCGCCCTCCGGCCGGTTGGTGCTCGTGGCCAACGAAGGTGAGCCCAACGCCGATTACTCGGTCGATCCCGAAGGGTCCGTGAGCATCATCGACGTGCACAACGTGCATGCCCCGGTCGCACGGGAGGTGAGCTTCGCCGCGTTCAACGGGCAGGGCGACGCGCTGCGGGCCAGCGGTGTGCGCCTGTACGGGCCCAACGCCAGCGTGGCGCAGGACCTCGAGCCGGAGTACGTGACCGTTTCTGAGGATGAGACCACGGCCTACGTCACGCTGCAGGAGAACAACGCGCTCGCCATCATCGACCTGGCCACCGCGAGCGTGCGCCGCATCGCTCCGCTCGGCTTCAAGGATCATTCGCTGCCCGGGAACGGCCTCGACGCGAGCGACCGCGACAACGCGATCAACATCCGAAACTGGCCGGTCTTCGGGATGTACCAGCCTGACGGGATCGCCTCGTACACCGTCGGCGGGCAGACGTATCTCGTGACCGCGAACGAGGGCGATGCCCGCGAGTACACGACCTTCGCCGAGGAGGCGCGCGTGAGCGCGCTGGCGCTCGACCCGGCGGTCTTCACGGACCTTGCCTGCGGCGGCCCCTGCCGCGACAACGCGCGCCTGGGTCGGCTCACGGTCACCCGGACGCTCGGTCGCAATGCGTCGAGCGGGCTCTACGAGAAGCTCTTCGTGCTCGGTGGCCGGTCGGTGAGCATCTGGGACGCCGAGGGAGCGCAGGTGTGGGATTCGGGCGACCAGTTCGAACAGCTGACGACGGCGATCCCGAACGCGAACTTCAACGCGAGCAACACCGGCAACACGCGCGACGACCGCAGCGACAACAAGGGCCCCGAGCCCGAGGGCGTGGTGCTCGGCCAACTCGGCGCCAAGACCTTCGCGTTCATCGGTCTCGAGCGCATCGGCGGCGTGATGGTGTACGACGTGACTACGCCGGCGAGTCCCTTCTTCGTGACCTATCTCAACACCCGCGACGGCTCGGCGGGCGACCTCGGACCCGAGGGGATCACCTTCGTGCCCGCGAACCGGTCACCGAACAAGGAGCCGTTGCTGATCGTCGGGAACGAGGTGAGCGGGACCACAACGGTGTTCCGCGTGCTGCTGCACTAGGCGACCGGTGGCGGGTGGTAGGTGACAGGTGGTAGGTGGTAGGAAGGGCGCGGGGCCGAGTGCATCGGTGCCCGCGCCCTTTCTGCCGTCTCCCGTCTCCCGTCTGCCGTCTCCCGTCTCTATGACACCGGCTTCCCATCCGGCTTCGCCGGCCACCGCTCGAACCAGCTCCGCAGATAGAGCTGCGTCCGCAGGAAATTGCTCGGGCGGCTCGAGGTGCCGTGCCACTCTTCCTTGAACCGGATCATCGCGGTCGGGATCTTCCGGTACTTGAGGGCCGAGTAGTACTCCTCGGTCTGCGGCATCGGCGTGCGCAGGTCGAGTTCGCCCGTCATCAGCATCGTCGGCGTCTTCACGTTGCCGACATACATCAGGGGCGAGCGCTTCAGGTGATCGGTGGGATCCTCCCAGAAGGGCTTCTCGAACACCGTGTACCAGAACGGCCCGTCGGTCTGGCCGGCAAAGGACATCCAGTTGGTCACCGGGCAGTTGGCCGAGGCCGCGGCGAAGCGGTCGGTGTGGCCGACCACCCAGCTGGTGAGCACGCCGCCGCCGGAGCAGCCGAAGACGTACATCTTCGTGGTGTCCACGATCCCCTTCGCGATGGTCGCGTCGACGCCGGCCATCAGGTCGTCGAAGTCCTTGCCGGGATAACTCTTCTCGATCCCGTTGATGAAGGCCTGACCGTAGCCGGTGGAGCCGCGCGGGTTCGTGTAGAGCACGAGGTAGCCGTTGGCGGCGTGTTCGTTGCGCGAGAAGGAGAAGGCGGTCGTGTACTGCGACCAGGGACCGCCGTGGATCTCGAGCATCAGCGGGTACTTCCGCGCGGGGTCGAAGTCGGGCGGCTTCACGAGCCAGCCGTGGACGCGCAGCCCGTCCTTCGAGGTGAACCACATCTCCTCGACCGGCGCGAGCTTCTTGCCCGCAAGGACGTCCTCGTTGACCGCCGTCAGCCAGGTGAAGTCCGACGGCCGGCGCACGTCGTACCTCACGACGTCGTTCGGATGATCGGCCGTCGCGCGCACGCCGACGGCGATGCCGCTCTTCCCGATGTCGGTCGTGTTCAGGACGTGCGCGCCGCTGGTCAGCTTGCGCGCCGCTCCGGTGAGCGGCGCGAAGTAGAGTTGCGTGGTGCCCTGGTCGTCGGCGTTGAAGTAGATGCCGCTGCCGTCGGCCGCCCACTTGAGCCCGCCCGGCGAACGGTCGAGCGACGCGGTGAGCGACCTGGCGCCCGAGCCGTCGGCGTTCATGACGTAGAGCTGCGCAACCGTGTTGTCGAGCCCGGTGTCGTCGTAGCCGGTGTAGGCGATGCGGCGGCCGTCGGGCGACCAGACAGGGCCGCCGTCCGGGCCCTTGCGGTTCGTGAGCGGGATGATCGAGCCGCTCGCGATGTCCACCGCGTAGATCTCGGAGTTGCGGAAGTCGTACTCGGCGTCGGCCCGGCGGTTGCCGGTCACGAGCAGGGTGCGGCCGTCGGGCGAGAAGCGCGGCGAGCCGTGCTCCCAGTCGCCGTCCGTCATCTGGCGCGGCGAGCCGCCGTCGGCAGGGACGAGGAAGACATGCCGCTTGCCGCCGTCGATGTAGCCGACGCGGTCCTGCCGGTAGTCCATCTGCGTGACGACCTTCGGTGACTCGACCCACTTCGCGCCGCGCGGTGCCGCCGGCATCTTCACCGCCCAGGTCTCGCTCTTCGGCACCAGCATCGTGAACGCGATCCACTTGCCGTCGGGCGACCACTCGAGGTCCGCGGGGGCGTCGGTCAGGTGCGTGATCTGCGAGGTGGAGCCCTCGGCGTCCATCCACCGCACCCAGACCTGTGCACCGCTCGGCTGCCCCGGCGCGATGTACGCGATCCGCTGGCCGTCCGGCGACCACCGGACATTGCTCCCCTCGACGAGTGAGCGGTTCTTGGTGCCGTCGGCATTCATGATCCAGACCGACGATTGCTGGCGGTCGTTGATCTTGTCCACCCAGGTGCGCACGTAGACGACGTGCTGACCGTCGGGGGAGAGCTGGGGACCCTGCACGCCTTCCCACTCGAGGTAGTCCTCGAGCGAGATCTTGTCGCGACGCGGGGCCTGCGCCCCGAGGATCGCGGGGAGCGTGGCGAGAGCGAGCAGTGCAGCGAGGGCGCGAGGATGTACGTGCACGAGGGCCTCCGGTGGGATCGCGGTGTGGCTGCGAACATACCCCCCAGAGGCCCTCGCCGCGAGCGCGCTCAGCGCTTGGCCGCTTCCATCTTCCAGAAGGTGATGCCGCTGGGCTGCTGCCCGACGTTCACCGTGGCGGCCTTCACCCGCGCCCGCAGGTCGTAGACGTCCACCTTGCCGTCCTGCGCGCCGACGCCCTCGCTGGTCACGAACGCATAGCGCGAGTCGGACGAGATCGTCACGCCGTGCGCGAGGTTGTTCGAGGTCGCGATCTGCGCGAGGCTGGCCCCGGTCGCGAGGTCGAAGATCTCGACCTTGTGCCCCTGCTTGAGCGTCGCGACGAGCAGCGCGCCGTCGGGCGTCACCGCCAGGTTGTACGGGCCGCGGCCGGTCTTGAAGCGCCGGCTGACGGTCCACGCGTCGCGGTCGATCTCGACGATCTCGTCCGCCTTGTTGCAGGCGACGTAGATCTTCGCGCCGGTCGCCGAGGGCTGCGCCCAGGTCGGAGAGCAGGAGTTGGGCACCATGTCGTGCTTCATCCCCTCCATCGCGTTGTAGCCGACGTCGGCGGGGTCGCCGGTCTTGCCGCCGGATATCTTCCTGGTGCCGGCGATCCAGTGCTCCAGCATGATGTGCTCGCCCGCCTTGTCGCGCGGGCCTTCCTTCCCCTTGGCGAGCGAGAAGCGCCGCGAGACCTCGAGCTTCTTGGTGTCGATCTCCACGAGCTCGTCATCCATCATGCAGCCCGAGTACTGGAGGCTGCCGTCGGGCGAGAGCCGGCTCCCGTGCGGCATCGTGCAGGTCACGATCCGCTTCACCTCGGTCATCGTCGGCACGTAGACGGCCGAGATCGACGACGGGACCATGTCGCCGTGGAGGTTGAAGTTGGCCGAGAACATCCAGCGGCCGTCGGGGGTGACGTCGAGCGAGGCCGGGAAGTTGCCGAGCAGGATCGGGGCGGCGACGAGCGTGTCGGGGCCGAGCTCGTAGATCCAGTACTTGCCGTCCGGGAATCCGTGGCCGGTGGTCATATGGAGGTAGCGGCCGTCCCGGCTGATCTGGAGGCCGTGCGGCCCCTCCATCTCGGCCGCCAGCTCGCCGGCGTAGAGCGTCCGCTCGACGACGGCGCCTTGGGGCCCGAAGCGGATCCGGTAGACCTCGTCGGCGCTCTCGGCGCCGGCGTACACCCAATAGGTGTTCGTCGGCTTGGGTGGCGCCTTCGTGGCCTGGGCGGTCAGGAAAGCGGGGATGAGCGCGAGGCTCAGGGCGGCCGCGACGGCGGCACGCCAACCATTACGGAGGTTGCGGCGTAGGATTGTCGGTGGCATCGTCCTATCTACTCCCGGCGGGCTGGGAACGTTCGGTTCGGCGACGAGCGGAGCACCCGTCCGGAGTCCCCTCGTACCAGCTACGTCAAGCGGAGAGTGCTCCATGAGTCGTCTGATGGTAACACGTCCCACCGGTGCCGTCACGCGCATCGTGCGCGCCACGCTCGTCGCGGTCGCCGCCGCGGGCCTCGCGGCCGGGGTGCTCCCGGCCCAGCAGGCGCCCGCCGCCGCCGCCCCGACGCCCGTCGCCCGGCTGGTCGCTGAGCCGGCGAGCCTCGTGCTCAAGGCCGGCATCGCAGCGAACTTCCGCGTCCGTGCCTATGACGCCCAGGGGAAGGAGATCCCGAACGCGTTCGTGCGCGTGATGGCCGGCAGCCGCGCGGTCCGCTTCACCGACACGACCGTGGTCGCGACCGCTGCGGGCCGCTACGAGGCGACCGCGATGGCCGAAGGCGCCAACGGCGAGCGCATCACGCTCGCGATCCCGGTCGCGGTGACCTGGCCGGCGCTCTCCAAGCTGGCGATCGTCTCCGAAGGGACCCCGCTCTACGTCGGGCTGACCCGCAGCGCCAAGGCGCGCGGCGAGCACGCCGACGGCTCCGAGCGCACCGGCTTGACCGCGAGCTGGCGGTCGTCCAACACCGCCGTCGCCACGGTCAACCGCTTCGGCGAAGTGCTCGCCGTGGCGCCGGGCCGCGTCGAGATCTCGGCCGAGGCCGAGGGGCAGCGGGCGGTCTGGACGTACACGGTGGTGCCGAACCCGGTCGCGCGCGTCGCGATCAACATGGACCAGGCACAGATGCGCACCGGCGACGTGATCCACCTCAAGGCCACCGCGCTGCGCGCGAACGGCCAGACGGTCGATGGCGTGCCGATCACCTGGAGCTACACCTACACCCCCGATGACTCGATCGCGCCGGCGGGCATCCCCGGTGGCGCCGGCATCGTGCAGTTCGACCGCTTCGCGGCGAACTATCCGGGCCGCTACACCCTGATCGCGCAGGCCGCCGGCGCGATGTCGCAGCACACGATCCAGGTGAACCCGCGCGACGTGCGCCAGCGCATCCAGGTCACCAGCCGCGGCAACATCAACACGACCCACAGCTCCGACCTCTGGCCCTGGACGGGCAAGGACGGCCGGGACTACGTGCTGGTCGGGACGTGGGGCGGCGACGGCTACGGCCTCGTGTTCGACATCACCGACATGGACAACATCGTCAAGACGGACTCCATCAAGGTCGATGCCCGCACGATCAACGATGTGACGGTCTCGCCCGACGGCCGCTACGGCGTGCTCTCGCGTGAGGGCGCGTCGAATCGCGTCAACGGCGTGGTGATCCTCGACCTCGCCAATCCGGCCCACCCGAAGATCGCCGCGACCTTCGACCAGGAGCTCACCGGCGGCGTGCACAACATGTTCGCCACGAACGATTACCTGTTCGCGATCTCGGGCGGCTCGAAGTACATCATCATCGACGTCAAGGACATCTACAAGCCCAAGTACGTCAGTGAGTACCGCCACCCGAACGCCCGCATCCACGACCTCTGGGTCCGCGACGGCATCGCCTACTCGGCGCAGGGCGGCGTAGGCGTCGTCGTCGTCGACGTCGGCAACGGCAAGTACGGCGGCTCGATCACGAACCCGAAGCTCATCACCACGTACAAGGTGAACTCCGGCCACGAGATCTTCCCGTACTTCCAGAAGAGCACCGGCCGTACCTACCTGTTCATCGGCGACGAGGAGATGAGCCGGCGCGGGCGCGTGTTCGAGGGCTCGGGTTACTCGCTCTCGGGCGCGGACGGCAAGCCGCCACGCAACGGCGTGCCGCAGACATCGGGCGGCTACACCCACATCGTGGACTTCACCGACCCGATGAAGCCGATGGCGGTCGGTCGCTACCACCTCGAGGACTACGGGTCGCACGACATCATCGTCGAGGATGACATCCTCTACCAGGCGTACTACGACGGCGGCGTGCGCCTCGTCGACGTCTCGGGCGAGCTGATGGGCAACCTCGAGCACCAGAACCGCGAGATCGCGGTCTTCAAGCCGTACGATCCGCAGGGCTACACCCCGAACGCGCCGTTCGTGATGAACGCGATGCCGTGGAAGGGAAAGGTCCTCTGGACGGACTTCAACTCAGGCCTCTGGGCGGCAAAGCTCCTGCCGCGGCCGACGGTCCAATAGGCGCTTGGCATTCCCCACTCGGCCGGCCGCGCTCGCGGCCGCGGTCGCGGCCGCGGTGCTGCTCGCTGCGGCCTGTGACCGGGCGCGGACGGCAAGCCGCCACGCAACGGCGTGCCGCAGACATCGGGCGGCTACACC
>JANNLH010000057.1:0-13379 GCA_031396725.1 Gemmatimonadaceae bacterium | reverse complement strand
CTCGCGCGCCCGCTGCTGCTCTCGCTGCGCGTGCCCTCCGTGCTTCCCGCGGGACCGCTGGAGATCGCGGAGGTCGAGTTCCGCGGCGGCGGTCGCACGGCCGTCGTGCAGCCGATCGTCGTCCGCATCCCGGCGGAGCGCGCGCTCCTCGTGACCGGCACGCGCGAGGTCGTCGGATTGCGCGCCGGTGACCGCGTCGAACTCGCCTATCGCGTCCTCAACGAAGGGAATGGCCCGGAGACCCTCTCGGTGGCGGTCCGCGTGCCGAAGGGATGGTCGCAGCGTCCGGCCGAACCCGAGCGGCTCGTCGTGCTGCTCCCGCGCCGCCAGTCGGAGATCGCGGTGCTGGTCGGCATCCCGCTCGACGCCGGCATCGGCGATCACTACGTCGAGGCGAGCGCGACGCCGCTCTCGGGCGCGCTCGCGGCCCGTGTGTTCTTCCGGACGATGCTGCGCGTCAACGCCTCGGCCACGACGTCGCAGGGACTGACGCTCACGCCCGTGGTCGCGCTGGCCGCGAGCAGCGCCGGCGCGGCGGCCTTCGCCGGCGCAACCCTCGACGGACCCGTCACGGAGGAGATCAGCGTGCGCGCCCGGTTCCTGCCGCAGGTCCGGCACTCGGGCATCGTCACCCAAGGACTCGCCGGCGTCGGCGCATTCGGCGCGCCGTTCTCGGCATCCGTGAGCGGCAAGACGTGGGACGTCAGCGCGGGCAACGCCCTCAACCGGCTCTCCGATCTGGCGGGCGTGAACGTCATCGGACAGGGCGTCGCGGCGCAGGGCACGCGCGGATCGTACGAGGCGCGGGCGTTCGCCGGTCGGCCCGTCGGCGCCGTCGGCGCAACGGGTTCACTCGTCGGCGCGGGACTCTGGCGCGATGCGTCATTCGGCCGCTTCGGCGGCGCCGCGTCACACCTGGTGGAACGCGGCGGTGTGCTCTCGGGGCGCCAGCTCACGGCGGTCACCGCCGACTTCGAGTCGGAACCGCTCGGCACGCTGCGTCTCGGCGGCGCGCTCGGCTATCGCAGCGGTGCGCGCGCGAGCGGCGCGGGAGTGGCGATGAGCGCCACGCACGAGCGATCGGGCGAGCGCGTCCACCTGCGCGTGGTGCACGCACCGGGCGGGAGCGCGGCCTTCGCGCGCGCCACCGATGAGCTCGAGCTGCAGGCCTCGCGGTTGATCACCGAGCGGTGGTCGGTGGACGCGGCGCTGTCGCGCACGAGCGACGTGGGCGCCGTCTTCCGCTCCCTGCGGACCTCCTCGTACATCGTGGGCCAGCGCTTCGACCTCTCCCCGACGGCGACGCTCTCCCTGCGCGGGCAGCTCTCGTCGTTCGCGGCCGAGGCCAGCGCCGGAGACCTCGGGGATTTCGGCGCCGGCGACCGGGCAGTGACCGGCGGGTACGAGTGGCGGCGCGGTCCGGTGGCGCTCTCGGCCGAAGGCAGCGTCGGCGCGGTGACGCGTCGGACCGAGCTGCTCGGCGGACGCGTGTCGGAGCAGGTCGCCGGCCAGCAGGCCTGGCGACTGCACGCCACGCGGGCGCTCCGGACGCTGGGCGCACTGGACGCCTCGGCGGGCCTGCAGCTGACCGAGGCGGGCGTCGGCCTGCCCTCCGACATCTGGTACGCCTCGGCGCGCTGGAGCGCGATCCCGGTGACGGTGGGCGGACGCGCCGCGCGCCTGGAGACCGAGGCGGAGTACCAGCGACTCGGCACACTGCAGTCGTTCTTCGTCACGCGCGCATCATTCGTGGTGGGGATCGCGGGCGGATTCGACCTCGCGCTGAGCGCTGAACGCAATCCGTACTTCCGCGACGCGCAGGGACGCGCGGGATGGATCGCCGCGATGCGCGTCTCAGCCGCCACGCGCGTGCGCGCGGCCGCTGCGCTCGGGCCAGAGGGCGTCGTGTACGAGGACCGCAATCTCAACGGACGCCGCGACGAGGGCGAGCCGGGCGTCGGCGGCGTGCGCCTCCGCCGCGGCGATGCCCGCGCCGAGACGGATGCGCGCGGACGCTACCGACTGCCGTCGCGCGCGCGCGGCCGCACCCGCGTGGAGCAGGGAAGTCTTCCGGTCGGCCTGCTCGCGCACCCGCTGCTGGCCGCCGATACGCTCGAGCGCGCCGACATCCCGCTGCTGACCACCGGCACGGCGATCCTCACGCTGCACCTCTTCGCCGACGAGGAGGGGCGCGTGCCTGACGTGAACATCTCCATGGCGACCGTTGTGCTCCGCGACCAGACCGGCTTCGAGTGGGTCGGGCGCCGGACCAGCGATTCGACCGTCGCGTTCGAGGACGTGCCGGTCGGGACCTACGCTCCGCGCTTCGACTTCACGCGGCTCCGCGAGCCGCTGCGCCTGCCGGAGGGACTCTCCGTCACGGTCGAGTCGAGGCAGCGGCGCGAGGTGGCGGTGGGGCTGCGTGGACGGGTGATCCGCGTGATCGTTCCGCCCTCGCGCTCGGGCGCGCCACGAAGCGGGAACCAGAGCGGCGACCGGAGCGAGCGATGAGCACGGCGCGCCAGCGGTGCGCGCTCGCGCTGCTGGTCCTGACCCAAGCTTGCGTCTCCTCGACGGCGGCATCCGGCGACGTCGCCGACGTCCGCGGCACGTGGGAGTACACGGGCACCCAGGCGGCGCCGGCGCTCACCCTCGAGGGCGCATTCGTGGTGGCATCACAGTCCGGTGACGTGGTGCAGGGGCAGCTCTCATGGGAGGAACGCGATCCGGTCGGCGGCTCGCGGCTGGAGGGCGGACCGGTGAGTGGCCGCGTTATCGGGACGGCGGACGTCGATTTCGACGTGCTGCTGCCTTCCGGTGGGCGTCGGCACGTGGCACGCCTCGTCGCCGACACGATGCGGGGCAACTGGATCCAACTCTCGAACGGCACGAGCGGCGCGTTCACCGCGATCCGCGGGGTCCCGTGACGCCACTCGGCCGGCTGATCCGGCGCGTGGGCGCGTCGCTGCTCCTCCTGGCGCCCTTCGCCGCCAGTGCGCGGGCGCAGGGCAACTGCAGCGTGAACAACCAGGCCGCCTGCGTGGTCGGGGGGACGGCGAGCTTCGCCCTCACGATCACGATCGTCTCCGCCGTCCGGATGTCGATCCCCACCGGCGCGGTGGCCCTCGGGGCGGCCACGGCCGCCGATTTCACGTCGGGCTTCGGAGCGCCCATCGCCGTTCCGGTCACCGTGCGCGCGAACCAGTCGTGGTCGGTGAGTCTCTCCGCCTCGAGCGCGCTCTGGACAGGGAGCCCCCTCGCCGCCCGGCAGGACAAGCCCGCGGCGGATCTCCAATGGGCGCTGGCGCCCGGCGGGCCCTTCGCCGACCTGGGACTCGTGCCGCAGACCATCAGCGCGGGACCACCCACTTCGGGGACGATCGTAGGCCTGCAGCTGCGGGCGCGCTACGGCTGGACGCTCGACGTTCCGGGCTTCTACAGCCTCCCGCTCCAGCTGACGATCACCGCGCCCTGAGGCTCAGGGCGCGAGGCTCAGGGCGCGCCGGCTTCCTTGGGCTCCATCCGGAGCCTCGCGCCCTCTACGAGCGGCAGGTCCCGCGGGTCCGACAGGCGCAATCTCACCGTGACGGCGACCGGATTCGTGCGCTCGCCCTCCCCGACGATGAGCGGTGCGAGCGCCTCCTCCGGGATCGGCGTCCAGCGTCCGGATGCGTCGAGGGCCTCGACGACCCCATGACGGGCGCCGTCGCCGAGCGAGAGTGAGAGCTGCCAAGCGAGGTTGGCGGCGGCGCTCACGGGGATCATCACCGCCCTGGAGCCGTCGGCTGCGGTCGTGACTTCGGCCGGTCCGGTCTGTCGGGCATCAACGCGGACGCCGACGACGAGGCGCGCGGTCACGCCGACCGCGACACTTCCGACGCCGGCGCGAGCCTGCTGCTGCCCCTCCGCGATCCCCGGGAGGCCGAGCGAGCAGACCAGAAGCGCCGTCCGAAGCCTGAACACGGGGAGCCCTCAAGGGAGATGCCCCGAGTATCGGCAGCTGCGTCCCGGCCCTTGAGGTAGTCCGCCAAAGCACCGCAGCCGCAATCTCCCCGCCTCGAACTAAGCGCTTCTGCGGCCCGCCAGCCAGTCGATCATGGCTTCACCGAACGCCGGCAGGTCCTTCGGGACGCGGCTGGAGATGATGTTGCCGTCCACGACCACGGCCTGATCGACCCATCTCGCGCCGGCGTTCACGAGGTCGTCCCGGATGCCCACGGTGGAGGTCAGTCGGCGGTCGCGAACGATGCCGGCACTGATGAGGATCCAGGGTCCGTGGCAGATCGTGGCGACGAGCCCGCCGGCCTGGTGGACTGTCCGGATCAAGTCGAGGACCGCCGGGTCGCGTCGGAGCTTGTCGGGCGCCCAGCCGCCGGGGGCGAGCACTCCCGCCAAATCGGCTGGTCTGACATCGGCGATGGAACGCTCGACCGGGGCCGGATAGCCGTGCTTTCCTTTGAAGGTGGTGCCTGCGGATCCGACGAGCGGGGCGTCGTATCCGGCGGCCTCGAGTCTGAGCTTCGGATACCAGACCTCGAGGTCCTCGTAGTCAGGACCGACCAGGATAGCGATGGACTTCGTCATGGAATGGCTCGTTGTGTTGATAAGTATGTTGACAGGACGCCGTGCCTCACCTTGGATGAGACATAGGTAATGATAAGTCAATAAAAAATGCGACGATAGCTCGCCGCATTGAAGTGAAATATTGATTGCATATCGCTGAGACTGCATGCAAAAGCGAGTGCATAACGCGAAATCGAGCTGTCCGATCGCATGCAGATCACATTTGTTGATTCCAACACGGATCCGAACGAGCGCTCGCCTATCCCCGCCACGCCAGCCGCCGAAGACGGCTCTCGGCGACCGCCCGCGCCGCCGACCCCGCTGATCGTCCGCCGCCGCTGGGCTCGCGCCGCCCGAATCCGGCCCGCGCCGCCGGGACCCGCCGCCAAGGCGTCCAATCCGCTCGCGACCGGAAGACTGTCAACTCGGCGCAAGGTCACCGGTCCCCTTGAGCGCCTGGAATCCCATCGCCTTGAGTCTCGCCACCCGGAGCGACATCGGCGGATGCGTGCCGAGCAGGTCGGCCAGACGACCCTCACGCTGCGACACCCGTCGCTCCAGTGGGTCGGCGATACAGAGGTGCGCGACCCCGCTCTTGATCGCCCGGGTCGGCGCGCCCGCGCGCTCGATCTTCTGCAGCGCGCTCGCCAGCGCCAGAGGATTCCGCGTGAACTGGGCCGACATGGCGTCCGCCAGATACTCCCGCTTCCGGCTGATCCCCAGCGCCAGGAGGCGCGTGATCAGGGGCGCCAGCAGCCAGCTGATCAGCCAGACCACGAGGAGGATCAGCAGCACCGGGTTGCCGCCCTTGCCACCCCCGCGGCGCCCCCCGCCCCCCGACACGCGACCGATGCGAGTCCCCCCTCGCAGGATCCGCCCGCTGCCGTCGGCAAGAAGCGCGATCGCTCCCGCCAGACCCGCCACCAGCGTCATCAGCTGCATGTCGAGGTTCTTCACGTGCCCCATCTCGTGAGCCACGACCCCCTGCAACTCGTCCCGGTCGAGCATCGCGATCAGCCCTGTCGTGACCGCCAGGTGACTCTTCATCGCGTCGGTCCCCGTCACGAAGGCATTGGGGTCCGGGTCGTCGATCAGCCAGATCCGCGGGCGGGCGACGCCGGACGCCACCGCCATCTCCTCGACCACATTGACCAGTTGCCGCTCCTGATCGGTGGAGGCCTGGTCGAGCTCCCTGGCGCCCGTGGACCAGAGCACCTTCTGGGCGCCGGTGCGGCGGATGTGGAGCACCAGGAATACACCGATCGCCGCCAGCACGAAGCCGAACCAGGGCAACTGATGCCGGTACGCGCCCGGCTCCGCCCCGGTCGTGTACTGCCACGCCAGATAGTCCCCGCCGAAACCCAGCCATGCGAAGAAGAGCAGGAAGCCGGCGATCAGGAGCCGTGACTTCCGGCGGTTGACTGCCTGCTGCTGGAAGAGATTCACGGGCGCGTCCGCCCAGGATCAGTCGTGAGCGCCGCTAGGTCAGCCGTTGCGCTTGAACTCGACCTGGGGGACCGCGCGCTCGGCCACGTCCTCGATCGCCCAGAGCTCCGCCGGTTGGGCCTTGGCCATCCCCGCCACGAAATTCGTCGGGAACTGCTGCTGCTTGGTGTTGTAGAGCGTCGCGGTGTCGTTGTAGAGCTGCCGCGCGAAGCCGACCTTGTTCTCGGTGGACGTGAGCTCCTCCTGCAGCTGGCCGACATTCGCGGTCGCCTTGAGGTCGGGATAGGCCTCCACCACGGCCAGCAGCCGGCCGAGCGCGCCCGAGAGCTGTCCCTCGGCGGCGGCGGTCGCGGCGACGTGCTGCGGATCGAGTCCGGCGGCGGCCTTCACGGCGCTGTTCCGAGCGCTGATGACGGCGGCAAGGGTGTCCTTCTCGAAATCCATCGCCCCCTGCACGGCCTGCACGAGGTTCGGGATCAGGTCGTGCCGGCGCTTGAGCTGCACATCGATCTGCTTGAGCGCGTTCGCGGTCTGGTTCTTCAGCGCGATCAGGCCGTTGTATGCGACGACGCCCCAGATCACGATCACGGCGAGGACGACGAGCAGTGGGAACACCTGTCTGGCTCCGGTCGGGGGAAGGGTCCCTCTAACCTCGCCACGTCCCGGCGCCGCGCAAGTGCTTCACCACGAAGACACGAAGCGCTGAAGAACGACGAAGCCGGCACCCGCGGCTGCGTTCACCACGGAGTCACGGAGTGACGGAGGAAGAACAGAGACTACGGGGTCGCTGCGTCGCGTCCGAAGCCGTGCGGCGCGCGCGGTACCCCCAAAGTCCCTCTCCGTCCTTCCTCCGTCCCTCCGAGTCTCCGTGGTGAAGAGCGGGCAGCGGCTTCCTTCGCCCTTCTTCAGCCCATCGCGCCTTCGTGGTCAACAAAAAGGGCTCGCCGAAGCGAGCCCCGATCGTTCCGGTGCAGCCGACGTCTACGCGTTCTTCGCCTCGGCGCGCTTCTTCATGGCGTCCTGCACCCAAGTGAGCGGGATGATGAAGAACGGCGTGAGCACCATCCCGAGCAGGATGTTGATCCACGTCAGGCCGATGTAGTACGCGCCCATGCCGAGGCCGGCGATGAGGGTGCCGAAGGGGCCGCCGAACTGCTGTTCCACGTCAGGACTCCGGATGCTGGTGTTGCGGGAGGCGTCGCACGCCGCGATGCCCGGTATCTTATCAGGGTGACTTCGCAAAGTGAAGCGGTGGTGGCGGTCGCGCGTGCAGTCGCCGCGATGCCTCCCGGGCGCTGGGTCCTGGCCGTCTCCGGCGGCCGCGATTCGATGGTCCTGCTCGACGCGATGACGCGCGTTCGCGCGGGCGAGGTGGCCGCGGTCGCCACGTTCGACCACGGCACCGGCGCGGCGGCCGGTCGCGCGGCGGATCTCGTCGTGGAAACGGCGGAGCGCCTGGGCCTTCCGGTCGTGCGCGATGGGCTCGCACCCGGCGCGGCCCGCGGGGAAGCCGCGTGGCGCCACGCCCGATGGACCTTCCTGTCGGGCCGGGCGCGCGAACTCCAGGCCACCGTCGTCACCGCGCACACGGCCGACGACCAGATCGAGACCGTCGTGCAGCGGATCCTGCGCGACGCCGGAGTCCGCGGTCTCGCGGGGATGTCCGCCTCGGGTCCCGGTCCGATGGGCACGCCCGTGATCCGTCCGCTGCTGGGCGTATCGCGCGCGACTGTCGGAGCGTACGCCGGCCATCGGGCGATCGCGATCGTCGAGGATCCGTCGAATGCCGACCGCGCGCACCAGCGCAACCGCGTGCGCCTTGACCTGCTGCCCGCGCTGGAGCGCTCGCATCCCGGATTCGGGTCGTGGTGCCTCGACCTCGCCGCGCGCGCCGGCAGATGGCGTGCGGAGGTCGAGCGCTGCGTCGATGCGCTCGGTGCGGGGGTCACGGGAGCCATCGGGACGAGGGGTGATGGACCCGAGGCATCCGTGGTAGTCCGCGCGGAGGCGGTGCAGGACCTCGGCGTTCGCGAATGGGAGGTGCTCTGGCCCGCGGTGGCGGGTCGGCTCGGGGTGGCGCTGGACCGTCGCGGACTGGAGCGGGCGGCGGCGTGGGCGCCCCGCTCGACGGCGGGGTCGCGCATCCCGCTGGCCGGGGACGCGTGCATCGAGCGGACCGCGTCCACGTTCGTGGTCCGGCGGGCGGCCCGGGCTCCGACCGGGAACGCTGGAGGCTGATTCTGCCTATATATTGTAGAGATGACCGTACCTGCCGTTCGGGACGATCCGCGCCTCCTCGGCCGCGCCGTCAAGCGCATCGCGTTCGACGAAGCGACCATCGCTCGTCGGGTGCACGAGCTTGGCGAGGAGATCACGGCCGCCTATCCGGACGGCGACTTGCTGGTGCTCGGGCTGCTCAAGGGCAGCTTCGTGTTCCTGGCCGACCTCGTCCGGCAGATCCGTCGGCCCTTGCACGTGGATTTCCTCGTGGCCTCCAGCTACGGCGACGCCACGGTCTCGTCCGGGATGGTCCGTCTGGTGTACGATCCGGAGACGACGCTGGAAGGGAAGCACATCTTGCTGGTCGAGGACATCGTCGATTCCGGCCGGACGCTGCAGCGCCTGCTCGCGCTGCTCGGCGAACGGAATCCGAAGTCGCTCGAGATCTGCGCGTTGCTGCACAAGAACATCGCCACCGAACTGCATCATCCGACGCGCTTCATCGGATTCGACGCACCGAATGAATTCCTCGTCGGCTACGGTCTGGACCACGCCGAGAACTTCCGGCACGTCCCGTACGTGGCCAGCCTCCAGTAGGCGAAAAAGGAACCCCAGATGCCTCCAGCGACCCCTCCCGCCAACAAGCCCGGCGGCTTCGGCAAGTTCTCGAAGACGCTCTCGTTCTGGCTGATCGCGATCCTCGTGCCGGTGATGTTCATCCAGTACGCGACGCGAGGCAATCAGCAGTCCACCGCGATCGACTACTCGATCTACGACACGCAGCTCACCGCGGACAACATCTCGCGCGTGACCGTCGTCGGCGGCCGCGAGGTCACCGGCGAGTTCAAGAGCAGCGTGCTGATCGACGGCCGCGAGTCCAAGCGCTTCACGACCAAGCTCCCGGTCTCGAACTCCGAGAAGGAGATCGAGCGGCTGCGCGAGAAGCAGGTCGCGATCAAGGCTGAGGACCCGCGGGTCTCGATCGGCTCGGTGCTGATCAGCATCCTGCCCTGGATCATCATCTTCGGCATCTGGATCTTCCTCTTCCGGCAGATGCAGGCCGGCGGCAACAAGGCCTTCTCGTTCGGCAAGTCGAAGGCGAAGCTCCTGTCGGGTGATACGCCGAAGGTCACCTTCGCCGACGTCGCCGGTGCGGACGAGGCGAAGGTCGAACTGCGCGAGATCATCGAGTTCCTGAAGGACCCGGCCAAGTTCACGAAGCTCGGCGGCCGGCTCCCGAAGGGCGCGCTGCTGGTCGGCCCGCCGGGCACCGGCAAGACGCTGCTGGCGCGCGCGGTCGCGGGTGAGGCGGGGCGTCCCTTCTTCTCGTTGTCGGGTTCCGACTTCGTCGAGATGTTCGTCGGCGTCGGCGCGTCGCGCGTGCGCGACCTCTTCGAGCAGGGCAAGGCGAACGCGCCTTGCATCATCTTCATCGACGAGATCGACGCGGTCGGCCGTCATCGCGGTGCCGGACTCGGCGGTGGGCACGACGAGCGCGAGCAGACGCTGAACCAGCTGCTCGTCGAGATGGACGGCTTCGAGTCGAACGACGGCGTGATCCTGATCGCCGCGACCAACCGTCCCGACGTGCTCGACCCGGCGCTCCTGCGCCCGGGCCGCTTCGACCGCCAGATCGTGGTGGATGCCCCCGACCTGCGCGGTCGCGAGGGGATCCTCAAGGTGCACGTGCGGAACAAGCCGCTCGCCGAGGACGTGGACATCCACCGCCTCGCGCGTGGCACGCCGGGCATGGCCGGTGCGGATCTCGCGAACCTCGTGAATGAGGCCGCGCTGCTCGCGGCGCGCCGCAATCACGACAAGATCTACATGGTCGACTTCGAGGACGCCAAGGACCGCGTGATGCTCGGCGCCGAACGGAAGTCGCTCGTGATGCGCGAGGAGGAGCGCCGGCTGACGGCGTTCCACGAGGCCGGGCACGCCGTCTGTGCGATCCGCGTGAAGGGGAACGACCCGCTGCACAAGGTGACGATCGTGCCCCGCGGGCGCGCCCTCGGGCTCGCCTTCACGCTCCCCGAGGACGACCGCGTCAGCATCACGCGCGAGCAGCTCGAGGCGCGTCTCGTGATGGCGTACGGCGGCCGCGTTGCCGAGGAGATCATCTTCGGGCGCAACCACGTGACGACCGGCGCGTCGAGCGACATCCAGTTCGCGACCGGGCTGGCACGGCGCTACGTCTCGCAATGGGGGCTCTCCGACGCGATCGGCCCGATCCTCGTCGGCGACAACGAGCAGGAGGTCTTCCTCGGCCGCGAGCTCATGAGCCGCCGCCAGGTCTCGGAGCGCACGGCGCAGCAGGTGGACGACGAGGTCTCGCGCGTGATCAACGAGGCCTACAACCGCGCGACCGATACGCTGACGACGCACCGCGAGCTGCTCGACCGGATCGCGGCGGCGCTGCTCGAGCGCGAGACGCTCACGCGCGACGACATCCACCTGCTCGAGCGGGGCGAGCCGCTCCCCCCGCGCGTGGATCCGCCGACGACGCTGCCGTCGGCGGACAAGCCGGCGGCGGCGCTTGAACCGCGCCGCGTGCCGCTCCTGGGCGGACCCGAGCCGTCGCCGGCGTGATGCCGCCCGCGCGCCCGCGCGGCTGAGGCGCGCGTGCCGTTCGGCGGCTCCCTCCTGACCTTCGGCTGGCGCGATCTCCTCGAGATCGCGCTTGTCGCATTCGTCCTCTACCGCGGGCTCCTGCTGATCAGCGGGACCCGCGCGCTGCAGATGCTCGCCGGCATCGTCGTGCTCGTGCTCGCCTACGCCGCGGCCTGGGTGCTGAAGCTCACGATGCTGACCTGGGTGCTCGGCCTCGCGTTCACCTACGGCGCATTCGCGGCGCTCGTGATCTTCCAGCCCGAGCTGCGCGCCGCGCTCGCCAACCTCGGCCGGCGCCGTCTCGGCTGGCTGATGCGGCGCGACGAGGCGACCACCGATGCCGCCGGCGTGCTGGCCGACACCGCCTTCCGCCTTGCCCGGCGCAGCTGGGGCGCCATCATCGCGGTCGAACGCGACGTCTCACTCAGGCCGCTGCTGCAGACGGGCACCGCGCTCTCGGCGACGGTCAACGCCGAGCTGCTCGTCTCGCTCTTCGCGCACAGTTCGCCCCTGCACGACGGCGCCGTCATCGTGCGCAGCGACCAGATCGTCGGGGCCGGCTGCATCCTGCCGCTCTCGTCGGCACCGCTCGACCGCAATCTCGGGACGAGGCACCGCGCCGCGATCGGCCTCAGCGAGGAGACGGATGCGGTGGTGATCGTGGTGTCCGAGGAGCGCGAGGTCGTCTCGGTCGTGGTGGACGGTGGACTCCGGCGCGTGGGCTCGGAACGGGAGCTCCGTACCTTTCTCGTGGCGCGTGAAGGCGGGCGCCGCTGAGCCGAGTCCGTAACGGCGGGTCACCACAGAGGACACAGAGGGCACAGAGGAGCTGCAACGACGGATCGGCAACTGCCGTTGAAGTGGGCTTGGTGGAGGGATCCGTCCACCAAGCAACCTCCTACGAGGCAGAAGCCGTTCTCTGTGTACTCTGTGCTCTCGGTGATGAAATGCAATTCCGGGTCCTCGCCCGATGTCGGGAATGGCTACCGTCGTTGCAACGGTCGCCGAACCCCGGTTGTCGAATGTCCGACCCCAACCCCGCTCCCCATGACAGACCGTCACCTCGTCGCCCTGATCGCCGCCGTCCTCCTCGGTGCCGCTGCGTGCGGCGAGGGGGCGGCGTCATCCGCCGGGAGTGCGGGTCTCGCAACGCTGTTCGACAGCACGCGCACCGACACGGTCGCGGCGCGCACGGCCGGCGCGGTGCCTGAGGCCGGGGTGCGGCGCGTCGTGGAGAGCCTGCGCATCGCGCCGGAGGCGGATGACACCTCCCTCTTCGCTGAGGTGTCGGAGTTCGACGTCGGGCGCGATGGACGACTCTTCGTGTTCGACCGGGCGGCGCGCACGCTCTTCCTGTTCGATGCGGCCGGCGCGCTGCAGCGCCGCATCGGGCGACAGGGCGCCGGCCCCGGTGAGTTCAACTCGAACAACGGCATGACCGTGCTCTCCGACGGGCGGCTCGCTCTCTGGGATGCGCAGAACGCGCGCATCTCGTTCTTCTCAGCCGATGGCGACTTCGAGAAGGCGTGGGTCGTGCCGGGCGGATTCAGCTCGAACGACGGACTGCGCAGCGACGCCCTTGGAGCGCTGTATCTCGTGCGTCCGGTGACTCCGCCGACCGACACCGAGATCCTTGGGCGCATGGGCCTCGTGCGCCTCGGCGCGGAGGGCGCGTGGACCGACTCGCTGGTCCCGCCCGCACTGCCGGCGAACGCACTCGTCTACATCGCGAGCGGCGGCGGCAACACGTCGGCGTCCAACGCGCGCTATTCACCGCGGTTCATCTGGGCCTGGCATCCGGATGGTCACTTCGTCTCGGTGAGCTCCGGCACCTACGTGATCGAGTCGAGCCGTCCAGGGCGCGCGCTGCGCATCGAGCGCGACGCTGCCGCGATCGCCGTCTCCGACGACGAGCGTGCCCTCGAGCAGGAGACCATCACGGCGAATCTCCGCCGCAACGTGCCGGACTGGACCTGGAACGGCCCGGCGCTCCCGGACCGGAAGCCCCCGGTGCGCGGCCTCTCGGTCGCGCGCGACGGCCGCATCTGGGTGCGCGTCGCCACACCCTCGGAGCTGATCCCGGAGGCCGAGCGCGAGTCGCAGCGGCCCGACGGTCCGCCACCGGCACGATTCCGGGAGCCGCCCGTGTACGAAGTGTTCACGCGGGACGGGCGCTTTCTGGGGCGAGTTGCGCTCCCGCTGCGGGCGCAGTTCGTGGAGGCCGAGGGGGATTCCGTGTGGTATCTCGAGCGTGACGTGGATGGGTTGCCGGCGGTCGTGCGAGCCAGGGTCGAGCCGGGTTTTGGGCCGGGATAGTCGTGCGCGCGGTCCCCGGACGGCGGTCACCACAGAGGACACAGAGGGCACAGAGGCACGCCGTGCCGGGGACGGCGCCGCTCTGTGCCCTCTGTGTCCTCTGTGGTGACCCGCCGTTTCACAAGACCACTATCCGAACCACATCACTTTCGGAACAGCCTAACACCCAGTAATATCAAGTGTTATGCAATTTTCTGACCTGCACGAACGCCTGGCCGAGGTGC
>JANNLH010000176.1:0-19437 GCA_031396725.1 Gemmatimonadaceae bacterium | reverse complement strand
CCGATCGGGTCTTCCTGCGTGAATCTCCGCGTCCAGTAACGCGGCGGTCCGAGTTCGTGGACGCTCCGACTGAATGCATGACTGCCTGCCGCGCACCGATTAGGCTGACCGCGCCTCGGGGTTCGACCCGGCCGACAGTCGCTCGATGCCTAACTCAAGTGCTGTCCTGGAGCTCCTTCAACGGGAAGCGGATGGCGCAGCACCGGCCTCTGCTCCCCCCGGCTCTCGGGACTCTCCTGATGTTCGGCTAAGTACTGATCGGGATCACCGACCTCCCACTCTTGGAGCACACCTTCTGCGACCAGACTATCGAGGTAACTCCCCACCTTCGGCCACCAGTCGGATCGCGAATGCACATGCACAGCGACCAGTCGGGGATTGAAGAACGTCGCTGGCCCGATGAACAGACCTGCCTGGATCGCATCCGGAATGACACGAGCGAGGTACACCTCACTTGCAACGCTACCGCTGGGAACAATGAACCTGACCGTGGCCCCCTCAGAGTCGCGTAGCACGCGAACGAATCGTAGCTGCGACGGGTCACCTCGATCGCCCTCCACAATCGATCCCTTCGAGACGCCATAGAACCAAACCGGGACACTAAGGACTCGGTAGGAACCTGACGCGCGTTCCTCGACCCAGAGAGCCTCCTGACGGCCCTCTGGGGAGATGAACAGCATGTTATGCCACGCCTGAGATTGGTTTGTGGGCATATCGGCGAAGAATGGGAGCTATGGTTGCGGTGCCGAGGGTTCCTTCTTCGCTCTTGGGTCTGGCTTATCCTTTGCCCCGTTCTCACGATTGCAGGTCCGGCACGACCGGCGGCCGTTCCCTGGACTGTTGTCGCCACCCTTTGATCTTGGATTCTGGTGGTCGTACTCGGTGCTGTTTGGCGAGCCCGGTGCTGGCACCAGGGTGATTCCACAGAACTCGCACGTTCCCTCTTGTCCTGTGGCAGAGGTCGCATCGCGATCAATCTGCTCCTTTGTTCTGCCCGAAAATCTACCCCCGGGCCTATAGTTGACGGCGGCGGCGTCCGCCGCCGCCGCGCTGCTGGGGCTGCCTGGATACCCCGCGCTCGTTCCACTCGAGACTGACGCCCCGCTGACTGCGGCGGAAACGAAGCCCACAGCAACATTCACGGCGCGTAGAAGTCCTTCCCTTGCCTGCGGACTGGCCAGCACGATCAGGGCTTGAACCGCTGCTACCGCCCATAGCCCGTAGGGATCCGAATTGTTGATGGGATCACCATCAGCGTACCCGTAGAGGTTCATCCCCCCCGCGAGCCCGATCGGGTCTTCCTGCGTGAATCGAAGTCCTTCTACTTGGTCAGTCGTTGCCCCGAGGCACGCGTCGGAAGTCCTTGAGCCTGACCCAGCGTCAGAAAGCTCACGGACGAGACAGGGCAGCTCGTAGTCGGCGGGTCCCACCGGCAGCCACGAAATCATACCACTCGCGGAGCGTGTCCCCTCCGTCGAGCAGTTTGAGTGCACGCACCAGCGGGTACTCGACTTCCCCCGTGGGCAGGACAATCACTGGCAGTCGCGAGTCGTCAGAGGCAATCGTCCACGAGCCCCCGAGATTGCGTCTGATGACCTCCCCATAGTAGGCAGTTATGTCGAGCGTGAAGGCTTGATCGTCGGGATTCCGTTCCGTCTTCGGTGAGGTAACCATCGCATCTACCAACGACAAGCTTGCCGGCGAGAGGTCCAGTGCCGATGATGAGCCAATCGACTCGGAGAACGCTCGACAGCGGGTCGGCGCGCCATCCAGGAACTCCCTCGCCGCGGCCTCGTCCGCGAAGAAGTGACCAGCTGGAGACGATGCGGCGACGCCTTGAGGCGGCGCTCCCACTCGGACCTGACTCAAGTCGTACGTCGGGGCAATCGTCGAGCGCCGCGGACACGACACATCGAAGATGGTGCGTTCACCCAAATGAGCCCGCACTCGCGCCTTCGTCCGTAGCGCGTCCGAGGAATTCCACTGAGATGGCGAGTCGGCCGTCTGAATCACTACGCCTGCGCCCGCCTGCCAGGTGCGCCACGTTGGGCACGTCAGCAGCAGTTCCAGTCCGAAGAACCGCACAAGTGTCGGGCCGAAGTAGTTGACCCAGTAGATGCCTGGGACGTGGCTCGCCAAATCGACGCCGAGATAGGCGCCCTGCCCGCGGGGACGATGCTGCGACTCGAACTCTTCGGAAGTTCGAATGCAGGCATGTTCGGCATCGAGAAGCGACGCAAGCTCTAGCGCAAGGAGGAGAAACGTCTGAAGCACCTCCTCGCTTGCGCGCTCCGCCGGCACTCGCAGCGCGATCGAGTTGAAGCTATGATTCCATGCCCGCCGCCACTCAACCGACCCCGTGCACCGCAGCTCGCCTGACGACCGGAACAGAACACCTCCTCTATCGGCACTCGGATTCTCGCGCCTCGACCAAAGGTCTGCGAACCCGTCCGCGTTGAATGGACTGCGCAATGGCTCCTCGGTTCCCATACGATGGGGTATCCAGCGGTCGCCGTGATGCGCGAGTGCTGCGAGAACGCGACGAGCGGTCGCCTCGGAGTCCATGGCGCGGGTCGTGCGAACAAGGAGAGCTAGATCACCCCGACTCAACTTACCTCCGCGCGGCGGCTCTGAACGAAATCGCGATAGCACCACTGCTCGCATACTCAGCACGAACCTTAAGGAATCTTCTCCAAGATGACCTTTCCTTGCTCCGCCGCCTCTTGCAACGGAGCGGACACGGCCTTTGGATCGCGCAGCCAGATAGTCAACTTAGCTCCAAGCTCTTGAGCGCCGTCCGCCATATCGCGCAACTGCCGCGAGTAGTACTGATAGTTGACGTTCTTGACCTCGTGGAATGCATTGTTCACTCGATCGATGAAGTCGGGGATCCGACCGCGCATGGCTTCGACGGCCCTCGAGTTCTTCGCAAGATCGCCCAGCGCCTGGCTTACGCGGGCCTCGCCCGCCTTACCTAAGTCCACTGCGCGCTGAAGACCGCGCTGAACCGCTGGAGCCTTCGCTGCCGCGGAGGCCGCCCTCGCGCCCGCAACAACAATCGCGATGCAGACCTGCGGCGCAACGATGCAGGGATTGAGTCCGAAGGGATCTGCGTTGTTGATCGGGTCGCCGGCGGCATACCCGTAGAGGTTCATCCCCCCCGCGAGCCCGATCGGGTCTTCCTGCGTGAATCTTCCACTCGTCGGATCGTAGTACCGATTCCGCCGATAAAGCGTTCCCGTCGCATCGCGCTGGTCCACGACCAGGCTGCCAAGCCACCGATTCGGCGTCGGCAACGTCTGGTTCGCATCCGGACGCAGCCACTCGTCCGTGTACGCCGCCGGCCAGACCGTCGTGTTGTCCAGCAATCCCGTCGCTACAAATGTCGCGCCCGCGACGTTCCCTCGCCAGTTGCGGTGGAGCACCCGCGCCGCCCCGTCCTTCCACACTGCGATCGGCGCGTCGATGGCCCCAGTCTGCATATAGCGCACCTTCCCGTAGTGCTCGGCCAATGACGGATTCGACGGCGGGATGCTCGGTGCGGAGCCGACCGCCGCATCGGCCGACGACCACTCGCCCTCTCCGCGATCTTCCGCCAAGATCTGGTCGCCGTCCCAGACCGTACGCATATAGGTCTGCAGGCAGTGCCCAGTCTTCACCCCAGCCAAGCAGGTGAGCGAGTCGGCGCGCGTGCGCACCGCCACGCGGCGCCCGAGCGCATCGTACCAGTAGTCCTCGAACACGGTCTCCTTCCCGGCGCTCGCATAGTTCGTGCGCTGGGCGTATCGCAGCCGGTTGTTCGCGTCGTAGTAGTTCCAGGACCAGTGGTGCCCGGAGAGCGCGCGCTCACTGGTCGTGCTCGTCTCCCACTCCCGTTTGATGAGCTGCTGGTGGGTCACGTTCCCGGCGTTGTCATACTGGACGATCAATGAATCGATGATCTCGGTGGCCGGGTCGTGCGTCGAGTTGCGGTTCTCCGGATAGAAGGTACCGACCTTGCTCAGCAGCCGACTCCCCTGATACGAGCTCGAGTCGAGCTGCTCGGCGTTCGGCCATCCCGCCTCGAGCCGGTTCGCGTGGCTCACGCGCACGTTCCCCAGCGCATCGAGACTGAAGGCGCCGGTCGTCTTGTGCTCGCGATCGTTGTTGACGCTCGCGACGAGCTGGCCGAGGCCGTCGTACGCCATCAGCGCCGCCCCGTGATTGAGGCCGTCCATCAGTGCCTGACCGGCGACCGCGATCCGCTTCCCGCGCGCGTCGTAGCGCATCGTGTCGGCGAAGATCTCCTCGGAGCGCGTGAGCGGGCGGCCTTCGATATCGTAGGTCCACGCCGCCGAGGTGCTGGCGGCCGGCACGCTCTGCGACAGGAGCCGGCCGAGTGCGTCGTAGGAGAAGGTCGCGGAGACCTTCGCCCCCGAATGCAGGCTGTCGGTCGTCGACGCGAGCTGGCCAAGCGCGTCATAGGCATACTTCTGCGTGGCCGTCGTGAATCCGGTGACGTTGTCCTTGCGCGTCAACCGGCGTCCGCTCAGGTCGTAGGTGTATTCGAGCGATGATGTGAAGGCACCGAACTGGTAGAACGCATCGTAGTTCCGGATGTGCGACGTGTCCGCCTTCAGCGCTCCGTTCGGGTAGTAGCCGCGTCGGACCTTTGCCTCCTGGTTGTCAGCCTGCGTCATGCGGCCCGCAAGGTCGTAGCCGAAGACGACCACCTCCTGCGGGATGATGATCTGCGGCACGCCAACGTTCGGGGCGGTCTTCGACCCGTAGAACGGCGCCTTCGTCGTGTCACCGATCACTGGGTGCGAGATGGTGTTGTGGCACTCGAGGCAAGGCACCTTGGCGAACTGCTTCGCCGAGGCTGTCCGCGTCATCGGACGATTGAGCACATCGTAGGTGGTCCGCAGCGTGTCACCGTTCCGACTGCGGCTCTCGGTCAGGAGGCCGGCGGCGTTGTAGATCATCGAGTCGCGACCGGTCGTCCACATCTCCTCCTTGGAGCGCAGTCGGCCGAGGCGGTCGTAAACGAAGTCCGTCTGACCGAGGACGGTGGGTGAACCATCCGGCGGCATGTACCGCGTGACTCGCGTCGATCTTCCTTCCTTGTCGAAGCGGGTCCACACGACGGAGACGCGCTCAGGTGCAGCCAGGCTCACCGACTCACCGCCCCAGCTGAGCGTGCCGGACTGCGCGGCGCCGGTGGTCGTCACCTTCCGCGCCCGCCCATAGTGGTCGAGTCCGAAGTGCTCCTTCATGCGCTGTCCGGATGTCTGCGCCGAGTCCGTTGGCGAGTAGACCAGGGTGTCCCGGCCTATGTAGTCCTGCAACGCTTCCGTGGTGAACCCCAAGGCGCTGAGCGACTTCCAGACGTTCCCGAGCGCGCCGTCGTACACGAACCTGGCGGCGAGCTTCCCGGCCGGCAGAGCACTCGGCTTGATCGAGTCCAGCCGGTGGTACGTGTCGTAGTAGAAGTAGACGCGCGTCGAGTCGTGCGTGCCGCGCTGCTGCCAGGTCCGGTTGCCGTAAGCGTCGTACGCGAGCGTGTCCACCTCACCCGTCGGCGCGACGGTCTTCGTCACGACGTCAAAGGTGGGATGCCAGGTCATCGTGGTGATGGCGTCGGAGCCGCCGTAAGGCGCGACCACCTGCGACTGGGTCGGAAGACCGCGGGTGTTGTACGTCATCGTCGTCACCAGGCCAGCCGGATCTCTGGTCTCGGTCACGAGTGCAGGGAAAGTCCCGTGCTGGCGCTTGATGCGCGTCCAGTTGCCGATGGCGTCGACGATCGAGTCCGGTGCCCCGAAGCGACCGACTTGGAAGATCATGCGGTCGAGGACATCGGTACGCGCTCCGTTGAGGAGTGTCGTCGCCCGAAGGTACGAGAGCGGGATCGCGGGCTCGGCGTCGAGGCCGCAGGTCGTCAGCGACCGTGATTCGGCCGCGCAGAGCGCGATGACGGCGTTCGGTTCGCTGCCACCGGCGAGGCCCGAGTAGGACGTCGCCGACGTGACCGTGTACGCTGAGTCATAGACAAAGCCGACGCTGTCATTCATGCGGCTGTAGCGCTTGGTCAGCAGCCGGGACGTGCCCGTGGCGTAGCCGAACCGCACCGTGTCGGTCGCCGTGCTGTCGAACGGTGCAGTGATCCGCGTCAGGCGGAAGTTCGCGTCGACGTCCACTGTCGTGCTGTGCGTGCCGCCGCTCCCGTTGGGCGCGACGATCGTCGTGAGGCGTTCCACTCCGGCGGAGCCCGTGTAGACGAACCGGAACGAGCGTCCCGAGCCACCCGAGGGGATCGGAAGATGCAAGGTGTCGGGAACGGCGCGTGCTCCGGCGTACCCGAACCGCGTGGTGTGGCCCTGCCGGTTCACCGTCTTTGTGTGCCGGAAGGTCGCGTCGAACTCGACGCGCGCCTTGTTGGGGAGGCGCCGCTCCCACCCGCCGGTGATGCGCTTCAGCGTGTCGACCCGGCTCACCGGGTTGTCGGCGATCCAGTAGAGGGTGTCCGCCGGCAGGTTCTGCCGCACGAAGACGCGGCTGCTGCCGTCCCCACCGACCCAGAGCATGCGGGTCGACGCCGTGCCTGGCTTGAGGATCTCGAGCCCGCCCATCCACCAGCCGCCGCCGAAGGCGCTTGCGCTGCGGTTGACGATGACGAGCTTGCCGGTCGTCTGGAACGATCCTCCGGTGTTCGGCGCGATCGTGAGGGTGTAGTCGTACTCTCCTGTCGCCAGCGTCGTGGTCAGGGGGAAGACGATCCGGCAGCCCGCCTCGGTAAAGCAGACCGGGGCCCAGGTGTACGTCCTCGCGGGGATCGCCGGCTGGCCGGCGATGGCGAGCGTGGCGTTCATCGACGCGGGTGTCGACGCCGAGTACGCGACGGAGACGGTCGCGACGATTCGCGTGAAGGCGAGGGCGTGGTCGCTGAGGTAGAGCAGGCTCGGCGCGCGTTCCACGCCCATCGTGCGGACGCCAGGAAAGCCGTGGGCCACGCGAAGCGCTCCGCACTCGGCACCGCTCGCCGCGGCCAACGAGAGCGAGAGGCACTGGTCGCGCGCGATGGATGTGCCCGGATTCCCCACCACCGACACGGTCGCCGTGAAGCTCGGGGCGGTGCCGGTCGTGACGAGGGTCGAGTCCGCCGAAGCGCTATACGGACCGCTTGAGGAGGCGCTCAACTTGACATACGTGCCGCCCGGCAGGGTCGATCCGGGTCGGGTCGGGTTCACCGTGATCGTCGTGTCCCGCCCCGGTGCGAGGATGTAGCTCGCGACCGCGGGCGAGATCGCGCACGACATCCCGTTCGTGCACGTGGTGTACGCGGTCACGACTCGCGTCAGGAGCGGGTCCGGATTGGAGATCGTGAAGCGCAACGGGTGCATCGTACTGACCGGCGCCGCCTGACTCGCGACCCCTCGGGCGACCGTGAGCGGCAACGTCGGTGGAGCGACCACGGTGATCGACCCACTCGCAGTGTCGCCGTAGACCGAGCTCAACTCCGGCGTCGCGATGACCTGGATGCTCCCCACCCCCGCATAGTTGTCGCCGATCGCCCTCAAGTCGATGACTTCCGAAGCCTGCGAGGACAGGTAGGACGTCAAGAACGTGGAGGCCCCGCCCGCAGACTTGCCGCAGTTGACCAGCGGTCCCGTGCAGCTCACCACGATCGAGAAGCGGCCCGTGCTCGCGCCGATGTTCGTGATCGTCATCGGCACGGTCGCGAGGCCGCTGGGAACGATGCTCATCGTGGGCGACAGAATGCCCACTTGAGCCTGGTATGGAGGCATGTAGTTGATGTTGAACTGAGCACTGAGCGACCCCCCCGAGCCGTTCGCAGTCACCGAGATCGAGTTGTTGCCGGGAAGCAGGTTGAACAACTCGATGTAGTAGCCCTGGCCGGAGACGCCAGACGGGCAGTTGGCCAGCGCGCCGTCCGCCAGGGCGACGTTGTCCCACGACCCGTTGTACTGCCGAGTATGGGTCACCATCGTGTCGGTGATAGCGCCAAGCCCGCAGAGGCTCAGGACGAATTGCTGGTAGTCGACGTAGAACGTCGTGTTCGGCGGGACTGCGCCCCCGCCGTCATAGTGGAGAGTCGCCGAGGGACTACCGCCGCCGCCTCCCCTCTGCGCCCCGACCTCCGCGGTCGCCGCGAACATCGCCAGGAAGATCAGCACCGCAGATCGAATCGCCCGCATCCGGAGACCCTCGCACTCGTGGGTTGCGTCCCCGTCCAACCGCGTGGATGCGGCCGCGGGACGTGTGCGATAAGGGCAATGGGAATGCCAGCGTCCGACTCACTGTCATCGAGTCCATATGCTGCAAGGACTTAGGAAACGACCTAGGCACATCGTGAGTGTCGCTTTTCAGTCCGTTGGGTCGAACTGCGACACGTGCGACAGGAGCGCGAAGCGCCCTATGAAATGACCTATTGCGACGCGTTGTGCGGGAAAGTATTCTGGCCGCCGAATCGCTGTCGCCGACAGCTTCCGCCGCAACCCTTGAAGAATCGTCAAATGCCGATGTCACCCATCTCAGACTCGAGCTGGCGACCTTCCACTCGGTCGGGCAAGCGGACCATTCGCGTCACGGACGACGGTCCGATCGAGGAGAAGTTCGTCGACGCGCTCGCAGCGCTCAAGGCAATGCCCTCGCCTGCTCTAGAGCGAGTCCTAGGCACCCTCGGGCGGCTTGCGAAGCACAACACGGCGCCCATCCTTCTCGTGGGCGAGTCAGGAGTGGGCAAGACGCTGCTGGCCCAGGCCGTGCATCAGCTCTCTCGTCGAGCGCGAGAGCCGTTCGTCTCAGGCGACTTCACGGCGATGCGCGGAGACCTCGCGATGTCCCAGCTGTTCGGGCACGTGCGCGGCGCGTTCACGGGCGCGGATCGGTCGCGCGTTGGTGCCATGCGTCTGGCGCATCGCGGCACGCTGTTCCTCGACGAGCTGGCGAAAGCGGAACTTGACGTGCAGTCGTTGCTCCTGACATGCAGCGAGTCCGGCCGGATCACGCCTGTGGGCTCGGATCGCCCGCTGACGGTGGATGTGCGGTTCGTCTTCGCCACCAACCGGCCGCTCGCCGAGTGCATCGAACAGGGAATATTCCTTCCCGACCTCGCCGCGAGGATCACGCACTTTGCCGTTCGCATCCCTCCGGTCCGTGAGAGAATGGAAGACGTGGAGTTCCTCGTGAAGCGTGCGATCGCATTGGCGACTCGCGGGCTGGGCCTTTTGCGAGCGCCGACGGTGTCGGATGAACTGATGGAGGTCCTCATGCGGCATACCTGGCCGGAGAACGTGCGCGAGATCCTCGGGACCATAGAACGCATCGCGGCCGAGGCGAACGGCGCCGCAGTGCTCCGTCCTGCACACGTTCCTGCCGAAAGCCCGTTGGCGAAGCTGGTGGCGCGGCGCGGCCGGCCCCGGTTGCGCCGCGGCGACGCTGCGGCTGCCGTCGAGGCCGCCGCGGGCAACAAGACGGAGGCGGCGCGTCTGTCCAACGTCCATCGCAGCACCATCCATCGGCGGCTGAAGCGCGACGAGGCCGAGTGAGAGTCAACCTCACTGTCGCACGGCAGCGTGCGACCCTCCCCTGCAGGCAATGCGACAGTCGAGGCATCCATCGCGCTTCATAAGAGCGGGTGCGTTCGCGCCGCTCTCATCGGCGTGGCACGAGCATTGCCCCTTGTCACGCCATGCAGCCTGCACCTTCACCGCTCGCCGTGCTCGCGCCGGGCGTCTCGCGCGAGTTCCTCCTGCGACACGGCGTCTGTCCGACGCACTGGACCGCCGGCGGCCGCCTCGCCGTCGCGTGCGCTGCCGACGACCACAGCGTCGCCGCTCTAGCTGAGCTGGCCGACTGGTACAAGTGCGAGACCGAGCCGCGCCTCGTCGCGCGCACGGAGTTCGAGCAGATCTGTGAGCGAGTGATGCACGCCGCGGGCCGTGAGCTCGAACTCGAGCAGCTCGACGCCACGGACGACCGCACCGCCGACGTGCGCGAACTCGCGAACCAGCCGCCGGTGATCCGATTCGTGAATCTCCTGCTGCGCGAGGCCTCGGACATCCGTGCGTCGGACGTACACCTCGAGGCGACACGCTCCGGGAGTTCGGCGCGGTTCCGCGTGGACGGCGTGCTCGTCGAGGCGCCCGAGCCGCCTCGACACCTCTACCACGCCGTGGTCTCGCGGCTCAAGACGATCGCCGAGCTCGACATCGCTGAGCGCCGGCGACCGCAGGACGGTCGCATCCATGCGCGCTTGGAGGACCGCGACCTCGACGTGCGCGTCTCCACCGTGCCCACGATGCACGGGGAGAGCGTCGTATTGCGCCTCCTCGACCGCGGTGGCCGCGCCGTCACGCTCGATGAACTCGGCATGCCCCGATCGACACTGGACGGCGTGCGGGAGCTCGTCGAACGCCCGCACGGGCTGATGATCGTCACCGGCCCGACCGGCAGCGGCAAGACGACGACTCTCTACGCCGCCCTCCAGCATCGCGACGCCGCCGCCGAGAAGATCGTGACGGTCGAGGACCCGGTGGAGTACGAGCTCTCCGGGGTGACGCAGGTGCCCGTCGTGCGCCAGGCGGGCGTGACGTTCGCCTCGGCGCTGCGCGCGATCCTGCGCCAGGACCCCGACGTGGTGATGGTCGGTGAGATGCGCGACCGCGAGACGGCGGAGATCGCGATCCAGGCCGCGATGACCGGCCACCTCGTGCTCAGCACGCTCCATACGAACGACGCACTCGGCGTCATCCCGCGGCTGCTCGACCTGGGCGTCGAGGACTACCTGATCGGCGGCACGCTTGAGGGCGTGATCGCGCAGCGGCTCGTGCGTCGGAACTGTGCCGTGTGCGCGGTCGAGGATCTGCCCGACGCCAACCGACTGGCTTCGCTCGCGGGGCGTCCGGTGGGGCGCGTGCGCGCGCTCCGCGGCGCGGGGTGTCCCGAGTGCCGAGGGACGGGCTTCCGCGGGCGAATGGGTCTCTTCGAGCTCGTGCGCGTCACCGACCGGCTGCGTGCCGCGATCTCGCATCGGGGGACGCACGACGAACTGCGCGATGCGGCGAGTGTGGAGGGCTTCACGTCGATGCGGCAGCACGGGGCGCAACTCGTGATGGAGGGCCTCACCACCGTCGACGAGGTCTGGCGTGTCCTCAATGCGTAGTCGCCGCGCGGGCTTCACCCTGATCGAGCTGCTGGTCGTGCTCGCCATCATCGCGACGCTCGCCGGCGTGGTCGCGCCGGCATTGATGGGGAACGTCGGCAACGCGCGGAGCGCGGCTGCGCGCGCGCAGGTCGAGTCGTTCTCGCTCGCACTCGATGCCTTCCGGCTCGACGTCCAGCGCTATCCGACCTCGGCTCAAGGACTCGCGGTGCTGCGCGACGCCTCGCGGCATCCCGAGCTCGCAGCGCGTTGGAGGGGACCCTACCTGCGTCGCGCGCTGCCGGAGGATCCGTGGGGTCGCCCCTGGCTCTACGCCTCACCAGGCATCTCCTCGGCGGACTACGACCTCTACTCGCTCGGCCGCGACGGCCTTCGCGGCGGTGCCGGCGAGGATGCGGACGTGACGTCGTGGGGCGGGAGCGTGCCGTGAGCGCGCCTGCGCACCTCGCCGACGAGGAGGAACCCAGGTCCCTGTCCCTCCGCGAGCTCGCGACCGGACTGACGATCCTCTCGGAGCTCCTGGACTCGGGGCTCCCACTTGCTCGATCACTGGACGCATTCTCCGGGCTCGCGCCGGCGGGCTGGGGGGGATACGTGCCCGGCTTGCGTCGCGCCGTGCAGGAGGGCGGCCCGCTCTCCGACGCGATGCAAGCCGCGGGTCTCCCGCTCTCGCCGGTCGTGCTCGGGCTGGTCGCCGCGGGCGAGTTCGGCGGCGGCCTTGCCCCGGCCGTGCGCCGCGCGGCGCAGCAGGCCGAGCACGAGGCGGCCACGCGAGAAGCCCTAGTCTCGGCGATCACGTATCCCGCGCTCGTCGCCGTAGCGGGGTTGGCCGCGATGGCGCTGATCGTAGGCCAGGTGCTCCCGCGATTCGAGATCCTGCTCTCCGACGTCGGGGCCGAACTCCCGCTGAGCACGCGCATGACCCTGGCGATCGGCGGGTTCGTGCGCCAAGCCGCGCCTTGGGCGCTCGGCGCCGCGATCCTCGCGGTCGTCGGCGTGCGGCGGGCTGTCGCGTCGCCGGAGTCGGCGCGCGCGCTGGATCGTGTACTGCTTCGCCTGCCGTTCATCGGCGGACTGCGACACGCGCTTGTGACCTCGCGGGTCTCGAACGCGCTGGCGGCGTTGCTCGAGAGTGGTGTGCCGCTGCGTGGGGGCCTCGCGCACGCGGTCAAGGCGGCGGGCGACGCCGAGATCGCCTCGCGCCTCGAGAAGGCGCGCGCCGCCATCGCCTCGGGCTCCGGGATCGCGAAGGCGCTCGGGACCCTCGAGGCGCTCACGCCGACGGCGGTGCGGCTCATCGCCGCCGGTGAGGAGACCGGCCAACTCGCGCTCATGTTGCGCCACGCCGCCAACCTCGAACAGGCGCGCGCCGGCCGGCTCATCGCGACGGGCATGCGCATGCTCGAGCCGGCGCTGATCGTGCTGATTGCGGTGGCCGTCGGATTCGTCGCGCTCGCGATGCTGCAGGCCGTCTACGCCGTGCAGCCGACGTGATGCCGTCACGCCGGTTCCGCGCCCGGAGCGGGATGACGCTGGTGGAGCTCATCGTCGTCCTCGCCCTGCTGGCCGTGCTCTACTCGGTCGTGAGTGTCTCCGTCCCGATCGGGTCGCCGGATCCGGGCGGCATGGCCAAGACCCTTCTCGACGCGCGTCGCAGCGCGATCCGGGACCGGCGCGTCGTTTCGCGCTCGTGGCAGCACGAGGGGAGGCGGGTCCAGGTGACCGCCTTCCCGGGCGGGCTCGTGCTCGCGGACACCGGGCAAGGGACCTTCCTGGCGACCGACGAGGCCGAACGTGCGACGCGATAGTCGCGGCGGGTGGGTCCTGCTGGAAGTCTTGCTCGCGCTCGTCGTGCTCGGTATCTCGGCGGCGTCGATCGCGACGACGCTGCACGAGGTCTCGACGGTGCTGACGCGTGCCTCGGACGCGGAACGTCGGCTCGAATCGGCGGAGCGACTCCTCAATCGCTATGCCGCGCGCACAGGCGCCGAGCTCGAGCGCTCGGTAGGCCGCTGGACGGAGGGTGGCCTCGGTGTGCGCATCTCGAGACTCAGTCCCTCGCTCTTCGAGATCCTGATCGTGCAGCCCGGCGGTCAGATGGCGCTCGAGACCGCCGTCTACCGGCCTCGCCATGATCCGCCCTGAGGCGCGGGTCGGCATGACGGTGCCCGAACTCGTCGTCGCGATCGCGTTGCTCGGCGTGCTCGTCACGATCGCGGGAGGCCTGCTCGGCGCCACGGCAGCCGGCGGTCGCGGCGTCGAGCGCGCGAGCGGCGAGTCCGCGGCAGCCGGCATCGCCCGAGGCGCCTTCCGGGTCCTGCTGTCGCATGCCCGAGCCGATGAGGGACGCCCGGTATTCGAGGGTGACGAGATCCGCGCGCGCTTCCAAAGCTTCTGTGCGGACGCGCTCGGCGACCTGCGTCGATGCGACGTCGCGATCGAGGTGCGGGCGGCGATGCGAACGGGTGACGTGAGTCTTGACCGGTGGGGCCCGGATGGCCCTCTGATCCGACTGCGCGGCGAGAGTCTCGCCTACCTGCCGGACGACGCGGAACCGCGCGCGCTGCCCAGCTGGAACGCGACGGAGCGCGTGCCGGCGGCGATCGCGACGGTGTCCGGCGGCGACTCCACCTGGTTCCGCGTGGGGCGCCCGTGACGCGCCGACGCAGGGGCATCGCGATGGTGACCGTTCTTGGCGTGATCACCCTGGCCTCGGTCCTCGCCTTCGCTGCGGCCGACACCGGACGCCTCGCGCTCGGGGGCACGAGGAACCGGATCGACGAGGCGCGGGACTTCTGGTTCGCACAGGGCTGCGCGGCGCGCGCACTCGCGGAGCTCGACGCGCGGTGGGTTGCGGAGGAGGGGCTCGGGCGCGATCGGCTCTGGCGGACGATGGATGCGGAACTGGCGTCGGTGACGCGCGATGTGGATCTGCCATGCGCCGTGCGGCTCGAGTCCGGCGGAATCCGGCTCGACCTTCGGAGGACGAGCGCGGCGAGTCTCGCGCGACTCGTGGCCGCTGTCGCGCCTTCGGCGAACGCGAATCGCGTCGGGCGGGCGATCATCGACTGGTATGACTCGCAATACCCGACCTCGGGCCCCGTCACCCCGTCGCCCCTTCGTCGACACGCGCTGGCATCGCACCTGCGAGAGAGCCAGGGGATGGCCGACACCATCGCCGGACGGATCACAGCGCTGCTCTCCAACGGCACGGGCCCGGTGCACGTCGGTCGCGCACCGATCGAGGTGCTCGCGGCGCTCCCCGGTTTCAATGCGCGGACGGCGCGTGCACTCGGAGACCTGCGGGAGCGCGAGCCACATCTGCGTGACCTCTATGCGATGCTGGGGGGACTCACCCGCGAGGATGCGGCCGAACTGAGTGCGGCGTTCCTCGAGCTCTCGCGGGAGGCCTCCTTTGAGCCGACCACCTGGGTCCTCGACGCCGTCGCGATCACGCCTGGCGGGGCGTCAGTCGCCGTCTCGTGGAGCATCGGACGTTCCCCCCGGCATCTCGTCGCCGCTCCGGAGGTCAGATGAGCACTCGCACCAGGCTCGTGCTCGCCATCGCTCCCGATCGAGTCGCGATGGCGCTCGCCGTGAAGGACGCCGTCATCCGTGAGGAGGACAGGGAGTTGGCCGACCACGGATCGTTGGGGTCCGTGGCACGCGATCTGGTGGACCGCGTCGTCGCGACCAACTCGGGGCGAACCGACGTGGACCTGCTCGTCTGCAAGCCACTCGCCTCCCGAAAGGTCCTCTTCGGGGTTGCGCCGACCTCGCGCGCCGAGGAGGTCCGATCGCGCCTTCGTGAAGCCCCGCACGCCTTCTTCCTTGGTGATGACGGCGCGATCGTCGCCGGCGAGCCGGTCGCGCGCGACGACGAGTGGTGGGCGACCGCGATCGATCGCGAATTGCTCGAGTCGCTCATGCACGCCTGTGAGGGGCTGTCGATCGACCGATGCCGCGTCATCGTGCTCGATGGTCCGCTCGATGCCGAGGCGTTGGTCGGCGCCGCGCGGGATGCCGCATCCAGGCCGGTCATCGACGCGCTCGCCCTCGACCCGCTCGCCGGCCTGCGTCTCGCGCGCGGGCTGCGCCAACGCCTGTGGCTGCTCGCGGCTACGCTCCTGCTGGGCCTCGGTGCATCAGCCATCGGGCCCGCCCTGTTGCATGCCGCCTTCGCGCGACGCGAGGCACGCGAACTGGCCTCGCTGCAGGAGACGGTGAACGCGACGCACGCCTGGGCGCGGAACGCAGCGGCCCAGCGGCTCGATGACGGGGCGCGCCTCGCGGCGCTCGACGCGCGCGCTCCCCTTCGAACCCCGCTGGTCGGCTCGCTCGGGAGCGCGCTGCCCGATTCCGCGGTCGTGATGAGCCTCGCGCTCGACTCGACCTCGGGCACGATGGTGGTGCTCGCCCCGCCCGGTACCGAGGTCCTGCGCGCGGTGTCGACGGTGCCGACCATCCTCGAGCCACGACTGAGCGGCTCCGTCACGCGCGAGCGGCTTGGGGAACGGGACGTGACCCGCACGACCATCGCGTTCCGCCTCGCTCCTGCAGGTGATCCGCGATGACCGCGAGACGCGGACTGCGTGGCAGGGATCGTCGGGCGCTCCTGCTGGGAGGCGCGCTCGTCGGTGGCATGCTGCTGTTCGCGCGTGCACTGCCCACGCTTGCCGCGGCAGAGGACGGGATCCTCCTGGACCGCGAGCGCATCGCGATGGAGTCGGTGAGCTGGCGTCGGCTCGCCCGCGAATCGCTCGAGCTGCTGCGATCGCTCGACCAGTCGAAGGCCGGGGCAGCGGCGCCGGCGCTGGAGACTGCGGTTCTCCGCGCACCGACGGCCGCCGACGCATCGGCGAACCTCTTGAGCCGCGTGAGCGGCCTGGCCGAGTTCGCGGGTGCGATAGTGCTTTCCGCCACGGTGGCGGGCGACTCCGTCTTCCGCGGCGAGCACGCGGAGGTGGCGACCCGCCTGTCGGTCTCGCTCGACGACGTCGCCTTGGTGCGTTTCGTGTCCGCGATCGAAGCGGATCCCGCACAGCTTGCCGTCTTCTCGCTTCATGTTGTCCGAGCGAATCCATCGGGCGAGGGAGCCGAGGCGCGCGCGCTCCGGGCGGAGATGCTGGTCGTGGCGCTCGCCAGGCGCGAGCAGAAGAGCGCAACGAACGAGGAGCCGGTCCGTGTCGCGGCACCGTGATCTCCTGCTGCTCCTGGCATGCCTTGGTGCGTGGGTCTTCGCGACCACACGCCTCCGCGGCGCGTTGACGACCGAGATCGTCGGGCCGATGCCTCTGGACGCGAGGCCGAGCGTACGCCCGAAGGTCGTTCACGACGTCTCGCTCATCAGTCGTCAAGGCGCGTTCAGACCGCTCGGCGGCAGGTCACCGGCGACGGCCGACACGGTGTCGGCACCGCCGCCGACGCCGATGGAAGTTCCGCCAGTGGAGCTCAAAGGCATCATGGGCGGTCCGCCCTGGCTCGCCGTGCTCAGCCGCAGCGGCTCTGCAGGCGAGGATCGCGTGCTCCGCAGCGGCGACTCGCTTGACTTGGTCGCGGTGCGCGCCGTGAAGGCCGATGGCGTCACGCTGCGGTTCCGCGATTCCACCTGGACGATCCTGCTGCGCGAGGAGCGAAAGCCGTGAAGCACCCCTCTTGTCGTCACTTGGTGGCGGCGACCCTCCTCGCCTTCGGCGTCGAGCTCGGCGCCCAGGGACCACCGGTCGCGATGGACAGCGTGTCTGTGCGCATCGTGAACGTCGACCTGCGCGCCGCGGTGCAGCTCCTCGCGCAGTACGTCGACCGCCCCGTCCTCTTCAGCGGACCGGTGGGACCTGCCGTGACGCTGGAGGCCGCCGGCCGCGTGGCGCGACCGGACGTACTGCCCTTGCTCCGGAGCCTGGTCGAGAGTCAAGGCTACGCCTTCGTCGCCGACACCACATCGAACCTCTATCGCGTCGAGCCGAGGGGCCCGGCTCGAGGGGCGCAGACGGCTGCTCCGCCGACCATCGCGCGAACGCCGGGCGCTGTCGCGCTCCACGTGATCATGCTCCAGCACGCGCGTGCGGTGGATGTGGCGTCGTCGATCAACGCGCTGTATGGCCGGAGCGGCGGGGGTGCGACGACGAGCGGCGTGGGCACGCTGAGCGATGAGTTGCGTGGGAACCTCGTCCCGCCGGCTGGCGCCCCGGCATCACCGGCGGCCGCGCCCTCGGCGCGGCAGGCCAGCCTGAGCGGCGAGATAACGGTGGTGGCCGACGGCCGCGCCAACAGCCTGCTCGTCCGTGCGAACCCCGCCGACATCGAGCTCATTCGTGAGGTGGTGCAGGCGCTCGACGTGCGCCCGTTGCAGGTACTCATCGAGGTCCTCGTTGCCGAGATCCGGCGCGATCGTTCCATCGGCATCAGCGTCGATGGGGAACTGGGGGCCACCCCTACCTCGGGCGGCCTCACGCTCGACGGCACGTTCGGCGCCGCGGGGCTCGGCGACTTCGCGCTTCGCGTGATGGGCATCGGAAAGCTCGACCTTGACGCGACCCTGCGGCTCGCGTCTGCCCGCGGCAACGTGCGCATCCTCACGAGACCCGTGGTCCTTGCGACGAACAACCAGGAGGCAGAGATCGTGGTCGGCAGCCAGCGGCCGTTCGTGCAGGTGCAGCGCGCGCTGCCCACGGACAACGCCTCGCGAGACCAGGTGATCCAGTACAAGGACGTCGGCACCAAGCTCACGGTGCGGCCGACCATCAGCACCGACGGGTCCGTGCAGTTGGAGGTGACGCAGGAGGTCTCGACCGCGACCTCGGAGCTCGCGTTCGATGCGCCGGTGATCTCGACGCGCAGCGTGCGGACTCAGCTGCTCGTGAAGGACAACCAGACCGTCGCGCTGGGGGGCCTCACGGACCGCCTGAATGAGACGCGTCAGGAAGGCATCCCATTCCTCTCGGCGATCCCGCTGATCGGTGGCCTGTTCGGCGGGTCCAAGCGGCAGACCGTGGAGACGGAGCTCTTCGTGTTCCTCACGCCGCGCGTGATCCGGAATGACGAGGATGCGGCACGACTGACGGACCCGATGCGCGGGCGGGCCGGTGATCGATCGCCCTGAGGATCCGCGGGAGCGCGGGCGCCGTCAGGGGTCTGCGCCGCGTGAGATCGTGGCCGCGTACCTGCGAGACCTGCGGTCGATCGGGTACGCCTCCTCGACCATTGCCGGCCGGACGTTGCACCTGCGCACGTTCACCCGGTGGACGGCACTCAGGGCGATCGACTGCTGGACATCGGTCGATGAGCCGGCGCTCGAGCAGTATCGCGCCTGGGTGGTCGACGCTTCGCGGGGGCGGGATGGCCGGCTCGCGTGGAGCACGATCCACAGTCGCCTCTCGGCGCTGCGGCTCGTCTGCGCCTGGGCGCTGCGGACGCACCGGGCGGGGCAAGATCCGTCGGTGAGTTGGGTGTTGCCTCGCGTGCCGAGGCGCCTCCCGCGCGCCGTGCTCTCGTCGGTGGAAGTCGAGAAGGTCCTTTCGAGAGCCGACCTCACCACGCCGCTGGGTCTGCGCGACCGGGCGGTCATGGAACTCATGTACTCGACGGGTATCCGACGCGGCGAGGCTATCGGGCTCGACTGCGGCGACTTGCAGGCGCATCGCCGCGCCCTGTTCGTGCGCGAGGGGAAGGGTGGGAAGGACCGCGTCGTCCCGATCGGCGACCGGGCCCTCGCGTGGGTGGACCGCTACGTGCGGGAGGTTCGCTCCAGCACCCCAGGTCGCTTGGCCTGCCCGGCCCTCTTTCTCAGCACGCGCGGCACGCGCGTGCGCCCGACGAGACTGACCGAGCGCCTGCACGCGTATGTGATCGGCGCGAATCTCGGCAAGTCCGGGAGTTGTCACATCTTCCGGCACACGATGGCGACCTTGATGCACGATCGAGGCGCGGATATCAGGGACCTGCAGGAGCTGCTAGGGCACGCCGAGCTCGCAACGACGCAGATTTACACGCATGTTTCGGTGGAGCGTCTGCGGGCGGTCCATTCTCGGACGCATCCCGCGGAGATCGGGTTGCGGGGAGGAGTGGCGGGGGAGTAGCAAGGGCTTGGGGCGCGTGGGCAGTTGCGGCGTGAGCGCCGGGCGGGTCATTTCACGCAGGAAGACCCGATCGGCACGGCCGGGGGCATGAACCTCTACGGGTACGGCGCCGGCGACCCGATCAACAATTCGGACCCGTCTGGCCTCTGTCCCAAGTCCGGAGGAGGCGACGGCAAAACCGACGACACCTCC
>JANNLH010000165.1:0-35589 GCA_031396725.1 Gemmatimonadaceae bacterium | reverse complement strand
GCCGCATCGACCGGCGCGACCTCCTGTCGCCTCCGCCTGACCGGGCGCGCACGTCCCAACGGCGTCGGGGCGCACGCGAGCGCGGTGGCAGGTAGGCTCGAGCGCATGAGGTCGCGCGACAGAGTCCCTTCGCGGGCGGGGCTTCCCCGCCGCGCGGAGTTCTGCGAACGCTCCGCCCGCCGACCGACTTCGGGACGCAGAGCAGGGGCTGACAGCCCCGAGGACCCAAGCCGCGACGCTGGCCAGGGAGGCTGGGCCCGGGGAGTCGCCCGTAGCGACGCGGCCGCAGGACCGCGCAGCGGTCCGAGAGCGTCGCGAGGGCGATTCCCCGGGCCCAGCCGACCGGCGGAGCCCCACAGCCCCGGTTCGGGGCAAAGGACCCTTGGTCTGAGCCCCCGAAGTCGTTATGCTTTAAGGCTCTATGTTCGCAGAACTCTCCGAGAAGCTTGAAGCCACGTTCGCGAAACTTCGCGGGCGCGGCGTATTGACGGAAGCGGATATCAAGGAGGGTCTGCGCGAGGTCCGGCGCGTCCTCCTCGAAGCCGACGTCAGCTTCCAGCTCACGCGCGAGTTCCTCGAGCGGGTCGAGAAGAAGTCGGTCGGGGTCTCGCAGCTCCGGACCGTCTCCCCCGCCCAGCAGCTGGTGAAGATCGTCTACGACGAACTCACCGTGATGCTCGGCGAGCGGCGCGAGGGGCTGAAGCTCTCGTCCGTCCCGCCGACGATCGTGATGATGGTGGGGCTCCAGGGCTCCGGCAAGACGACGACCGCGGCCAAGCTGGCGCGGAAGCTCAAGGGCGAGGGACGGCAGGTGCGGCTCGTGGCCGGCGACGTGTACCGCCCGGCGGCGATCGACCAGTTGGAGACGCTCGGGAAGGACCTCGATGTGCCGGTCTACGCCGATCGCTCGACGACCGATGTCGTGAAGATCATGCGCGCCGGGATCGAGCAGTCGCGCAAGGAGCGGGATCGCGTGGTCATCCTCGACACCGCGGGCCGGCTCCAGATCGACGAAGCGATGATGGACGAGCTGCGCCGCGTGAAGGACGCGGTGAAGCCCGATGAGATCCTGCTCGTGGCCGACGGCATGACCGGCCAGGACGCGGTGCGCATCGCGCAGGGGTTCAACGACGCCCTCGGCGTCACGGGCGTGATCCTGACGAAGATGGATGGCGACGCGCGCGGTGGCGCGGCGCTCTCGATCTACGGGGCCACGAAGAAGCCGATCAAGTACATCGGCGTGGGCGAGAAGACGGACGCGCTGGAGGAGTTCCATCCCGACCGCATGGCCGGGCGGATCCTGCAGCAGGGCGACGTGCTCACGCTGGTCGAGAAGGCGCAGGAGACGTTCGACGCCGACGAATCGAAGCGACTCGAGAAGAAGGTGCGCAAGGAAGGAATGGACCTGCAGGACTTCCTCGGCGCGATGAAGCAGATGCAGAAGCTGGGGCCGATGGAGAGCATCCTGAAGATGCTGCCCGGCGTGAACACGAAGATGCTGAAGCAGGCGAGCCAGGCCGACCCGAAGCGGATCAAGCACCTCGAGGCGATCGTGCTCTCGATGACCCCCGAGGAACGGAAGAAGCCCGACCTGATGAACGGTTCGCGCCGCCTCCGCGTCGCGCGCGGCTCGGGCCGGACGGTGACCGAGGTCAACAAGCTCCTGGAGCAGTTCCGGGAGATGCAGAAGATGATGAAGAAGATGGCAACGAAGGGCAGATGAGAGATGGGGGATGTGAGACGTAAGAGTGCCGTCGGGCGAAGCAGGGCCGCCCGCCCAGGCGGGGCCCTCACATCTCCCATCTCACATCTGCAGTCAAACTGGTGCGCACCGGAAACGCCGGATCGCGCGATGAGCCAGTTGTTCCAGCAGGACCCGTAACCCGATCAACTCGAGGATCAGATGGCCGTTCGTATCCGTCTCCGCCGCCAGGGCCGCAAGAAGGCCCCCACGTACCGCATCGTCGTCGCCGATGGCCGCTCGCCGCGCGATGGCAAGTTCCTCGAGATCCTCGGGCAGTACGCCCCGCGCTCGGGTGAGCAGGCCCTGCAGCTCAACGCCGAACGCGCCAACTACTGGCTCGACAACGGCGCGCAGCCCTCGGACACCGTCCGCTCGCTGCTCCGCAAGGCGGGCGTGATGAAGCTCCGCCACGAGTCGCGCCTCGCCACCAAGCTCGCGGCCAAGGCCGTGCCGGTGAAGGAGTAGTCCAGGGCGTGACGCTCCCCGACTGCGCAAGCGTGGGGCGGGTCCGCCGCCCGCACGGCGTGCGGGGGGAGCTGGTCGTGGAAGCACTGACTGACGAGCCGGACGCGATCTTCGCGCCCGGCCGTCGTGTCTTCCAGGGGACGCACGAGGGCGAGCTCTGGCTCGACCCCCGCACCAAGGCGCCGCGCGAGCTGCAGGTCACCGGGCTCCGCCCGTTCAAGGAAGGCTGGCTCGTGACCTTCGACGTGATCACGGACCGCACCGAGGCCGAGCGCTGGAATGGCCGGCACCTGCTCGTGCCGTCCGGAGAGCTGTCCGAGCCGGACGCCGGAGAGGTCTTCGCCCACGAACTGATCGGCATGATGCTCGTCGATGCGGACTCGGGGCACGACCTCGGCCCCGTGGTGGAGTTCTATGAGCTGCCGCAGGGACTGCTGCTCGAGTTCAGGACCGCCGACGGACTCAAGCGGCTCCCCTTCGTCGAGGAGTTCATCGACGAGGTGGACCGCGACGCACGCCGGATCGTCGCGCGACTGCCCGAGGGGCTGCTCGAGTGCTGACCGTCAACATCATCTCGATCTTCCCCGACTTCTTCACCGGACCCCTCGGGTTGAGCATCCCGAAGCGCGCCGCCGAGGCGGGCTTGGTCCGCTATCGTTGCATCGACCTCCGGTCGTTCGCGACCGACAAGCACCACACCGTGGACGATGCGCCCTTCGGCGGCGGCCCCGGCATGGTGATGAAGCCGCAGCCCTTCTTCGACGCCGTCGAATCGCTGGAGGCCAAGGCCCCGATCGTCCTGCTCTCGCCGCGCGGCAAGGTCTTCACGCACGCGGATGCCGAGCGCTTCGCCGCCGGTCCGGAGCTGACGCTGCTCTGCGGGCATTACAAGGACGTGGACCAGCGCGTCGCGGACCACCTGGCCACCGAGGAGCTCTCGCTCGGGGACTTCGTCCTCTCCGGCGGGGAACCGGCGGCGTTGGCGGTGGTGGACGCGGTCGTCCGGCTCCTCCCCGGCGCGATGAGCGACATCGAGAGCGCCCGCACCGACTCGTTCTTCGAGCGCGGACTCTCCGCCCCGAGCTACACCCGGCCGGCCGAGTATCGGGGGCTCACCGTGCCTGACGTCCTGCTCTCGGGGAACCACGCCGCGATCGACCGATGGCGTCGTGAGGAGGGGGAACGGCTGACGCGGGAACGGGCCTCCCCGGCGGCACCCGGACCCGTTGCGCAACCCGGCCAGCCAGAATAGCTTACAAGGCTCGACTCGACCGACCGAAGACACCGAACACCCTTAGCGGGCAGCGTTCCGCCCGGAGCCGCATATGCATCCGTTCATCGAGACCCAGAAGGAGTACCTCCGGCAGGTCCCCGACTTCCGTGCCGGCGACACGCTCCGCGTGAACGTCCGCGTCAAGGAAGGCGAGAAGGAGCGTCTGCAGGCCTTCGAAGGCGTCTGCATCGCGCGCCGCGGCAATGGCGTCTCGGCCACGTTCGCGGTCCGCAAGATCTCGAACGGTGTGGGCGTCGAGCGCATCTTCCCGCTCCATTCCCCGATGCTCGCCGAGATCAAGGTCGTGCGCCGCGGTCGCGTGCGCCGCGCCAAGCTCTTCTACCTCCGCGGCGTGACCGGCAAGGCCGCGCGCATCGCCGAGAAGAAGGTGCGGGTCGTGGTGCCGGTGACCGGCGAGGCGACGCAGGGCTGACGGACGATGACCGGCAGAGGCGGCTGGAGCGCGATCGAACGATCGCTGCGCGCCGCGGGGGCCGGGCACATCGCCGGGGTGGATGAAGTCGGACGGGGCCCGCTTGCGGGCCCCGTCGTCGTTTGCGCCATCGTGATGCCCGCCGACCGCCGCGCCATCCGCGGGGTCACGGACTCCAAGCAACTCACGGCGCGGGAGCGCGAACGACTCGCGGTGCGCATCCGCGACGAGGCCGTGAGTCTCGCACTCGCGGCCGCGTCGGTGGCCGAGATCGGGCGCTGGAACATCTATCAGGCGACGGCCCGCGCGATGGGGCGCGCGCCATCGCCCGGCTCGGGGTGACGCCCGGCGCCGTGCTCGTGGACGGCAAGCCGATCCGCACGCTGGCGGTCCCCCATCACGCGATCGTCGGCGGTGACGCGCGCTGTTACAGCATCGCCTGCGCGAGCATCGTGGCGAAGGTCGTCCGCGACCGGCTGATGGCGCGGCTGGCCGGACGGCACCCCGCCTATGCTTGGGAGCGGAACGCCGGGTACGGCACGCCGGATCACCTCGCCGGGTTGCGCCGCGCCGGACTCACCGCACACCATCGCGTGAGTTTCTGCCGCACCGCCCTCGGCGGGCAACTCGACCTGGGATAGCCGTGTCCAGCCGCCGCTGGCCGCGGAGGCTCAGCGGGCGACCCGCACGCGGGTGGCGTACATCAAGATCGCGACCAGCCCGAGCACCGCGCCCCCGGTCCACGCGACGCGCACGGGTCCGAGCGCCACGTAACCGGCAAGGAACGCCGTCGAGACCAGGAGCGTGAAGGCCGTGACCTTCGCGCCGGTGGCCACGAACTCCCGGAAGGTCACGCGGATGCCCTCGCGCTCGGCGAGCCCCAGCGTCGTCACGTTGGCCGAGGCGCCGATCGGCGTGCCGTTGCCGCCGAGGCAGGCGCCGAGGGAGAGCGCCCACCAGAGCACGCGGCCATCGCCCGGCATCGTCGTGACGAGCGCGGCGATGATCGGGATGCTCACCGCGACGAACGGGATGTTGTCCATCAGCGAGGAGAGGAAGCCCGAGACCCAGAGCACGAGGAGCGCAGCGAGCAAGAGTGTGCCGGCGTCGCCGAGCCCGAAGGTGTCGCGTCCGGCGAGGATCGCCCGCTCGAGCGCCCCCGCAAGCGTCCCGATGAGCCCGGTCGCGACCGCGGCCCCCACGATGATGAACAGGAAGGCGAAGAAGCAGAGTGTAGGCCACTCGATCTCGCGCTCGATCAGGTGCAGGATCCCGTGCCGACGCTCCTCATGCGTCGGGCGGTGCGTCCGCACGTAGCGGATGTCCTGGATCAACAGGGCCGCCGCCGCGCCGAGCACGGCGGGCACGGCGGCCGGCATCCCGGTCGCGCCGTGGGTCACGAAGCCGAACAGCACCACCAGGCAGATGCCGCCCATCCACCGCAGCAGTCCCGGATCGGTGATCACCGCGTCGGGCATCGGCTCGATGGCGACCGGCGTCGCGGGCATCAGTCGCCGCAGGACCCGCGCGCCCCACCAATGGAGGCCGCACATCATCAGGAGCACCGGGATGGTGAGCTCCTGGATGAAGTCCATGAAGGTGAGTCCCGCGCCGGAGCCGATCATGATGTTCGGCGGATCGCCGATCAGCGTCGCGGTGCCGCCGATGTTGGCGGCCATGATCACCGGCAGCAGCACCGGGAGCGCGGGCGCGTGCAGACGGCGGATGGTCGCGAGGACGATCGGCGCGACGAAGATCACCGTGGTGACGTTGTCCACGAACGCCGACGCGATGCCGGTGAACCACCAGATCAGCGTGATCGCGCGCACCGGGTCGTGGCCGAAGCGGGTCACGATCCGGTCCACGGCCCAGGCGAAGACGCCGGTCCCCTTGAGGACGCCGACCAGGGCCATCATCCCGGCGAGCAGCAGTAGCACATTCAGGTCGAGCGCGCGCGCCGATGCCTCGAACCCGAGGAGGTGGAAGGGCGTGAGGTAGGTGATCGCCCAGAGGATCGCGACGCCGACGAGCACGACGAGCACGCGATGCGCGGCCTCGAGCGCGAGTACCGCGAAGAGGGCGACGAGCAGCCCCGCGACCAGCAGCTGCGAGATCGCGTCGGTGGTGCTCTGGAGGCCGGCGGCGTGTTCCATCGGTGAGGGTGGGAAAGGTGTGCGACGACGGCTCCGGGCGATAGGTTATGCCGATGCGCGCCCCGAGCTCCCACGCGCGACCCCTCGTCGGTGATCCGGTCGTGGTCGTGCCCCCGGCCGGCGCGGCCGCGCCAGTCGTCGTGGACTCGCCGCACAGCGGGATGGAGTGGCCGGCGGACTTCGTCCCCGCGGCGCCGCGCGAGGCGATCCTCACGACCTGGGACGCCTGGATCGAGGAGCTCTGGGGGAGCGCGCCGGCCCACGGCGCGACCCTCATCCACGCCCGCTTCCCGCGCGCGTACGTGGACGCGAATCGCAGCGAGTCGGATGTCGACGAATCGCTCCTCGCGGCGCCCTGGCCGGCACCGGTGAGCCGAAGCGACTACACCCGGCGCGGGATGGGACTGATCCGGCGCGAGGCCCTGCCGGGCGTCCCGATGTACGACCGCGCGCTCAGCGTCGCCGAGGTGGAGCAACGCCTCGTGAGCTGCTACCGGCCCTACCGCGCCACGGTCGCGCGCGCCCTCGACGCGTTGCGCGCCGCGCACGGCGTGGTCTGGCACATCGACTGCCACTCGATGAAGTCGCGCGGGAACGTGATGAACGTCGATGCCGGGGCCCGGCGCCCGGACGTCGTGGTCAGCGATCGTCGCGGGACGACGGCCGACCCGGCGCACACGGCGTGGGTGGCCGACTGGTTCCGGGCGCGCGGACTCCGCGTGCAGGTCAACGAGCCGTACGAGGGCGGCGATCTCGTGCGGTCATTCGGCGCACCCGACCGGGGGCGCCACAGCATCCAGGTCGAGTTGAACCGCGCGCTCTACATGGACGAGGCGCGCCTCGAGCGGTCGTCCGACTTTGCGACGCTTCGTGAGACACTCGATGATCTCCTCGGCGACCTGACGGTCCATGCCACCGTCTGAGCGGCGCCTGCAACGCGCCCTCGACCGCGTCGAGCGGATCGGGAACGCCCTGCCGCATCCCGCGTCGCTCTTCGTCGGGCTCACGCTCCTCGTGGTGCTGCTCTCGTCGCTGCTGCACGCCGCCGGCGTCGGCGTCGCGCATCCGCTGACCGGCGAGCTCGTGCGGCCGGCCGACCTGCTCTCGGTGGACGGGTTGCGGCGGATGGTGGTCGGTGTCCTGCCCAACTTCATCGACTTCGCGCCGCTCGGGTCGGTGCTCGTCTGCCTGCTCGGACTCTCGGTGGCGGAGCACAGCGGGCTCCTCGGCGCGGTGGTGCGGCTGATCATCGGCGCCACGCCGCGGCGCTGGCTGACCGGTGTGGTCGTGCTCTGCGGGATGCTCTCGCACAGCGTGGGCGACGTCGGCTACGTGCTGTTGCTGCCGCTGGCCGCCGCGCTCTATCACACCGTCGGCCGGAACCCGATCGCCGGACTCGCCGCGGCCTTCGCCGGCGTCTCCGGCGGATTCGCGGCGAACGTGCTCCTCTCGCCGACCGATGTGATCCTGGCCGGGCTCACGACCGAGGCGGCGCGGCTGATCGACCCGACCTACGAGGTGGCGCCGACGGCCAGCTACTACTTCCTTGCCGCGTCGGTGCTGCTGGTCACGGTCGTTGCGACGACGGTGTCGTTGCGCATCGTCGAGCCGAGGCTCGGGCTGTATGCGGGGGACGCTGTCCCGGAGCCGCCCGTGCCGCTCTCCGAGGTCGAGCGGCGGGCGCTCGGCTGGGCAGGGCTGTCGCTGCTGGTGTTGGTCGGCTTGATCCTCTGGGGTCTGCTCCCCGCCGACGGTGCCCTCCAGGACCCCACGCGCCCGGGGTTCGTCGGCTCCTACTTCGTGCGCGGGCTCGTGACCTTCATCTTCCTGTTGGGAGTCGTGCCCGGACTCGCCTACGGCATCGCGGCGGGGACGATCCGCCGTGACGTCGATGTGTACAAGGGGATGACGAAGAACATGGAGCTCGTCGCGGGCTACCTCGTGGTGGTCTTCTTCATCGCCCAGTTCATCAACGTCTTCAACTGGTCGAATCTCGGGGTCCTCGCGGCGGTGCAGGGGGCCGGCGTCATCCGGGCGCTCGACGTGGGCGTGGTGCCACTCGTCGTGATGATCGTCCTGCTGACGGCCTCGATCGACCTCGTGATGGGATCGTCGTCGGCCAAGTGGGCGATGCTGGGGCCGATCCTCGTGCCCCTCTTCATGCTGCTGGGGTACACACCGGAGCTGACGGTGACCTCGTACCGCGTGGGGGACAGCATCACGAACATCATCACGCCGCTCTCGTCGAACTTCCCGCTCGTGCTCATGTTCCTGCAGCGCTACTCGCCCAAGGCGGGGATCGGGACCCTCACGGCGACGATGCTGCCCTATTCGCTCGCGAACCTGGTCTGCTGGACGCTCCTGCTGGTCGCCTGGGTGATGCTCGGCCTCCCGACCGGGCCGGGGGCGCCGCTCCTGCTCGCCCGATGACCCGATTCCAGACCTCGATTGTGACGCGCGGCGCCCCCGCGACAGTCAGATGGACATGACGGAGGGTGTGCCGGACGCAGCGCTCGTGCTCGCGACCCGACATGGTGACGCGCGCGCGTTCGCAACGCTGGTGCACCGGTACCGCGACCGGCACGCCCGGTTCGCGATCCGCCTCCTGGGAAGCCGCGACGACGCCGAGGACGTGCTGCAGTCCGTGTTCCTGCGGGCGCATCGCAACATCGGGGCCTGCCAGGATCCGGCGCGCTTCGGTGCCTGGCTGCACCGGATCGTCGTGAACGAGTGCCGGACCTTCGCCACGCGACGCGGGGCGCGGGAGGCACGGCTGGTGCGGGACGACACGGTGCTGGCGGCGACCATCGACGAGTCGGGGAGCGGGATGCCGGACCCGGCGCTGCGCGCCGAGATCCAGCGTGCGCTTGCGACGCTGCCGCACGACCTGCGCGAGGCGTTCCTGCTGAAGCACGTGGAGGAGTTGAACTACGACGAGATGGCCGAGGTGACGGGGGCCGGGGTCTCGGCCCTCAAGATGCGGGTGAAGCGCGCCATCGAGCAGCTGCGCGAGCAGCTGGAGGGAGTGATGCATGACTGATCCACGGGACGACACACGATTCATCGAGCGGGTCGCGGGTGTCCTCGGCGAGCCCGAGGTGCTGGACGAGGAGTTCGAGCAGCGGGTGATGGCACTCGTGCGCGAGGATGCGCGCCCCTGGTGGCGGCGCTCCCGCACGCTGACCGTCTCGCCGCTGGGCGGACTCGCGCTGGCGGCCGGCTTCGCGGGCATCGTCACGCTCGGCGCGCTCGACGCCGCGCGGATCATCGGGACGCCGGCGCCCGTCGTCGTCGCCGCGCCGGCCGCGCCGCCGGCGCCCGACACCGTCCATCTCGTGCGGTTCGTGATCGCGGCCCCGGGCGCATCGCAGGTGGCGCTCGTCGGCGACTTCAATGGATGGACGCGCGGCGCAACGGTCCTCGCGCCGGTCGGCGAAGGCGACCTCTGGAGCGTGTCGGTGCCGCTCGCGCCCGGCCGCCACGAATACGCGTTCGTCGTGGACGGCGAGCGATGGGTGACCGACCCGCTCGCCGTGCGGCACACGGATGACTTCGGCACCGAGAGTTCGGTGCTGCGGGTCGCCCGGGGGGTCACACCGGGCGTGTGACCCGAACGCGAGCCGCGCTTCTCGTCCTCTGCCTCGCTCTCGGCGCGCTGCCGGCAGCGGGGCAGCGTGCGTCCGGGAGCCTCACGTTCGGGGCATCGCGCGTGCGATTCGCGGAGTCGGACGCGCTCTCGGCGATGTCGGTGAGTCCCGCGTTCCAGTTCACGAGTCCGCGCACGCTCCTCACCGGGACCGCGGTCGTCTCACGGCTCGACGGCACCTCCTGGAGCTCGCAGGGCGCGCTCGGCGCGTCGCTCTTCACGAACATCACGCCGCGCGGGTCCCTGGGCGAGCTCGCGGCCAGCGGGGGTGGCAGCTCGCATTCCGACGGCGCGAGCACGTCGCAGTGGCTCGTGTCGGTGCGCGGTCACCTGCTGGCGCAGCGCTCCGGCGTGTGGCTCGGGATGAGCGGCGGCTCGCAGTCCGACGGCGTCGCAGAGCGCAGTCTGCTGCAGGGGGAGGTCGGCGCCGCGCTGCGGCGCGAGGGCATCGTGCTCGTGGCGACGGTGCAGCCGACGCGCGCCGACACACTGGAGTACGTGGACCTGCGGGGTGGCGCGGAGATCTGGCGCGGCGCGTTCGAGTTGTCGGCGTCGGCCGGGGCGCGTGGCGGCGCCGTGCTGCCGCCGCCGGTGCGTGATGCGCGGCAGTGGGGGAGTGTGAGCCTCCGCTGGTGGTTCGCGTCGCGGTGGGCACTCGAGGCCGGCGGCGGCACCTATCCGGTGGACCTCACGCAGGGATTCCCGAGCGGACGCTTTGCGTCGATCGGACTCCGGCTCGGGGGCCGGCGACACGTCGAGCCCCTGCTGAGCAGCGTGGACCCCCGTGATCGGCGGGCGGCGCGCGCCGCCGGGCTCGACCGGTTCGAGGTGGCGACGGTCGCCGGGAGGCAGCGGTTGCGGGTGCTCGCACCGCAGGCCTCGCGCGTCGAGGTGAACGGCGACTTCACGAGGTGGACGCCCGTCGCGTTGCGCCGCGCCTCCGCTGGATGGTGGGAGCTCGAGGTCTCACTGTCCGCGGGGGCGCACGAAGTGACGGTCCGCGTGGACGGCGGGCGCTGGCTCGTGCCGCCCGGGCTCGCCACCGTGACGGACGAGTTCGGCGGACGTGTGGGGCGGCTGCTGGTGACGCACCCGTGAGCCCGGCGGCGGATGTGACGCGTGGCCCCGGCGCCGCAGTCAGGAGGGAGAAGCGCCGGACCGACCTGGAGCCCACACGATGACCCCGATGCATATCCGTCGCAGGACCCTTCGCGCCATCTCGCTGCTGGCCATTGCCGGCTCGCTCTCGGCGCAGGTCAGGGCCGTCGATCCGACGACCCGCTTGCGCGAGGTCCTTCCGGCGGATGTGGCCGAGCGCGTGATCGCGCAGATCGCCGCGGCGCGTGGTCGCGGGATCCCGGCGCAGGCGCTCGAGAACCGCGCGCTCAAGTTCGCGGCGCGCGGCATCGCGCCCGCGGACGTCGAACGTGCGGTGCGTGAGCATGCGGTGCGACTCGACGGCGCGCAGCGCGCGCTGCAGGCGGGCCGCGGCTCGCGTCCGGCGGTGGACGAGGTCGAGGCCGGCGCCGAGGCGATGCGCCAGGGCGTGGATGGAGCGGCCGTGAACGCGCTCGCGAAGGCGGCGCCGTCCGGACGCTCCCTTGCGGTGCCGCTCTTCGTGATCGGAAGCCTCGTCGAGCGCGGGCTGCCGTCGGACCAGGCGATGGCGCAGGTGCGCGATCGCTTGCTGACGCGGGCCACCGATGCGGATCTCGAGCGTATGCGCGGTGCGACCGGTCGCGGAATCGGGGATCGTCCGCTTGGCGCGCCGGGCCGCACGACGGGCGGTCGGCCCGAGACCGTGGTGCCGGCCAATGGCGGCCGGCCGAACGCGCCGGTGGAGCGTCCGGTGCCGCCCCGGCGTCCCTAGCCGCGGGAACGAAGGCCTGCCGTCGCAGTAGAATCGAGGAGCCGCCGCGCGGGACATTCCGCCGCGACGGCTCCTCTCGCTACCGGCCCACTCCATGCGATTCCCGATCTCCGCTATCGCCCTCGCGATCGCAACCGCCTCCGCGGGCGCCCAGACGCCGCGCGAAGGGATGCTCACCGGCCGCCTGATCGGCCCCGACAGCCTGCCGATCCGCGACGCGATCGTGCGCGCGACGCAAGGACCGAAGACCGTGCTGGCGCGAAGCAACGACCAGGGCGTCTATCGGCTGACCGGTCTGTACGCCGGCCCGTGGGCCATCGCGGTGCGGCGGCTTGGCTACTCGCCGTTCGTGGACCGGTTGACGTTCGATCCGCGCGGGATGCGGCGCGACTACCTGATGCGCGCGCTGGTGGCCTCGCTCGATCCCGTGCTGGTGTCGGAGCGGTGGACCGGGGTCCGGGGCGTGGTGGGTGACATCCGCTTCCTCTCGCCTCTCGCGGGTGCGAGCGTGCAGCTGCTGGGTGGCACCGCCCGCGTGCAGACGGATTCCGCGGGCCGGTTCGCGGTGCCGTTGGCGCCGGGCACCGAGGTCGTGCTCCGGGTGGAACGCGAGGGCTACGGCCGGCAGGTGGTGACGGCCACGGTGCCGACCGACGGATATCTCGAGCTCGACGTGGCGATGGACACGCTGCGCGGCGTGCGCCGCGACGCGCTGGTTTGGGCCGATCTCGATCGGCGGCTCAAGTTCGCGTCCCCTCGCGCGGCGTGGGTGGGGCGCGAGGAGCTGGCGCGCTCCGACGCCTCGCGGCTCGACGCGGCGCTCACGGAATCGGGGACGCTGACACTGAAGGGGCTGATCGTGACGCGGCGCGCCTGCCTGTTCGTCGATGGGGTCGCGCGGCCGGGAGTACCGGTGGACGCGATCCTCGCGGGCGAGGTGGAGTTCGTGGAGGTGTACCCCGTCGGTGCCGACCTCACGAACTCGCTCGCGAGCCGCTGGCCGCCGCGCGCCGAGTGCGGCGCTCCGGGGGGCTCCCTGCGCGGCGGGGCCGGCACGGCCGTGCGTGTGGGATCGCGCCGCGGCACCGACCCGCAGTTCGCGCAGTTCGTCGCGGTCTGGACGCGTCCGCAGTAGCTTACGCCGGTCATTCTCCGACCCGGTAGCTCAGTTGGTAGAGCAACGGACTTTTAATCCGTAGGTCCTGGGTTCGAGACCCAGCCGGGTCATCCGTGAACGCCGTCGCGCGCGCCTCTATCGCGTGATCCGGTCCACGCGCGCACCGACGACGAGCACATAGAGCGCGCCGTCGGGGCCGACCACGAGGTTGGTGAGTTCCGCGCCGATGCGCGCGAAGGCGTACGCGGTGTCCCAGCGATCGCTGTCCATCCGGTAGACCCAACCGCTCGCATAGTCGGCGAAGAAATAGTCGCTGGTGTAGGCGCTGCCGAAGAGGTTCGTCGTCGGGTTGTAGAAGGCGCCGCCGACGATCGAGAACCCGTCGAAGAGCGTCGGGCTGCCGAAGTGTCCGTACGCCAGCAGCGGCGTCACGTACGCGGGATTCGTCGTCGGGCCCTCGGTCGCTGGCCAGCCGTAGTTCGCGCCCGCCGCACCCAGGTTGATCTCCTCCCACGCGTCCTGGCCCACATCGTTGATGTGCATGCGTCCGGTGCCCGGCTGGAACGCGAACGTGTACGGATTCCGGAGTCCGCGCGCCCAGATGGCCCGGTTCAGCCCCGTCGTCTGGGCGAAGAACGGATTGTCGCCGGGGACGCTGCCGTCATCGTTGAAGCGCAGCACCTTGCCGAAGGTCGAACTCAGCGACTGCGGCAGCGAGGTGTTGGTGTTGTCGCCGACGGCCACATAGAGCCGGCCGTCGGGACCGAACTGCATCGCGCCGCCGTTGTGGTTGGATGCGGCGGAGAGGGCCGGCAGGTCGACGATCACCACTTCGCTGCCCGCGACGGCGACGTCCCCGTTCGCGGTGAAGCGGCTGATCCGATTGTGCGTGCCGCCCGTCGTGGTCGTGTAATAGAAGTACACGTACCCGTTGGTCGCGAACGCGGGGTGGAAGGCGATCCCGAGCAGTCCGCGCTCGCCGCCGTCGAGGACGGGGATGTTCACGAACGGCGTCGCCAGCAGCGCCCCGTTCTTGATGACGCGCACCGCGCCTTCAAGCTCGAGCACGAAGAGCCGGCCATCCGGCGCGAAGGCCGCCGCCGTGAGATAGGGGCTCCCGAAGGCGCTCGCGATGGTCGTGCGCGTGAAGCCGGACGGCAGGTTCACGTTGCCGCCGAAGGTCACCGTGCGCGCGGACCACGCGGACCAGTTCCCGGCCGCGTCCCGCGCGCGCGCGCGGAAGGTGTGCGCGCCGGTGGTGAAGACCCCGGTGCTCGGCAGCGCCGCGGCGTAGGGCGAGGTCGCGTCGGTGGCGATGGTCTCGCCGTCGACCTGGAACTCGACCTGCGTCACGCCGACGTTGTCCGTCGCGGTCGCGGTCAGGTTGATCGACCCGGTGAGTCCGGTCGCGCCCTGCGCCGGACTGGTCAACGTGGCCACGGGGGCCGTGACATCGCCGCCGCCCGCAGCCTGCACCGTGACGTTGACCGCGGCGGAGGTGGAGATCCCGCCGTCGTCGTCGGTGGCGCGCGCCGTGAGCGCGCGCGCGCCGGTGCCGGCGGGCGTCCACTGCACGCTGTACGGCGCCGTCGCATCGCTGCCGATGACGTTGCCGCCCTCGAGGAACTGCACCCCGGTCACGGTCCCGTCCGTGTCGCCGGCCGTCGCACTCACGGTGACGCCGACACCGGCGGTGACGGTCACACCACCCGCGGGCGCCGTGAGGGCGACCGTCGGCGGCAGGTTCGACGTACCCGTCGCCGTGAAGGTCGCCGTGAGCGTCACGTTCGTCGCCGGCGCGATGTAGTCCTGCGTCGCCGAGCCCCCCTGCGACCAGGACGAGAAGGTATAGGATTGGCCGCCCGCTGACTGCGGCGAAGCGACGCTGAGCGCCCGCTCGACGCCCTCGACGCTCTGCACGACGACCGGCGTCGTGCGCGGCTGTCCGTCCACGGTGACCTGCAGGCCCGCCGGGACGGTCGCGAAGGTCATCGAGATCAGCCGCGGCTGGACGTCCACGAATGCCGTGTCGGCCGCGCCGCCGGCGTCCACGGCGCGCATGTGGACGCGATAGAAGATGTTGGTCTCGAGATGCCCGACGCGCGGGATCGTCGCCGTCCCGGTGCCCCCGGTCGTGGCGTTGACGAACGGGTGGGTGTGGGTGCCATGATGGAGCACGACCCACCACGAGCGTCCGCCGGCCGGGATCGGGCCGTCCTCCGCATCGGTCGCGGTGAACGCGATCGAGAGATCCTCGCCGGCGGCGAACGTCGTCGCCGCCGCGGGACTCGTGATCGTCACGACCGGTGGCGTGTTCTGGAGGCCCCCCACCGGCGACCCGGCGCAGGAGAGCGTGCAGCATGCCAGTGCCGCGAACGTGAGCATTCCGAGCCGCATCTGACCTACCTCGGTGGCCGGACGGCGCCCGCGGGCGACGTTCGGTGACTGTGGGACCGACGCATCAGTCAAGAGACGACCGGCGCGCCCCAGCGTGACGCTGCGCAGGGTCCCCCGCCGCGGTCAAGGGGAGGAGGCGCGCGGACCCGAGTTCCGGTAGTTTTCCGACCGGGCGCCGAGCACCGTCGGAGTCCCGCGCCTTTGAAGGAAGTTCGCCAACGCTCGAGGCCTCCTCCTGCCAGCCAAGGGTGATCCCATCGCGCAGTCCTCGCCGTCGCCGGACGCGGCTGCCCCGGTTGTGGTGCGCCGGCGCGTGCTCGTGGTGGACGACGAGCCGATGGTCGTCCGTGCGGTCTCGCAGATCCTCGCCCGTTCCGGCTTCGAGGTCATCGCGGCGGACGGGCCCGCGGCCGCGCTCGCCAGGTTCGCCGAGTCCACCGGCACGATCGACCTGCTCCTGACGGACGTCGTCATGCCGGAGGGCGGCGGGCGTCGACTGGCGGCGCGACTCCTCGAGCAGGTCCCCGGATTGCGTGTGCTCTTCATGAGCGGCTTCACCGACCACGACAGCGTGCGCGACGACCGGGCCTTGCCTGGCCCGCTGCTGACGAAGCCTTTCACCGCCGCGCGTCTCGAGGCGGCGGTGCGCGAAGCCCTGACCGGCCGGACTGGGGACTTGCGATAGGGGAGGGGGGTATATATGTTCATCTCATGTTCCTGATGCCCTCTCGCCTTGCGTCCCTTCTCGCTGCGGTCGCGCTGCTCGCCCTGCCGTTGCGGACGGTCGTCGCCTGCACGATGACACCGGCGGCCTCCGAGTCGCGCGACGCAGCACATGGCGCGCACGGCTCCCACGGATCGCCCGATGCAACGGAACAGGACGCCGGGGAGCCGACGCCGGATGCCGGGCACACGGCCTGTCCCGATCTCGCGAGCTGTGCCTCAGCGGTGCTGCCGGCGGCCCCGGCGGCGGCTGCCGCGCCGCACGCACCTGGCGCCGCCGTCGCGGCCTTCGTTCCGGCGCGCCCTGCGGCGCCCGTCCGCGCGCTCGACCCGCCGCCGCCGAAACGCTGATCATCCCTCGCGCGGCCTGACGGCCGCGTCTGCAGCGCCGGACCTCTGCGTCGCACTCCCGCGACCGTCTCGAGCCGTCTCGCGCGATCTCCACCGGATGATCCGATGTCCCTCACGCGCGCGCTCATCGCGCTCTGCATCCCCGTCGCCCTGCACGGGCAGACCGACTTCTACAACACCGACCGCGGCCGGCCGCTCGCGGTCGAGGACGCGATCGTGATCGAACGCCGCGCGTTCGAACTGCAGGCCGCGCCGTTCCGCCTCGAGCGCGTCGCGCGCGGCGTGACCCACTGGGGGATCGCCCCGGAGCTCGCGTGGGGATTGCTCCCGCGCACGCAGGTGGAGTTGAGCCTGCCGCTCGCGATCGAGGACGACGTCGCGCGCAGGGCGCCGCTCATCGCGCTCGCTGGCGTCGAGATCGAGATGCTGCACCAGTTGAACGCGGAGACGATGGGTGTTCCCGCGCTTGCGGTCGGCGCCGGGGTGCACCTGCGCGCCGGCCCGCTCGCGCCGCGCCGGACCGTCGCGACGCTGCGGGCGCTGGCGACGCGCACCTTCGGCTGGGGCCGCACGCATCTCAACGCGTCGTACTCACCCGGTGCCGCGCTCGAGGCCGACGATCCCGCCGCCGGCGAGGCCGCCCGATGGATGGGCGGCATCGCGGTCGATCACACCTTCCCACTCCGCTCGCTGCTGATCGGCGCGGATGTCACGGCGCAGGAGTCGCTCCTCGACGACGACGCGGTCGAATGGCGGGCCGGACTCGGGCTGCGGCAACAGGTGTCGCCGCGCCTCGCCGTGGACGGCGGACTCTTCCGCCGGCTCTCCGCCGGCGCGCCGGGATGGGGAATCACGATGGGAGCGGCGTATGCGTTCGCGCCGCCGGGCCTGCCGGGCTTCGGCCGTCGGGGAGGTGCGCGATGATCACGCGATCACTGCGCGCGATCCTCGCCCTGACGGGCGCGCTTGCGGGCCCGCTGACCGGCGCCGGCGCACTCCTCACCGTCGCGGCGCGCGACGCGCACGCACAATGGAGCACGGTCTACGAGCAGTTCTACCTGCCGGGCGACCACAACTTCGCCTTCCGGCGCAACTACCCCGCCGCCGACCGGCTCTTCAACGCCTTCGACTACGGACACGCCATCCTCTACGAGGTGCTCCTGACGCGCCCGGCGGATGCGCCGACGCGCCTCGAGGAGCGTGAGTACGCGTTCCTCACGACGACCCTGCTCAACCGTCCGCCGCGGCTGCCGCTGGTGGAGGACGCCGTGGAGCCGATGTACGCGCGGCTCGCCCCGGAAGCGAAGGCGATGTTCGAGTGGGCCCACATCCTCCACCGGCAGGTCTACGACGTGCTCGCGGACGAGCGGATGGACGCCGCCGCGAAGGACCGCGAGCTGCGGCGGCTCGAGGCCTACTACCTCGCGCGTCGCGACCTCGCGTTCAGCACGCGCCCCAAGACGATGGCCTTGATGCAGGAGCAGCCGTACTCGCTCGCATTCCGCACGGGCTTCCCGAAGTTCAACGGCCTCATCTGGGCGTACCACTGGCTGCAGGTGGGGCTCTACGAACCGCTCGTCGTCGGCCGTACCGTCGAAGAGCGCCAGGCGGGCGTGTCGGCCACGGTCGCGCGGTTCCGGCAGATGCTGCTCGCGCCTCCCGACGGCTTCCCGGTGCTGATGCCGATGACGGCCGCCATCGCACCCGAGTTCGCGAAGCGCTGGCCGACGCTCGCGATCCTGTTCGACAACCTGCACTCGATGCACGACGTGATCTCGGACATCCTCGCCAACCCGTCGGTGCCGCGCGGCGAGAAGCGCGCCGAGATCCTGAAGGCGGCGCGCGCCTACCGCGACGACACGACCGAGGTGATGTCGGTCGAGGGCTGGCGGCGGATGAGCGCGATGATGGGGGTCCACAATCAGGGGGGGTCGGCGGTCGGCTTCCTGCCGGGCTTACCCAAGCCGACAGTCCCGCGCGGCTTCGTGATGCGCCACGACAAGGACGGGAACATGCTGGGGGGCCACGACCACGATTGATGCCGGCGGGACCACGTTCGGGCTGTAAGGCAATCCCTTAGGAAAGTTCCGCCAGCACCTTATGGTCGGGCCGAAGCCCGCCGGTCAGGTTACTTGGCATGAGCGACGACCTGATTCGCGTGATTCTCGCCGACGACCATGCCGTGGTCCGCGCCGGCCTCAAGGCCGTGCTCGGCTCCGCGAAGGACATGCTCGTCGTCGGCGAGGCCTCCAGCGGCCCTGAGGCGGTGTCGCTGGCGGAACGCCTCAAGCCTGATGTCGTGGTGATGGACCTTTCGATCGGCGAGGTGGACGGGGGACAGGCCACCAAGATGCTGATCGAGAAGGGGATCCCCTCCCGCGTCCTGATCCTCACGATGCACCCGGAGGAGGATTATCTGGTCCCGATGCTCGAGGCCGGGGCGTCGGGCTTCCTGCCGAAGACGGCGGCCGACCGCGAGCTCATCGAGGCGGTGCGGACGGTCGCCCGTGGCGATGTGTTCGTGCGCGCGGAGGCGGCGCGGATCCTGGCCAAGGGCTACCAGCGCAAGGACCCGATGCAGGAGGATCGCGCGCGCTACGAGCGGCTCACCGAGCGCGAGCGCGACGTCCTGCGGCTGACCGCACAGGGGTATTCGGCCCCGGAGATCGGTGAGCGGCTCTTCATCTCGCCCAAGACGGTGGACACCTACAAGCAGCGGATCCAGGATAAGCTCGGGCTGTCGCACCGGCACGAGTATGTGCAGTTCGCGCTGAAGCTGGGGTTGCTGCACGCGTGAGACCGGTAGAAAGTAGAAAGTAGAAAGTAGAAAGTGGAAAGGTGCCTCCGATCATCGGCGCGCCGGGGTGGCGGACTACCACCTTCCCGGCGCGCCCTGCAGTTTCCGCCCCTATGACCATCACAACCGCCGGCAAGCTGCGCCTCGTCGTCGGGGCGGGGGTGCTCGCGCTCCTGCTCGTCGGGGGCGTCGCACTCGTGGCGACGCAGCGGGCGGCCACGGTCTCCGGGGTCGCGGCCGAGCTTCGCTTCGTGCAGGGGCTGCTCGCGCTGCTGCTCCTGCTGGCGGCGGTGCTGGCGTGGTTCGCCTACGCGAGCCTGCAGGACGACCTCACGCGGCGCTCGCTGGTGGAGGCGGAGCTGCGGGCGTCGGAGGCCAAGTTCTCGGGCATCCTCGACATCGCGGCCGATGCGATCATCTCGATCGACGACCATCAGCGGATCCTCCATTTCAACCGCGGCGCGGAGCGCATCTTCGGCTGGAGCGCCGACGAGGTGCGGGGCCGGGTGCTCAGCGTGCTGATCCCCGACCGCCACCGGCCATCGCACGCGGCGCACGTGAAGGGGTTCGGCCGCAGCCCCGAACGCGCGCGGCAGATGGCCGACCGGCGCGAGATCTTCGGCCTGCGGCGCGACGGCACCGAGTTCCCCGCCGAGGCGTCGATCTCCAAGCTGGAACTGGCCGATGGCGGGCACCTCTTCACGGTCTGGCTGCGCGACGTCTCACCGCTGCGCGTGCGCGAGAACGCGCAGCGTCACCTGACGCACGCCGTCGCCTTGCTCGGCGAGACGCTCGAGGTCGCGGCGACGGAGCGCTCGATCGTGCAACTCGCGCTGCCTTGGCTGGCGGATGGCGCGCTGCTCGACGTCGTGACCGGCGCCGGTCCGATGCGCCGGATCGCGCCGGTCACCGGGGATCCGGCGTTGGACGCCGCGTTGGCGCAGGCGGCCGCGGCCGGACTCGATCTCGACTCGCCATCGCGGGTGGTGGACGTCCTCCGGCGCGGGCACACGGAACTCGTGCCCGAGATCGACGACGAGTGGATCGAGGCGCACACCGCGGACGGCCGGGACTATGCGCGGATGCGCGCGCTCGGGATGCGCACCGCGCTGCTCCTGCCGCTCGTGGCGCGCGAACACGTGGTCGGCGTGCTCACGATCTTCCGCACGACCGCCCTCCCCTATTCGGACGCGGAACAGGCGGCCGCCGAGGAACTGGCGCTGCGGGCGGCGTTCGCGCTCGACAACGCGCGTCTCTACGAGACCGCGCGCCAGGCGACGCTCGCCCGCGACCGTGCACTCGGCGTCGTCTCGCACGACCTGCGGAATCCCATCTCCGCGATCGGGATGTGCGCCCGGGCGCTGCTCGCGGCGACGCCGGAGGCCGAGGGCGACCGGCGCGACCTCGCGCGCACGATCCTCGACTCGACCGAACTCACCCAGCGCATGATCCGCGACCTGCTCGACGTCGCGAGCATCGAGGTGGGCCGCCTCTCGGTCGAGCGGCGCAGCGAGCCGGTGGCGCCGATCCTCGAGCGCGCGGTGGCGCTGTTCGCGCGCGAGGCCAACGACCGTGGACTCACGCTGCGACTGGAATCGCCGCCGGTCCTGCCGAACATCGCCGGCGACGCGGACCGGCTGGTGCAGGTGCTCGCGAACCTGCTCGGCAACGCCGTGCGGCACACGGAGCGTGGCGGGTCCGTCGTGGTGCGCGCGGGGCGCGGGGATGCGGGGGTCGAGGTCAGCGTGCGGGACAGCGGGAACGGGATCCCGGCCCATGCGTTGCCGCTGATCTTCGAGCGCTACTGGACCGCGCGCGGCAATGCGCCGAAGGGCGGCACCGGACTCGGCCTGGCGATCGCGCGCGGGATCGTGGAGGCCCACGGCGGCCGGCTCTGGGCCGAGAGTCAGGTCGGGAAGGGGAGCACCTTCTCGTTCACGATCCCCGTCGCCTGAGCACCTCGCGGTAGGACGCGTCGAGGCGGTCGAGCTCCATCTCCCACGTCCGGCGCTCCGCCGTGCGGCGCGCACCATCGCGGAGGCGGGCGCGCAGGGCGCGATCCCCATACAGGCGCCGCATCGCCGCGGTGCAGGCCGCGACGTCGTGCGCCGGGTACGCGAGCCCGTTCTCCTCGTCCCGCAGGTGGTCGGCGACACCCCCCGCCGGTGCGGCGATGACGGGTGTGCCGGCGGCCATCGCTTCCAACACGACGAGCCCCAGCGTCTCCGTCGCGGAGGCGAACACAAACGCATCGGCGCTGGCATAGAGCGCAGGCAGTTCCCGCTGCCGGTCGAGATTGCCGAGGAATATCACGGATGGTGCGGCGCGCTCGCGCAGCGCCGGCAGGCTCGGACCGGCTCCGGCGACGACGAGCCGCACCGCGCCCCCGGGCAGCTCGCACTCGAGGGCGCGGAAGGCGTCGAGCAGCACGTCCACGCGCTTCTCCGGCGCGAGGCGGCCGACGTGCAGGAACGTGAAGGCGTGGCCGAGATCGAAGCGCTGGCGGAGCGCGAGTGACCGCTTCGAGGGATGGAAGAGGACGTCGTCGACACCGCGTCCCCAGACCTCGACGTCGTCGATGCCCAGTGCGCGCAGGTCCTCGCGCGCCGGGGCCGATGGTGTGAACACGCGCTCGGCCCGCCGATGGAAGCGCGCGATCCACCGCGCGACGGGACCGCGGAGCCAGGGCAGGCCGTAGGACTCGGTGTAGCGTGCGAAGTCCGTGTGATAGGAGGTGCAGACGGGGAGGCCCGCGGCCAGCGCGGCGCGCTGGCCAAGACGACCGATCGTGAACTCGGTGGCGCAGTGGACGAGGTCGGGCTTGAATCGCTCGACGGTGGCGCGCACGGTCCGCCGGGCCGGCGCCGCGAGGCGGATATCGGGGTACCCCGGCATCGGGATCGACGCGATCGCGGTGACATCCTCGTCCTGAAGGCCGGGCGCGAAGACGCGCACGAGATCGGCCGGATAGCGCGGCGCGATGACCGCGACGCCCCAGCCCCGTTGCCGCAGCCCGCGGACCGAGAGCGCCGTCACGACGCTGACGCCATTCACCTGCGGCGGATAGGTGTCGGTGCAGAAGAGGATGCGCATGGATGCCGGCGAAAGATGCCGCGCGGCGTCACCGTGGCGTGACGGACCGGTCACGGACTGCCACAGCACCAGGACCTCGCGGGCCCGTCCGGCGTTACGAGAGCGCGACCGCGCTGTCCGCGGCCCGAGACATGGCGCGCTGATACTGATGGGCGACCAAGAGATGCGCGCCAACCAGTTCACGAGGTCCCGTGATGATCGCTCGCCCGGAGACTCCGATCCGCCGTGTCGTGCTCGTGGTGCTGGACGGGCTGCGCCCGGACGCCATCCCGCGCTATGCGCTGCCGCACCTGACCGCGCTCGCGCGCGCCGGTGCGAGCACGATGTTCGCCCGCACCGTCACGCCGAGCGTGACGGCGTGCGCGATGGCCTCGCTCTTCACCGGCGCGGCACCGGCGCGCCACGGCCTTGAGAGCGACCGGTTCCACATCCCCCGCCCCCGCGGGACGCTGCATCCGCTGCCGCGTGTCCTCGCGGAGCACTCCTTGCCCAGTTCGTTCTTCATGGCCGCCGTGCCGTTCCTCTTCACCGGCGTGGCGCAGCGGATGGCGGCGCACCTCGGGATCACGCAGACGCGGCTCTCCGGCACCGGCTGCGAGGAGATCCTGGCTGGCGCGCGCAGTGCGCTCCGCGAACAGCGGCGCGGGCTGATCGCGCTCCACTGGCCCGACGGCGACCGCGCGGGCCACGCGACGGGTTGGATGTCGCCCGGCTACGAGGATGCCGCGCGGCGGATGGACGACGCACTCGGCGCGCTCGTGCGGCAGGTCGGCATCGACGACCCGGCGACGCTGATCATCGCGATGGCCGATCACGGGGGCGGCGGCGCGCGCGCCGACCACCACAACAGTGAGCATCCCCTCGACCGCACGATCCCGATCATCCTCGCCGGAGGATCGGTGCGGCCGGGCGAGATCGCGGCCGGGGCTTCGCTGCTCGACGTGCCACCGACGATCTGCCACGCTCTCGGCGTCCCCAGCCCCGAGAGCTTCGCCGGATTCCCGCTGACGTCGCCGTTCGCCAGCGCCCTGCAGGCCGCCTGAGATGCGTCGTTACACGTCCGTGGCCCCACTGAAGGAGGCCCGACACGTGGCACCCCCAGATTCCGGACAGATGATGCGACTCCCGCTGATCACCCGCCTCGATGCCCGCGACCGCGCGCTCTTCCTGCGCTGGGTCCTCGGCTCGGCCACGCCCCGGCGCACGACGCGCGCCTGGACGCTGCTCACGCACCTCGGCGGAGTCCGCGGCAGCGTGATCGCGGTGCTCCTGCCGATGCTGCTCGCGACCGGCCCGCTGCGTGCCGCCGCCATCGCCGGTGCCTGGGTGCTCGCGCTCTCGCACCTCGTCGTGCAGGTGATCAAGCGCCGGGTGCTGCGCGAGCGGCCCTCGGTGAGCGTCGCGGCATGGACGCACGTCGCGGTGCCGGACCGGTTCTCATTCCCGTCGGGGCATGCGGCCGCCGCGATGAGCGTCGCGTTCGCCTACGCGGTGGCGTTCCCGGCGCTCGCCTGGCCGCTCCTCCTGCTCTCGACGCTGGTCGGGTTCTCCCGCGTCCGCCTCGGGGTGCACTACCCGGGGGACGTGCTCGCCGGGCAGCTGATCGCGATCGCGACCGGGATCGCGGTCCTCGGGCTCTGGTAGGCGGCCGGCGATGAGCGTGCGCCAGAGCGCCGAGGGGCTGCGGCTCGCGATCTTCTCCGACACCTTCACGCCGCAGGTCAACGGGCTCGCGCGCACGCTCGAGCGCATGATCGGTGCGATCGAGGCGCGCGGTGGCGTCGTGCGGATCGAGACCGTGGACGAATCGGCGGCGCTGCCGGACCCGCGTGTCGTCCGATGGCCGAGCATCCCCTTCTGGGCCTATCCGCAGCTCAAGCTCTCGGCCCCGGCGCGCTGGCGCGTGAGTCCGGGGCTCGAGGCGTGGCGCCCGACGCTCGTCCACGCGACCACCCCGTTCGGCGTCGGACTCGCCGGGCGATCGACCGCACTCGCGCTCGGCGTGCCCTTCGTCTCGTCGTACCACACCTCGTTCGCGGCGTATCTCGCGCATTACCGGCTCGGGGCCCTCGACGCCATCGCATGGCCCTTCCAGCGCTGGTTCCACAACAGCGGGCGGATGACCTTCGCTCCCTCGCGCTTCGTCGCCCGGGAGCTGGAGGGGCACGGGTTCTCGAACGTGCGCATCTGGGCGCGCGGCGCGGACCTGACCCGGTTCAACCCGCGGTTCCGCTCCGCGTCGATGCGCGCCGAGATGGGCGCCGCCGACGACACCTTCGTCGTCGCGTACGTCGGACGGCTTGCCCCGGAGAAGGGAGTGCACACGGCGATCGCCGCGATGCACGAGGTGATCGCGCGCCACGGCGCGCGCGTCCGATTCGTGCTGGCCGGCGATGGGCCCGACGAGGCGCGCTGCCGGGCGACGGCCCCCGAGGGGACCTGGTTCGCGGGGTCGCTGGGCGGCGAGCGTCTCTCCGCGTTCTACGCCTCGGCGGATGCGTTCGTCTTCCCATCGACCACCGAGACCTTCGGCAACGTCGTGCTCGAGGCGATGGCGTCGGGCCTCCCGGTGGTCGCCCCGAATGAGGGCGCAACGCTCGAGCTCGTGGACGATCACACCGGCCTCACGTTCGCGGGCGGTGAGGCGCCGGCGCTCGCGGCGTGCGTCGAGCGGCTGCTCGCGGATCCGGTGCTGCGTCAGGCGAAGGGTGAGGCAGCGCTGGCCGCCGCGGCGGCGCGCACCTGGGACGCGGTGTGGGATGCGTTGATCGCGGACTACCGCGAGGCGCTCGCGCAAGGTGCAGCGATCCGCACGCCGGGTCGCGTCGCGTAGTTCCCCTCGCTTTCCCGCGCTTCGCCTCGTTTCCCCAGCCCGCGCGCGGTCGTCACGCTCTGGAAACCCTTGGGCGCCGGCACGTGTCGAATTACTGGCCAGCATCACAACGGTCGCCAGGGGTATCATCTGCCGGCGTCAGGGCCGAAGATTAGGCGTGGACCGGGACCGAGGGCGCGCGAGCCGCGCCGGACAACGCATCGTCTGGGAGGAGCACGTGGCGCCATCGCGTCGGCTGGTGTTGGTGAGTCTGTTGGTGCTGGGCGCCTGCGGTCGCATCGGGCTTCGATCGAACGCGCCGGTCGCCGAGCCGACCGCCGCCCCCGCGGCGGCGCCGACGGTGGCCGTTGCACCGCCCGTCGCCGCCGCGCCTGTCACGCCGCCGGCCGCCGTTCCCGTCGTCGAGGGACCCGCCGCTCCCCCTGAGGTCGTCGCCGCCGTGATCGACCCGCCGGCGGCGGAAGCCCCGCCGGTCACGTGGGACATCGACGTCCTGCCGTATGAATCGCACGCCCGCGTCGAGTACTTCGTCGGCCGGTTCACCGGCGCGGCGCGGAACGCCTTCGAGGTCGCACTCGAGCGGCAATCGCGCTACGCCCCGCTGATCCACGAGCGGCTGCGCGCCGGCGGGTTGCCCGAGGACATGATCTACCTGCCGCTGATCGAGAGCTGGTTCGATCCACACGCGTACTCGCGCGCGGCGGCCGTGGGGATGTGGCAGTTCATGACGGGCACGGCGCGGGGCGTCGGACTGCGCGTGGACTGGTGGATCGACGAACGCCGCGATCCGGTGCGGGCGACCGACGGCGCGGTGATCTTCCTGAATCAGCTGCGCGAGAGCTTCGGCTCGGTGTACCTCGCGGCCGCCGCGTACAATGGCGGCCCCGGACGCATCTCGCGCGGGCTCGTGCAGCACGCGTCCAAGCTCGAGGGCACGGAAGGCGACGACCAGTTCTTCGCGCTCGCCGAGGCGAAGGCACTGCGCGCCGAGACGGCCGACTACGTGCCGAAGCTGATCGCGGCCGCGCTGGTGGGGAAGGATCCGGCGCGCTACGGGATCAACGCGCGTCGTGTGGCACCGTTCGCGTGGGATTCGGTCCCGGTGCCGGCGGCGACGCCGCTGGCCGCGGTGGCCAAGGCGACGGGCGTGCCGCTCGACACGATCCGCGAATACAACCCGCAGGTGCTGCGCGGGATGACCGCTCCCGCGGGCGCCGCCACCTGGCTCCGTGTGCCGGTCGGCACGGCGTCCGGGTTCGCCGAACGATTCGACAAGCTGGATGCCGCCGAGCGCGCAGGGGTGAAGCGCGTGGTCACCAAGACGGGTGACTACATGTCGAAGATCGCCAAGGCCAACGGCCTGACGGCGAAGCAGCTCAGTCAGTACAACCCGCAGGCGACGCGGCTCAAGAACGGCAATCTGCACGCGGGCCAGCGCCTCCTCGTGCCGCGCCTCGACGTGGTGCGGGCGGCGCGCGATGTGCCCGATCCGAAGATCGAGCGGTACGGGACGTCGGCGTCCGGCAGCTACGTCGTGAAGCGCGGCGACGCGCTGGGCCTGATTGCGCGGAAGCACGGCACCACCGTCGCGCGGCTCCGGTCGCTGAACAAGCTGAAGAGCGACCAGATCCGGGTGGGGCAGAAGCTGAGGGTCCGCTAGCGCGGGCCCAATTGAAAGCAGGAAGTTGAAAGCGGAAGGCGGTCGCGAGGGAGTTCGGAGGCCTTGCTACTTCCTACTTTCTACTTTCTACTTCCCACTGCGCCGCCAGGCGCCGCTCTTCCCGCCATCCTTCTCCACCAGCACGATCCCGCCGATCGTCATCGACTTGTCGGCGCTTTTCACCATGTCGTAGACCGTGAGCAGCGCGACCGAGACCGCGGTCAGCGCCTCCATCTCGACGCCGGTCGGTCCCGTGATGCGCACCTCAGCCGCGCAGCGCACGCCCGGGAGCTCGGCATCCAGCGTGAAGCGCACCTGCACGTCGCTCAGCGCGAGCGGATGACAGAGCGGGATCAGCTCGGCGGTGCGCTTGGCGGCGAGGATGCCGGCGATGCGCGCAGTGCCGATCACGTCCCCCTTCGCGAGCTGGGCGTCCCGCACCGCGGCGAAGGCCGCCGCACTCATCGCGATGTGGCCCTCGGCGAGCGCGCGGCGCGCCGTGCCGGCCTTGGCGCTCACGTCCACCATCGACGCCTCACCGCGCGCGTCGAGGTGTGAGAGCGGCGGGACGGCTCCGTGGTCGCTCACGCCCGGCCCCCGCTGAGGGCGTCGAGCAGTTGGGCGGTGACCAGCTGCGGATTCGCATTGCCCTCGGCGGCGCGCTTGGCCTCCTCGATCCCCGGCACGGCGCGCGCGGCGCGCTGCGCCGCGGCCGCGTCGCCGCGGGCCGCGGCGTCGCGCGCGCGGTCGTGCAGGAGCACGGTGAGCGCGTCCAGCACGTCCGAGAACGCGCCGCGCGCCTTGGAGGAGCCGGCGGTGAAGGCGGCGCGCAGCACCGCCTCGCGTCCCTGGTCGGCGGCGACGAGGAACTGGCGCGCGCGCGTCATCGCCCCGGCGCGGTCCACGGCGCCGACCAGAGTGCCGGGCGCACCCTGCGCCATCCGGAGCAGGTCGGCCGGCTGCTCGTTCGGGAGGACCGCCGTCGCCAGCGGGTCCACGACGAACTGCTGCATCGCCTCGCGGGTCAGCGGCGCGACGCGCATGGCCACCACGCGCGAGCGGATCGTGGGCAGCAGCGCGCCCGGCTCACTCGAGGTCAGGATCAGCGTCGTGTCGGCCGGCGGTTCCTCGAGCAGCTTCAGGAACGCGTTCGCTGCCTCCTGGGACGACGCCTGCGACGCCATCCGTTCCGCGTCGCCGACCACGAAGACCTTGCGGCGCGCCAGTGCGGGCGAACGCGACGCGAGCTGCATCAGCAGGCGCGTCACGTAGACGAAGAGACCCGCCGAGCCGTCGGGGCGCGCGTAGAGGCCGTTGGCCTCGGCGCGGTCGCGGATCGCCTCGTCGTACTCCTGCTGCACCTCCTCGACCGCGATATCGGTGGAGTTCGGAATGCGCGGCCGCGGGAAGAACCAGCGTAGGTCGGGGTGTTGCCAGGCGGCCGAGTAGCGGCATTGCTGGCACTCGCCGCAGGGCTTCGGCACGCCCTCGCACAGCAGGCGCTGGCCGAGCCAGAGGGCGAGTCGCTGCTTGCCGACCCCGGCCGGTCCCATCAGCAGAAGACTGGCGGGCAGCGTGCCGCCGTCCGCCTGTTCGGCGAGTCGCGCGCGCAGTGCGTCGTGGCCATAGAGCGGGATCAGGGGCACCGGCGTAAGATAGTCCGCATGCGAATCCTCCGCCCTCTCCTGCTCGGCGCGCTGGCCGGCGCGACGGTCGTCGCGCCAGACCTCGGCGCGCAGTCCAGCACCGCGGCGCCTCCGCAGTCCGCGCGCGCGCGCGCCCGCGCGCTCGGGGTCGCGCCGGGCATCTTCGCACCGGGCCTCCTGAACGCGATCACCGACGTCGCCGGCGTGCGCGTCGGCCAGGTGACGCTGCGGGACGGGGATCGGGTGCGCACCGGTGTGACGGCGATCCTTCCGCATGGCGGGAATGCCTACCGGTCGCGCGTGCCGGCCGCGCTCCACGTCGGGAACGGCTTCGGGAAGTTCGCGGGCAGCACGCAGCTCGCGGAGCTGGGCGAGCTCGAGACGCCGATCGTGCTCACTTGCACGCTCTGCGTCTGGAAGGCGGCCGACGCGATGGCGGCGTGGATGCTGGAGCAGCCGGGGATGGAACAGGTGCGCTCGATCAATCCGGTGGTGGGCGAGACCAACGACGGCGCGCTCAACGACATCCGCGCGCGTCCCATCACCGCCGAGTCGGTGCGGCGTGCGCTCGAGTCCGCGACGGCAGGTCCGGTGGAAGAGGGGAGCGTCGGGGCAGGGACGGGGACCGCCGCCTTCGGCTGGAAGGGCGGCATCGGCACCTCCTCGCGCGTGCTGCCGGCATCGCTCGGCGGCTGGAGCGTCGGCGTGCTGGTGCAGTCGAACTTCGGCGGCGTCCTGCAGGTGCTCGGCGCGCCCGTCGGCCGCGAACTCGGCCGCTACGCGTTCCAGCGCGAGGTGCCCGGGACCGCGGACGAGAACGGCGACGGGTCGGTGATCATCATCATCGCGACCGACGCGCCGCTCGGCGACCGCAATCTCGGCCGCGTGGCCTCCCGCGCGATGATGGGACTCGGCCGCACCGGCAGCTCGGCGTCGAACGGCAGCGGTGACTATGCCCTCGCGTTCTCGACCGCGGAATCCGTGCGGCGACCCTTCGACGCGCGGCGGCTCACGACGACCGAGCTCGCGAACGAGGAGATGAGCGCCGTCTTCCAGGCCACCGTGGAGGCGGTGGAGGAGGCGATCCACAACTCGATCTTCATGGCGACGACCGAGACGGGGAACGGGCGCACGATTGAGGCGATCCCGCTCGATCGCGTCCGCGAGATCCTCGTGCGCTACGGTATCCGGCCCCGCTGACCGGCTCTTCACCACGAAGGCACGAAGAGGCGAAGCACGGCGAAGACTGCCGCTGCGTTCACCGCGGAGACGCGGAGGAACGGAGGAAGAACGGAGAACTGCAATTCAAAGGGGCTTGGCGGATGGATCTGTCCGCCAAGCCCCTTACAAGTCAGTTGCAGTGGCAACTGTGGTGGTAGTTGGGTCCTCCCCGCAGTTCTCCGTCTCTCCGCGTCTCTGCGGTGAAGCCGTTGCCGTTGCAGACTTCGCCGTTCTTCACCCCTTCGTGCCGTCGTGGTGGAGCAGTACTCAGGAGGGCGATGCCGCGCGGCCGCTCACCTCGTCCACGTGGATGCGGAAGAGGATCGCGCGTTCCGGCAGCGGGTCGTGCGGCGTCATTGCCTCGGGCACGAGTCGGCGCACGAGCGCCAGGCCACGGTCGTAGAGGTGCCGTTCGTGCTCGCTGCCGTCCTTGCGCAGCAGGTAGAATCCGCCCTTGATCACGACGGACTCCCAGTCGAACAGCGCGCGGACCTCGTCCACCTCGAACGCGACCCAGCGATTGTGCTCGACGACCTCGAGCTTGTTGCCGGCCGCCGTGCGTCCGTAGAGCCACCCGTCATCGTAGACGTAGTGGATCGGGATGATGTCGAGCCGGTCGCGGTGCGAGACCGCGAGGCGTCCGACGTTGTGCCGGGCGAGCAGGGCGGAGCACTCCGCCGGGGTCAGTTCACGGAAGATCGGGCGCGGGGTGGGCATCGCGGGTCCCTCGTCAGGACGCGGGGGTGAGCGCGCGGAACGCCCGCTGAACGCGATCGAGGGCTTCCTCCGCGCTGTCGCCATCGGCGGAGAGATGCCCCATCTTGCGTCCGGGTCGCGCCTCGCGCTTGCCGTAGAGATGGAGGCGCACCCCGGGGACCGCCAGTGCCGCGGCGAAGTCGGGCGCGCCGCCGCCCCACAGGTCCCCGAGCAGGTTGTGGATCGCCGCCGGGCGGACGACTTCCACCGCTCCGAGCGGGAGGTGGCAGAGCGCGCGCACGAGCTGCTCGAACTGGCTCGTCGGATTCGCGCGCTCGGAGTGGTGATAGGTGTTGTGCGGCCGCGGGGCGAGCTCATTCACGAGGAGCTGGCCGTCGGCGAGCACGAACATCTCGACCGCCAGCAGTCCCACGATGCCGAGCTGCTCCGCGATCGACCTGGCGAGATGCTGCGCACGCGCCTCGAGGTCGGTGTCGATCCCGGCCGGCGTGACCGCCCAGGTCAGGACGCCGTCGGTGTGGACGTTTCGCGAGGGCGGATACGCGACGGCAGCGCCGTCGGTGCGGCGCGCGACGAGCACGCTGATCTCGAGCGCGATGTCGAGGAAGGCCTCGACGACGCAGACGGGGGCGCCCAGTCGCGCGAATGCGGCCCGCCCCTCGTCGGCCGTGCGCACGCGCACCTGGCCGCGGCCGTCGTATCCCCCCATCGCGCTCTTCACGATGCAGGCCCCAAGCGTGGCGACGGCCTCGCCGCTGGCCGCTGCGTCACGCACGGTCCGGAACGCGCCGAGCGGGAACCCCTGCCGCTCGAGCCACTCCTTCTGCCGCGCGCGCTCCTGGATCACGTAGACCGCCTCGACGCCGGGGAAGAGCGGCGCCTCGCGCGCCGCGGCCTCGAGCGAGGGGCGCGGGATCTGCTCGATCTCGAGCGTGACGGCGGCGCAGCCGCGCGCGAGCCGCGCGGCCGCCTCGGCGTCGGCCCACGGTGCCGTGATCGTCTCGCTCGCGATCGCGCGGGCCGGACAATCGCGCTCGGGGTCGAGGACACGCACGTCGTAGCCGAGCGTGCGCGCGGCCATCGCGGTCATCCGTCCGAGTTGTCCGCCGCCCAGGAAGCCGATGGTGGCGCCGGGGGGCACGGGCGCGTGACGCCCGCCGCTCACAACAGGCTCACAGCAGGCTCACGGCAGGCTCACGGCAGGCTCACGGCAGGTTCACGGCAGCGTCTGGCCGCGCACGTCGGCGGCGCGGCTGGCGCGCCACGCCCGCAGCTTCTCGCGCACCTCGGGGCGGTGTGCGCCGACGATCTCGGCCGCGAGGATCGCCGCGTTGGTCGCGCCGGGCTTGCCGATCGCGAGGGTGCCGACGGGCACGCCGGCCGGCATCTGCACGATGCTCAGCAGCGCATCGAGCCCGTTGAGCGTCGTCGCTGGCACCGGCACACCGAGCACCGGCACGAGCGTCTTGCTCGCCACCATCCCCGGAAGGTGCGCGGCACCCCCGGCCGCCGCGATGATCACCAGCAGCCCGCTGCGTTCGGCCTGTTCGGCATACTCGAACATGTAGTCCGGCGTGCGATGCGCCGAGACGACCTTCGCCTCGAAGGGGATGCCGAGGTGCGCCAGGAGCTCGCACGCGGGGGCGAGATGCTCGTAGTCGGACTTGGAGCCCATGATGACGCCGACGAGCGGATCGGATTGCGCGGCCATGCGCGAAATATGCGCGCAGGATCCGGTCCGCGCACCTCCGGTGCTCCGCTCGTCCACCGCTCGTCGACCGCTCGTCCACCGCTCGTGCGACTCAGTCCTCGCGCGCCATCTCGAGGAGCTTCCGCACCGTGTTGAGGTTCCGTCCCGTGCCCTCGGCGGCGAAGGGCACGCGCAGCTTCGACACCCCCTGACCCTCGGGGAAGTGGATATAGAGCTCGCGGCCGCGGAGCACGAGGAGCTCGCCGCCGGGGATCTTCCAGCCGTCGATCGCGGTCGGAGGCGGCGCCGTGTGGAGGAAGAGCACGAGAAGCCGGTTCGGGGCCGCATCGGGGAACGGGTTCGCCGCCAGCGTCGCGTCGAGTTCGTCCGCGGTCCGCAACATCACCAAGCAGGGCTTGCCGAGGACCTTCGCGAGCGCCGCCTCCAGCCGCGCCTTGACCTTCGGCGTCGTCAGCGTGGTCGCGAAGACCACGTTGCCGCTCTGGATGTAGGTCCGGACCTCGCGGAAGCCGAGCTCCTCGCAGAGTGCGCGGAGGTCCGACATCAGGAGCATGCCCGTGCCGGTCACGTTCACGGCGCGCAGGAGGGCGACGAGTCGCTGGGTGGCCACGCGGGAACCGTACCGGTCCCGCCCACCGCTGGCAAGCGCATACCGTGGCGATTCCCTCACGCCGGGAGCGGGATTCGCCGATTGCCCGTCTGGACCCGACGGGCCGAATTGCGTCAGGGTCCGGATCCGCCGACCGCGATGACGGACCCCGACCCGGCGCGCGCGCCGACCACCCTCCGGTATATGCGATCCTCCCACCGCAGCACCCCGTGCAGGCCTGCGTGGACGCTCCTGAAAGGAACGGCGCTCGTCGCGTCAGTCGTCGCGTCGCTCGTCGTAGCGTCCGCCATCCCGCTTCCGCTCGTCGCCCAGCCCGGCGCACCCGTCGCGGCGGAGGTGGCGAAGCAGCGCCAGGAGCAGCAGGACGAGCTCGCCAGGATCGCGATCGTCGAGCGGAAGCTGATGATCGCGATGCGCGACGGCGTGCGGCTGCAGGCCGACGTCTACCGGCCGCGCGATGCCTCGCGCAAGGTGCCGGTGGTGTTGAGCCGCACGCCCTACAACTTCAACTGGTGGGACGTGCGGAACGGCGTGCCGCGCGACGCCTCGGCGGCGCTCGACGCGGTGAAGCGCGGCTACGCGTACATCGTGCAGAACGAGCGCGGGCGCTTCTTCTCCGAGGGCGAGTGGGACATCCTCGGCCCGCCGCTCACCGACGGCGACGACACCTTCGGCTGGATCGCGGGGCAACCCTGGTCCAACGGGAAGGTCGGCCTGATCGGATGCTCGTCCACCGCGGAGTGGCAGATGGCGGTGGCGTCGCGCGGGCATGCCGCCCTCGGCGCGATCATCCCGCAGGGGTACGGCGCCGGTGTCGGGCGCGTCGGCGGATGGTACGAGCAGGGGAACTGGTACCGGGGCGGCGCGGTGCAGATGCTGTTCATCGCGTGGCTCTACGGCGTGCAGGACGCCCAGCGGCCGCTGCTGCCGAAGGAGCTGACGCGCGCGGACCTGGAGCGTGTCTCGAAGTACTGGGATCTCGCCTCGCAGAAGCCGCCCGTGGACTGGTCCAAGGCGCTCGCGCACCTGCCGGTGCAGGACATCCTCAAGGCGCTCGATGGGCCGCGCGGACCGTTCGCCGACGCGGTGCCGATCGGCACCCTCGGCCGGATGATCCAGCGCGCGCCCAACGATCCGGCGTGGTACAAGGGCGGGCTCTATCACGACGACCAGCCGCTCGATGTGCCCGGCTACTGGTTCATGTCGTGGTACGACGTCTCGGTCGGGCCGAATCTCGCGCTCTTCAACCACGCGCGCGCGAACGCGAAGTCGCAGGCGGCCCGCGACGCGCAGTACGCGGTGATCGCGCCGGTGGCGCACTGCGCGTACAAGCGCGCCACCGACAACACCGTCGTCGGCGAACGCTCGATGGGCGACGCGCGGCTCGACTACGACGCGATGACGTGGGGCTGGTTCGACACCTTCCTGAAGGGCGAGAAGACGGGATTGCTCGATACGTTGCCGCGCGTGCGGTACTTCACGATGGGGAGCAACCAGTGGCAGTCCGCGGACGCCTGGCCGCCCAAGGGGGCCAAGCCGGTGACCTACTGGCTCACGAGCGGCGGGCGTGCCAACACGCGTCTCGGAGACGGACGGCTGGTCATGGCGCCGCCGCGTCCGCGCGCCGGGGTGCGCGACACCTTCACCTACGACCCGATGAAGCCCGTGCCCTCCCACGGCGGGAACGTCTGCTGCACCGGCAACGCGGTGCAGGCCGGGGCGATGGACCAGCAGAAGATGGAGGAGCGTCCCGACATCCTCGTGTACACGAGCGATCCGCTCGCCGAGGGCGTGGAGGTGAGCGGTCCGGTGGAGGTCACGCTCTTCGTCTCGTCGGACGCCAAGGACACGGACTTCACGGTGAAGCTGCTCGACGTCTATCCCGACGGCCGCGCCTACAACCTCGACGAGACGATCCAGCGCCTGCGCTACCGCGACGGGTACGACAAGGACGTGCGGATGGAGGCGGGGAAGGTCTACGAGGTGAAGCTCGGGCCGCTCAACACGAGCAACTGGTTCGCGCCGGGGCACCGGATCCGCATCGAGGTGTCAAGCAGCAACTTCCCGCGCTTCGACCGCAACCTGAACACCGGCGGCCGCAACTACGACGAGAGCGTCGGCGTCGCGGCGAAGAACGCGGTGCACCACGGGCGCGGCGCGCCGTCGCGGCTCACGCTCACGGTCGTGCCGGCGAAGCGGTAGCGGCGTTCGCGGCCGCCGTGCGAAGCGAGGACATCCCGCCATCGAGGGCGATCACCTGGCCGGTGATCCATTCGCTGGCGGGATGGAGGAGCCATCGGGCCGGAGCGACCACATCCGCCACGGCCCCGATGCGTCCTGCGGGATGCATCGCCACCGAGGTCTCGAGCGACCTCGCGTTGCCCGTGATGCGCGCGGCGAGCGGGGTGTCGACGAGGCCCAGTGCCAGCGCGTTCACGCGGAGCCGGCGCGCCGAATAGGTCGCGGCCGCGCTCCGCACGAGCGCGCTCACGGCCCCCTTGGCGGCAGCAATGGCCTCGTGGTTGGGCAGCCCGACCTCGGCAGCCGAGCTCGAGAAGAGGAGCACGCTCCCGCCCTCGGTCATGATGCGCGCAGCGGCGCGGACCGCGGCGAAGGCGGTCTGCAGGTTGAGGCGCATCGTCTCGTGCAGTTCGGCTTCGCTCGTGAGGTGGGCCGGCTTGAGCAGGATCGACCCCACCGCGTTCACCACGCCGGCGACTCGTCCGTGCCGGGCGCGCGCCCCGCCGAGGAGCGCCTCGACCGCGGCAAAGTCGGAGGCTTCGACCTGCTCGGCGGTCGCGCCCGTCTCTTTCGCGAGCGGCAGCAGGCGATCGAGAGTGCGGCCGGCGAGCACCAGGGATGCGCCGTCGGCGGCGAGCGCGCGAGCGATGCCGCTACCGATGCCGCCCGCGGCGCCGAGGATGACGAAGGCGCCGGCGGCGCGGAGGTCGGACTGAGTCATGCCTCGCGAACGGCGGTGACGGTGGTGCAGTTCCACTTCGTTCGTGCGTTCGGAGCTCCCGCGACAGGACTCGAACCTGTGACCCGGCGATTAACAGTCGCCTGCTCTACCAACTGAGCTACGCGGGAATAGACCGGGAAACCTAGCCGGGCGCAGGGGGTGGTTCA
>JANNLH010000125.1:0-3131 GCA_031396725.1 Gemmatimonadaceae bacterium | reverse complement strand
GCTGCTCGACGGCTTCGCCTGCACCGAGTGCGGCCGCTGCACCTCCGTCTGTCCGGCGAACATCACCGGCAAGCTGCTCAGCCCGCGCAAGATCATGATCAACGTGCGCGAGCGGCTCGAGGAGAAGGCGCCCTGGATGGTGCGCGGAGAGGGCGGGGTGGCGGTGCTCTCGGCCGACGCGCCGGCCGGCATCGCCGCGCGCACGCTGCTCGGCGACTACATCACCGACGAGGAGCTCTGGGCCTGCACCTCGTGCCGTGCCTGCGTGTACGAGTGCCCGGTCTCGATCGACCAGCTCTCCGTGATCAACGAGCTGCGCCGGAACCTCGTCTTGTCGGAATCGCGCTTCCCCGAGGAGATGATGCCCGCCTTCGAGTCGCTCGAGGCGAGCGGCTCCCCCTGGGCGTTCGATCCCGGCGACCGCGGCAAGTGGGCCGAGGGGATGGAGATCCCGACGATGGCCGAGATGGCCGCGCGTGGGGAATCGCCCGAGGTGCTCTACTGGGTCGGCTGCATGGGCTCGTTCGATGATCGCGCCAAGAAGACCACGATCGCCTTCGCGCGGATCCTCCAGGCCGCAGGCGTGCGATTCGCGATCCTCGGGCAGGAGGAGAAGTGCAATGGCGACCCCGCGCGACGGATGGGGAACGAGTACCTCTACCAGATGCTCGCCAAGGAGAACGTCGAGACGCTCGGCCGCTACGGCGTGAAGACGGTCGTCACCGCCTGCCCGCATTGCTTCCATCAGCTTGGCAACGAGTACCCGCAGTTCGGCGGTGATTACGACGTGGTGCACCACTCCACGTACATCGAGCACCTGCTGGCCGAGGGGCGCGTGCCGATCCGCGAGGACCTGCACGCGCCGGTGCGCACGTTCACGTACCACGACTCCTGCTACCTCGGCCGTTACAACGACGTCTACGACGCGCCGCGCGAGACGCTCAAGCGCGCGCTCCCGGTCGTGAACCTGGTCGAGATGCCGCGCAGCAAGGACAAGGGCCTCTGCTGCGGCGCCGGCGGCGGGCGGATGTGGATGGAGGAGAAGGTCGGCAAGCGCATCAATGTCGAGCGCGCCGAGGAGGCGCTGGCGACGCAGGCGGAAGCGGTCGCGGTCGCGTGCCCATTCTGCATGACGATGATGGCCGACGGCGTGAAGGCCCAGGGGAGCGAGGTGCCCGTCTATGACATCGCCGAGGTCGTCGCGCAGCAGCTTGCCTGAGATCAAGAGGGACGAGTTCCGGCCGGATCATCCCGAACTGCCGTGGAAGCCGCCGCTGGCGTTCCTGCTGGCGATGGCGATCGGCGCGGTGAGCCACCAGTTCGTGCCGATCCGCGCACGCCCCGAGGGCTGGGCGCCGCTGGGCGTGACCCTCGTCGCGATGTCCGGCGCGCTGCTGGCCTGGGCGATGGTCGAGTTCCGCGCCCACCACACGCCGCTGGAGCCGTGGAAGTCCACGCGCACGATCGTGGACTCGGGCCCGTTCGCCTTCTCGAGGAATCCGGTCTACATCGCGTTCGCGCTGCTGCAGCTCGGGATCGGCTTCTGGGCCGACCGGAACGCGATCGTGCTGCTGACGGTGCCGGCCTGGCTCGCGACCGCGCGCTTCATCGTCCCGCGGGAGGAGGCGTATCTCGAACGGAAGTTCGGGGAGACGTATCTGGCGTACAAGAGGCGCGTGCGGCGCTGGCTCTAGCTCCTATCGCGCGAGCACTATCCGCACCGCGCCGGTCGCCCCTGCCCACGCGATGATCGCCCGATCGGCCGTCACCAACGGCGCCCCCACGGCGATGGCTGTGACGATCACCGCCCGGTCGAACGGGTCGCTTGGCGCGCCGGCAGGCAGCTCCGCCGTCCGCAGCATCAGCTCCCGTGTGAATGGCACGAGTCGCGTGCCGGGGACCTCGCACGCGCGCGCGAGCCAGCCGCGCAGCGGGAGCTGCAGGCGCATCGATCCTCGTCCGGCCTTGAGTACGATCTCCCAGATCGCCGCGTCGGGCACGAGCATCCCACCTTCGCGCTGCGCGTTGCTCACGGCGCGAACGGCCCGCGTGCTCAGGGCGAAGCTGTGCCGGTCGAGATAGCCCACCCACGCGTGGGTATCGAGCACCACACGCGCGGCAGGCGCGGTGTACTCCGCGAACGAGATCTCGGCCACGCGACCTGCGCGTCGCGGCACGATCAGCGCTCGGGGAGGATCGGGGCGTCCAGATTCCACCCGTCGTCCGGCCGCGTCGGATCGCCGACGAACGTCACGGTGCCGTCCATCCAGCCCCGTCCAGAGGGGATCGCCGCGTCCGGCGCCACCAGCCGAGCGACAGCCCGGCCGTGTTTCGTGATGACGATCTCGTCACCGGTCCGTGCGACCTCATCCATGAGGGCAAGGCAATGTGCCTTGAACTCGGTGGCGTTGATGACTCTGGTCTGCGGGTTGGGCTTGGGCATCGGGCGCTCGAGGAGTGATGACCAGTAATATGTGGTCATCGTGGACCAGCGACTAGTATCTCCTGCCGTCGTCCTGACTTCAGTCGGTCCAGTCGTGGACGGTCAGCCCCGGCACCCGCCAGAAGTCCCAGATGTTCATCGTCGCCACGACAAGTTCGTTCGCCAGCGCCGTTGACGCGATGATCAAGCCGCCTTCGCCGATCGGGGTCCCGGCCAGGTCAAGTGCACGGCGGCAGTGCGCGTGATGCTCGGCCGCCTTTGAGTCGAACGCGATGATGTCGGTCGCGGCGAGCAGTTCATCGAGCTGGGCCTGAGCGGCGGGTGGGTTGCCGGCCTTCAAGGTCCCGAATCGCAACTCGGCGACCGTCATCGCGGAGAGCGCCACGCCCTCGGGGCCAGCAGCGTGGAGGTGTCGCATCGTGGACTCGTGGGCGCGAAGGAACTGTACGCAGACGCTCGTGTCGAGGAGGAATCTCATTCCTCGTCGAAGCTGACGTCGGTGCCGCCCGCGGGGAGGGGCGGTGGGACTTCCAACTCCGAGAACAGATGCGCATTCGCCCGGATGCTCTCGAAGAACCCCTCGGGCCACTCGCGCCGTGCGACCGGCTCGAGGATCACGGCGTTCCCCTCGCGTCGGATCTGCACTTCATCCCCCTCGAACCGGAATTCCTTCGGCAGCCGAACGGCC
>JANNLH010000097.1:0-44755 GCA_031396725.1 Gemmatimonadaceae bacterium | reverse complement strand
TCACGGCGAGCACGCGGTCCGCGCCGAGCGAATCGACCGCGACACAGGCGAGGTAGGCCGAGTCGACGCCGCCGGAGAAGCCGACGAGCAGGGAGCCCCGGGCGCGGCACCAGGCGACGAGCGCGGCTTCCTTGGCGAGTGCTTGGTCGGTGGTGGCGTGCGCGGTGGCCGGTGCGGTCATGTCGGGGGAAAGATAGTCCCCCTCCATACGACCGTGAGGGCGCGGTGTTCCGGCGGGCGCTCGCCGCGCGCCGACTCAAGGCGCGGCCGGCGACTCCGCCGGCCTGAACGCCAGCGCCTCGGCGAGCGCAGACGCCTCCAGGCGGTCCGCGCCGTCGAGGTCGCCGATCGTACGCGCCACGCGCAGCGTGCGGTGATACGCGCGCGCGGAGAGCTGCAGCCGTTCGGCCGCGGTGCCGAGAAGCGCGCGCGCCTCGGTCGTGAGCCCCGCGTGCGCTTGCAGCCAGCGGCCGGGCGCCTCGCCATTGCAGGTCACGCCCGGGAGCACTCGATACCGGAGCCGCTGCCGGTCGCGCGCCGCGGTCACCCGCACACGCACCGACGCGCTCGACTCCTCGCGCGCCATCTGGCCGAGGTCCGCGAGCGCCACCGCACCCACGCGCACGTGCAGGTCGATCCGGTCCGCGAGCGGGCCCGAGAGCCGCGCCCGGTACCGCTGCAGGTCGGCGAAAGAGCAGCGGCAGCGCCCCGACGGATCGGCGTCGTAGCCGCAGGGACAGGGATTGGCCGCGCCGACCAGCAGGAAGCGCGCCGGATACGACACCGCGTGCGCCGCCCGCGCGAGCACCACGCGCCCGTCCTCCAGCGGCTGCCGCATCGCGTCGAGCACGTAGCGCGGGAGTTCGAGCAGCTCGTCGAGGAAGAGCACGCCGCGGTGCGCGAGACTCACCTCTCCCGGCCGCGGCCCGGACCCACCGCCGATCAACCCGGCGACGCTGATCGTGTGATGCGGCGCGCGGAATGGCGGCGTACGCGATGGCACCCCGCCCGCGGGGAGCACGCCGCCCACCGAGTGGATCGCGACGACATCGAGCAGGGCGTCGTCGTCGAGCGGCGGCAGGATCGACGGCAGGCGGCGCGCGAGCATCGTCTTGCCCGCGCCGGGTGGTCCCACCAGGTACAGGTTGTGCCCGCCGGCCGCGGCGATCTCGAGCGCGCGCTTGGCCACGGGCTGCCCCACCACTTCGCTGAAGTCGGCCGCCCCGTCCCCGGACTCCGGCGCGGGCACGAGCGGAGGGACCTCCGGCAGCACCCCGGCGCGCAGCGCCCCGACCAGCGCCGCGAGCGTCGTGCAGGGCGCCAGGCGCACGTCGCGCAGCAGCGAGGCCTCGGCCACATTCGCCGCCGGCAGCACCAGCGCCCGCGCGTCGCTCTCGCGCGCGGCGCGCGCGAGCGGGAGTGCGCCGCGGATCGGCCGGATCGTGCCGTCCAGCCCGAGCTCGCCCGCGAAGAGCAGGTCGCGCACGGCGTCGGCGTCGAGTTGACCGCTGGCGACCAGCACCCCGATCGCGATCGGGAGATCGAACGCCGTCCCGTCCTTGCGCACGTCGGCCGGCGAGAGGTTCACCGTCCAGCGGCGCGGGGGGAGCACGAACCCGCCGTTGACCAGCGCCGCACCGACGCGTTCGCGCGCCTCCTTCACGCTCCCCGACGGAAGCCCGACCATCGTCCAGCCCGGAAGGCCCGCGGCGGCATCCACCTCCACAATGACCCCGAAGGCCTCGATGCCGAGCACGGCGGCGGAGCGGATGGCGGCGAGCACGCCCGACGATGCGGGGCACGCAGCCACGGGCCGGTACCGAACCAACGCGGGCGGTGGCCGCCCTGTACCCGGCCCCCTAGCTTTCGCCCCTATGCGCCGCGTTTCCGCGACCCTCTTCGGACTCACCCTCGCCTGCCTCCCCGCAGGCGCGCAGACACCCGCGGCTCCCGCGGCCGCGCGCCCGGTCGGGAGCTTCCAGGCCGACCGCATCGACGACGCGCCGCTCCCGGTCACCGATCGCGTGACCGACGACGACGGCACGACCTACCTCGTCGAGTTCGACCGGCTGATCCTCTCGCTCAGGCCCGACAACCGGTTCCGGGCCTCCGTTCGATACCGCCGTACGCTCTACTCGCGCGACCCGCGCGGCCGCGATCGCGCCGCCGCGGTGCAGACACTCTCCGTCGGCGGCACGTACCTCATCGCCAACGGCGAGATCCGCTTCACCCCCGACTCCACGAAGGAGAGCCGCGGCCTGCAGATGCTCGCCGGCCGCGTCGAGACCGCACGCCGCATCTCGGTCCCCTTCGACTACCGCAACGGGAACGTCGAGCGCCGGCGCACGCTGCGCCTCGTCCGACAGGACAACATCCTTTGATGAGACCCGCCATCTTCCCTTCGCGCTGCCCCGCCCTGCTCGTCATCGCGACACTCTCCACACTCGCGACGACCGTCACCGCGTGCACCCGCAGCAGCATCCCGCAGCCGGCGCCGCGCCCTGCGACGCCGACCGCGCAACCGGCCACCCAGCCGGCCACCCAGCCGGCGGCCACCCCGCGCCCCGACTCCGCGCGCGCCGTGCTGCCGCCGACCCCGCTCCCCGCCGCCGCCGCCGACTCCTTCCTCGTCCGCTTCGTGACGAGCAAGGGTGAGTTCGACGTCGTCTTCCGCACCGCGTGGGCGCCGATCGGCGTCGCCCGCGTGCACGAGGCCGTCGCGGATTCGTACTACGACGGCGCACGCTTCTTTCGCGCCCTGCGCGGCTTCGTCGTGCAGTGGGGACTCGCGCCCGTCCCGGCGCGGACCGCCGCCTGGAGCAGCCGCCGCATCCCGGACGACCCGGTGACCGAGAGCAACCGGCGCGGCACCATCACCTTCGCGGCCGGCGCCCAGCCGGGCACGCGCTCGATTCAGCTCTTCATCAACCTCCGCGACAACGCGCGCCTCGACGCGACCCGCTTCGCGCCACTCGGCGAGGTCGTGCGCGGGATGGACGTCGTGGACGCGCTGCACACCGGCTACGGCGACTCGGGCCAGGGCGGCACCGGGCCGGCGCAGGCGCGGATCAACGAGCAAGGGGAGGACTACCTCGCGCGGGAGTTCCCGCTGCTCGACCGCATCCTGACCGCGCGCGTGGTCGCGCGCTGGCCCGGCGGGCGCTGACCGTGGCGGCCGAACTCGGATTCACCCATCGCTGGGATCCGCGCGAGGGCGCAACGCGCACGCTGCTGCTGCTCCACGGCACCGGCGGCGACGAGAACGACCTCATCCCGCTCGGTGACCTCCTCGATCCCACCGCCAACCTGCTCAGCCCGCGCGGTCCGGTGATGGAGAACGGGATGCCGCGCTTCTTCCGCCGGCTCGCCGAGGGGGTGTTCGACCTCGAGGACCTGCACGCGCGCACCGATCAGCTCGCCGACTTCATCGCGGCCGCGGCCGCACAGTACGGGTTCGACCCGGCGAAGCTCACCGCCGTCGGCTTCTCGAACGGCGCCAACATCGCCGCCTCGGTGATGCTCCAGCGCCCCAAGTCGCTGCGCAGCGCGATCCTGCTGCGTGCGATGCTCCCCTTCGAGCCGGAGACACCGCCGGACCTGAAGGGCGCGCGCGTCTTCCTGGCCGCCGGACGTTCCGATCCGATCATCCCCGCGGCGAATGTCGAACGGCTCGCGCGGATGCTCGCCGGATTCGGCGCGGAGATGACGTTGGAGTGGATCCCCGTCGGCCACCAACTCACGCGCGCCGACGTGGATGCCGCGAGGGGCTGGCTCGGCGGCTAACGCCGCGCCGTCGCCCCCTCGCGCTTCTGCCTCGCACGCGCGAGTGCCTTCTTCCGTCGCGCTGCGCGCTGCCGCTTCTCGAAATCCTCCTTCGGCTCCATGATCGACCCGCGGCACTGGGGCGTCCCGCAGAGGCACTTGTACTGCGCCTCCTCCTTCTCCCCCTCGTCGCCGGTCCGCTCGTACGCGTAGTCGTAGTGGAGCTCCTCGCCCGGCACTATCGCGCGGAGGGCGTAGATGTAGACGCGCCCCCCGACGATCTCGGTCTCGCAGTTCGGGTCGCACGAGTGATTGATGTAGCGCGACTCGTTGCCGCCGTGCGTCGCGTCGATCACCGTGCGGCTCGACACCGTGAACAGGAAAGTGTGGTGCTCGTCCATCGTGTCGTCGTCATACCGCTCGTCGGCCAGCGGGTGCGGGATCCGCTCCCCCGTGTACTCGATCAGCCGCTCGCGCGGCGCGATGTGGCGGAGCGCGAACGCACCGCGGCCCGCGATGCCCGAGTCGCGGATCTCGAACGCGAGTGGCTTCGGCTGCTGTTTCTGCTGTTTCTGCTGTTTCTGCTGTTTGGGTTCTTTCGACATGGCGCGCAATCTAATCGGACGCTTCCCGAGATTCAGCGCAGGATCGGCGCGCCCAGTTCGAGTCCCGCGTACCAGTGGCGCAACGGCGCCGGCTCCAGCACACGACCCCCGAATCCGTTGATCGTGACCGCCCCGACGTAGTCCACGTTGAGGGCGTTCTGCACCGAGACGAAGGGCTCGAACCGCCAGGCGCCGACCCGGCCGCTCCACGAGGCCCGCACGTTCAGCTGGCCGTCCCCCCAGCCGTCCACGCGCACCGCGTTGCGGTCGTCCCCCCAGAGCGAACCCTGGAGCGAGTGGTCCGCATCGAGCGCGAAGGCGCGCCACGTCGTCCGTGCCCCGAGCCGCAACACGTTGCTGGGCACCCCCGGCATCCGGTTGCCGTCGAGCGTGTCGAGCGCCGGGGCCGGGAGCGTCGCCGAGGGAACGCGGTACTCCGTGAACACGTAGTCGGCGTGGGTCCACGCCGCCCGGAGCTGCAGCCACCCGGTCGGCGAGCCCGTGAGCCCGAGCTCGAGGCCGCGGCTCCGCGTCCGCCCCGCGTTGCGGAAGAACGCCCGTCCGCCCGCCTCGAGGAACTGGACGATCGCATCGCTCGCCACCGACTCGAAGACCGCGATCTCGTAGCTCGCCCGTGCGCCGAGCCGCCCGCGCGCGCCCAGCTCCGCCGTGCGAATCCGCTGCGGGCCCAGGTCGGGGTTGAAGCCGCCCAGCCCGTCGGGCCGCACCGCCAGCTCGGTCGTGGTCGGCGTCTCGAACGCCGTCGAGAGGTTCGCGTACGGCACGAACGACTCGCTGCCGCGCCAGACGGCGCCGAGGTGCCCCGTCGTCGCCGTCATCGCGCGCTCCCCGCTGTCGTCGGAGCCGTCGTCCTCGAAGTGATCGGCGGCGCGGAACGAGAGCCGGTCGAAGCGTCCGCCGACGCTCAGCGTGAGGCGCGGTACGGGATCGAACTGCAACTGCCCGAACGGACCGACGCTCGTCATCGTCTCGTCCTGGAAGAGCAGCAGCGTATCGGTGGGCGTCGTCGAGGTCCCGCCGGTCGTCCGCCGGTTGCGCCGCACGTCGAAGGCGCGCTGCAGGTCCAGGCCTCCGGCGATCCGCGGCCGCCACGCGCGCTCGGTGAACACGCGCGCCGCGTCGAGCCGGAGCCCCGTCACGCGCCGGTCGATGCTCGTCGCCGTCCCATTCGTCGGGCCCGCCGGCGCCGGCGGTGCGACCGCGAGCGGGTTGACCACGAAGCGCCGCTGGCCGTAGAGCGAGGCGCTCCATGAGCCGAGCGCGCCCTCCCGGTGCGCGCGCAGCGAGACGTAGCGCTGCGAGACCGTCTTGCCCGCGCCGCGCCGGATGTTGTTCGCCGCCGCGCTGTCGCGCTCCAGCGCATACTCGGCCGCGGTGAGCGCACCCGGATTGAGCGACCGCGGCGTCTCGGCCGTGCCGCCGCGGAGCGAGAGGGTGAAGCGGTCGCCGACCGCGTGGTCCACCGCCGCCATCAGCTGGCGCGTGTCGGCGTCGCTGTACTGCCGCGAGCCCTCCACGGTGGTGCGCGACGCCGAGACGGCGCCGATGGTGTTCCCCGCGCGGCCGCTCACGCGCGCCTGCGACTTGGCCGTGCCGAACGATCCGCCGGTGAATCGCGCCGACGCGCCGAGGCGGTCGGGCGCGGTGAGGTCGGAGGTGAAGGCGATCACGCCGCCGGACCCGTTGCCATACAGCGAGGACGCCGCGCCGCGCAGCACCTCGACGCGGCCGATGGCCGCGAGATCGACGTTCGAGAGCTGGCTCTGCCCGTCCGGGAGCGACTGCGGCACGCCGTCCAGCAGCACCTTCACCCCGCGGAGCCCGAAGTTCGCGCGGCTGCCGGCGCCGCGGATCGAGAGCCGCTGGTCCACCGCGTAGTTGTAGCGGTTCGAGACCATCACGCCCGGGATGTTGTTGAGCGCCTCGTCGATGCCGAGGGTCGCCTGGCCGCGCCGCAGCTCAACGGTGTTCTGAGCGCCGACGGCCCACGCGAGACGGTCGCTCGTCGCGCCGGTGCGCGCGACCTCGATCCGGATCGCCCGCAGCGCCTGCGCGCGCCGTGCGGCCTCCGTGGAATCCGGCGGCGCTGACTGCGCGGACAGGAGCCCCGGAAGGAGCGGCGGCAGGAGCGCCAGCGGGAGCAGGGCGAACGAGAACGCCGGCAGCCGGCGGAGGATCGGATGGAGACCTGTGAACGGCATGCCCAACCATAGCCGGGCGCCCGTCGTACGCCTAGCTTGGCGAGTCCGCCACGCGCTCGCGCGTCCCCGCCCTCCAAACGCCATCCGTGACCCTCCTCGCGCCGGACCGGCTTGCCGCAGGACTGCGCCGCTGGCGTGGCCTCTTCATCGGCGCCTGCGTGGCGATGGGGATGCTCGCGGTCGGGGGGTTCCTGGTCGAGCGCGCGACCACCCTGCGCGTGGTCCAGTCCGGGACCGCGCTGCGCGGACTGACGGAGGCCCAGCGCGCGGCCTGGGAGGCCGAGAGCGCGGCCAGGGCCTTCATCCTCGTCGCCGAACCCGACGCCCCGCGCCGCGGCCGGAGCGCACAGACGGTGCTGCGCGACCGGCTGCGCGCGGTGCGCACCGAGACCGTCGACAACGGGGAGCAGCAGGACCGCCTGCGCGCGCTCGACACGGCGATCGACCAATGGGAGCGCGTCTTCCTCGTTCCCTCGTTCACGACCGGCATCGCGACCCGCGAGCTCGCGATCGAGGGCACCCGGGCCTTCGACGAGGTGACGCGGCACTTCGACGAACTCGTCTCGACCGAGTCGGAGCTTCGGCTCGAGCGGATCGACCGACAGCGCCTCGTGCGGCGGATCACGCTCGCCCTGCTGCTGCTCGCGCTGCTGATCTCCGCGATCGCGTTCGCCTGGATCGGTCGAGAACTGGAGACCGTCGCCGAGCAGGGACGGCGCGAACGCCAGCGCGCCGAGGACCAGGCGAACGAGCTGGCGGAGCAGGCCTCGCAGCTCGAGGAGCAGGCGGCGACGCTCGAGGAGCAGACGGCGGAGCTCGAGCACCGGCTTGTCGAGCGCGAGGACGCGGCACGGCTGATGCAACAGATGGCGACCTTCCTCGACTCGGCGCTCGAGAGCGCGCCGATCGGCATCGCATTCTACGATCGCGCGCTGCGCTTCCAGCGCGTCAACGACGCGCTCGCCCGCATCAACGGGGCGCCGGCTGCGGCCCACATCGGCCGCTCGATCGACGAGATGATCCCGGCGCTCGCGCCGACGATCCGCCCGATCCTCGAGCGCGTGCTCGCGACGGGACGCATCGAGCCCGAAGTGATCGTCGAGGGGGAGACGCCGGCGGAGCCCGGCGCGCGGCGGCGCTGGGTCGTGACCTACTACCCGATCGCGACGGCGGGCCGCGAGCCCGTCGGCGTCGGCTGCATGGTGCTCGACGTCACCGAGCGCTCGCTGCTCGAGGAACAGCTGCGGCAGGCGCAGAAGATGGAGGCCGTCGGCCGTCTCGCGGGAGGCATCGCGCACGACTTCAACAACATCCTGACCATCGTCCAGAGTTACGCCGAGCTGCTCGCGGCCGACCTCCCGGTGGGCTCGCGCGGTCGCGAGGAGGTCGATGCCATCCGCAGCGCCGCCGACCGCGCCACCGCGCTCGCGCGGCAGCTGCTCTCGTTCAGCCGTCGGGAGGTCGTGATCCCGCGCGACCTCGACGTCAGTGAGACGGTGCGCGGCATGGAGGGCATCCTGCGCCGACTCCTGCGGCAGGGGATGTCGCTCGAACTCGCGCTCGACGACGAGCCGCTGCTCGTGCGGATCGATGCCGGCCAGCTCGAGCAGGTCCTGATGAACCTCGCGATCAACGCCGTGGACGCGATGCCCGACGGCGGGACGCTGCGGATCGCCACCGAGCGGTCGGCCACGCTGCCGCGGCCCGAGGGCGAGCGCCAGCAGCCGGCCGCAGTGCTCCGGGTGACCGACAGCGGCACCGGGATGTCGAAGCAGGTGCAGGAGCGCCTCTTCGAGCCCTTCTTCACCACGAAGCCCGCCGGCAAGGGCACCGGCCTCGGGCTGGCGACGACCTACGCGATCGTGCTCGACTGCGGCGGGTACATCCGGGTGCACTCCGTCGTCGGCGAGGGCAGCAGCTTCACGGTCTTCCTCCCGCTCTCCGGCGCGACACGGCTCGAGCCGCCGACGCGACCGAGCCCGCTGCGCGGCATCCCCGCCACCCGCGTGGGCGAGACGGTGCTCGTGGCCGAGGACGAGGACGCGATCCGCCACGCGATCTCCCGCGTGCTCAGCGCGAGCGGCTACCGCGTGCTCGCCGCGGCCGATGGCGCCGAGGCCCTGCGCCTCGCCGCCGAGGAGCCGGGGCCGATCCACCTGCTGCTCACCGACGTGATGATGCCCGGGATGGGCGGCAAGGAACTCGTCCAGCGCCTGCGCCAGACGCGGCCCGCGACGCGCGTGGTGCTGATGTCCGGCTACACCGACGACGAGCCGTTGCGCGCCGAGCTCGGCGACGCGCGCTACGTCTTCCTTCAGAAGCCCTTCGCCGCGCGGCAGGTGGTGATGACCGTGCGCGAGATCCTCGACGCGGGCTGAGGCCGCTGGTGACGCCGCTGGTGACGCCGCTCAGCGCGCCCGCGGACGGTCCTGGAACGTCGCGATCAGGCGCCGCAGCCAGCGCCACGGTCCCGAGGCCGCGCGGCGCTCCTCGCGCAGCACCGCCTTCACCACCCCGCGCCAAGCCGCGCGCATCGTCTCCGCATCGGGGAACCGGTCGCCCGGGTCCGCGCTGAGGGCGCGCGTGAGCCACTGCGCGAGCGGCGCGTCGAACTCGTCGAGGTCCACGCGCCCCGCGAGCTGCGCCGCGAGGATGGCGCGACCGTCATCGCCGGCGAACGGCGCGCGACCCGTGAGCGCGAAGATCACGATCCCCGCGACCGCGAAGAGGTCGGTGCCCACGCCCTGATCCTCGCCCAGCAGCTGTTCCGGCGCGGCGAACGCCGGCGTGCCCGACGCCCCGGCCGGCCGCGAGCCCATCGCGTTCGCGATGCCGAAGTCGGCGATGCGCCAGCGCCGATACCGGTCGATCAGGATGTTCTCGGGCTTGAGGTCCCGGTGGATGATGCCGTTCGCGTGCGCCACCGCGAGACCGTCGAGCACGGAGTCGATCTGCGGCGCAACCTCGTTGAAGGGCCGCGGCCCCGAACGCTTGACGAGGTCGGCGACCGAGCCCTCCTCCTCGAGCTCCATGATGTACCAGTTCACGTCCCCCTTCGAATCCCACGCGAAGATCGGGACGATCGCCGGATGCTGGAGCTGCGCCGCGAGCTGCGCCTCGCGGCGGAAGCGCGCGACGGCCGTCGCGTTCCGCGCCACGGTCGGGTGGAGCATCTTGAGCGCGACCTCGCGCTCGAGCGAGAGGTCGCGCACGCGCCAGACGGATCCATAGGAGCCGACGCCGAGCGGCGAGAGCACCTCGTAGTCATCCCCCGTCGCCCAGCGCAGCCGGTCCTCCTCCGAGACGGCGATGTGCTCGCCACTGGCCTGCTCGGTGCCCGGGAAGGCGAGCGCCGCCGTCCCCGAGATGCGCTCGATCCGGCGCAGCATCCCGGCCACCGAGTTGAACCGGTCGCCCGGCGAGGGCGCGAGCATCTGGTCCACGAGTTCCGCGACCGTGACCGGGCAGTCGGGTCGCGCGAGCCGGATCGGCGGCACCGAGCCGCCGTGCGGCACCTCGCCGGTGAGGATCGCGAAGGCGATCGCGCCGAGCTGCCATTGGTCGGACGCCGCCGACGGCACCCATCCATCCCCCCACTCCGGTGCCACCGGTGACCAGCGGCGGTCGGGACGGATGCCGTTGGGGATCTCGTCGCGCGAGAGCGCCCACTGCCAGCCGAGGAGCCAGGGCCGGCCGGTCGGCGTGAAGTAGGTGGTGTCCGGCGCGATCGCGCCGTGCACGCTCCCGGAGTCGTGCAGGTACGCGACGCACGAACCGATCGCGCGGATCATCCGCAGCGCGAACGGGACGGTCTCCTCGCCATTGCGGCGGAGCCGCTCGCCGATCGTCTCACCGGTGATCCAGCGCCGCAGGTACCCGGGCCCCCGCCGGCTCCCGATGTGCTGCGTCCAGAAGTGGTACGTCGTCGGGATGCTCGGATGATTCCGGTGCGCGAGATGGCGCGCCTCACGAAAGAGCCAGGCGTGGTGCGCGGGATCGGGTGCCGTGACCAGCGCGAGCGAGCGCCCGAGCGAGTCGATCACCTCCTGCGCGTGCCGATGCGGCGTGTAGACCCCGCCACCGCCCCAGCGCCAGTCGGGAGGGAGCTGCCAACCGTCGAGATGGGGGGGGATCCCGCTGGACGGTCGATTGGGACCGGCGAACTCGGCGGTATGCATCGACGGCGGAAGATACTCAGGACGCAGGCGGAGGAGCCAGCCGCACGACGAGGATCGTGCCGCCGCTGCTGCCGCCGCTGCCCGCGCGCTCGGCGTGGATCCCGCCCCCCCAACGCTCGATCAGCCGCCGGGTGATCGCGAGCCCGAGGCCGCTGCCGCTGGTGCGCGTGCTGAAGTGCGGCTCGAACACCCGCGTGAGCAGGTGCTCGGGGATCCCGATGCCGTCGTCCTGCACCCGCAGCTCGACGTCGCCGTCCGCGAGCGTCGAGACGCGGACGACCACCCGCCGCGCATGCGCCAGCCGCGCGTTCTCGAGCAGGTTGAGCATCACCTCGCGCAGCTCCCGTTCCCGGGCGGCCACGAGCACCGGTCCCTCGGGAATGTGCGACTCCCAGGCCACCGATTCGGAGCCCATCCGCTCCAGCTCGAGCACGTCGCGCGCGATCGCCGCCACATCCACGCGCTCCGGCGGTCCATCCTCCACCGGCGCCATGCCGTAGCGGCTGAAGGCCCGCGCGATCTCGTCGAGCCGGTCGATCTCGGCGAGCACGCGCGCCGTGTTCTCCTCCAGCACGCGGTCGAAGTCCACGCGCCCATCACGGCGCGCGCGACGCAGGTGCTGCATCCCGAGTCGCATCGGCGTGAGCGGATTCTTGATCTCGTGCGCGACCTGGCGCGCCATCTCGCCCCAGGCGAGCACGCGCTCCGCACGGGCGACGTCGGTCACGTCATCGAGCGTCACCACCGCGCGGCGTGCACCGCGGGCCAGTCGCGCGAACCGGACCTGCAGGCGGCGTCCGTCGAGTTCGAGCTCGACCTCACCGTCGTCGGAGTCGCCGCGCTGGAACAGCTCCAGCGCCGGAGCGAGCGCCCCGACCGCCTCGGGCGCCGGCATCCCCGCGGTGAGCGGTCCGCCGAGGATCGCCTCCGCGCGCGGGTTCGAGAAGGTGACGCGCCCCGCATCGTCCACCGCGACCACGCCGCTCGCCACGTTGCGCAGCGTCGCCGCGAGCCGGCGTTCGGCCGTCTCGAGCGCGGCGCGGCTCTCGGCCAGGTCCGCGGTCATCCGCCGGAACGCACTGAACACCGGCATGAACTCGACCGGCGGGTCCTCGTCGAGCTCGGGCGAGGGGTCGCCGCGCGCGAGGGCGAGCGCGCTCTCGCGCAGCTCGCGGATCGGCCGCGAGAGCTGGCGCGACGCGGCACCGCTCGCCCACAGCGCCGCGAGCGCGCCCAGTCCGAGTCCGAACAGGAGGAAGAGTGCGAGGTCGTTGCGCCGCCGGTCCAGCAGCCGCTCGTCGGTCCGCGCCGGCGCCGCCAGCACGAAGCGCGTGCCATTCGCGTCCAGCTCCGTGCGGTACCCGAGCCGCACGGCCGTCGGTCCGACCACGGTCTCACCACCCGTCGTCGTCTCGTCCCCCTCGGCGAGCGTCAGCAGCACCTGCGCCGGCAGCAGCCGTCCCACCGGCGCGAGCTCGTCGAGCAGCGGATCGCTCGAGTGGCTCATCAGCCCGTCCACGTACAGGAAGAGCGGCGTCTCGAATCGCGTCGAGATCCGCGCCAGCTCCACCGTGTCGCTCGAGGCCGCCACGCCGCGCAGCGTCTCGCGCACCAGCAGGTCGCGCGCCTGGCGATCGTCCGCCTGCAGGCGCTGGAACGACCAGAGCGCGAAGAGCCCCGAGGGCAGCAGGAAGCAGGCGAAGAGCGCGACACTCAGCCGCGCGCGAAAGCTCTTGAGCAGGTCTCGCCGCCGCAGGCGCCACCAGCGCGGGAGCGCGCCGTCCGCCATGATGATCAGCAGCCAGACCGCGCCCAGCATCGCGAGGTCGATCAGCACCAGCAGCGCGCCCCGGACGACGAGCGCGTCGATGGTCCGCAGTTCCACGGTCGCGTGCAGGAGCCGCGTCCGCCCGCCGACGCCCTCGACCCGCCAGTCGCCGTGCAGTTCGGCGCCGTCGCGCGTCCAGGTGCCGGAGCGCTGCTCCCCGGCGTCGAAACTCGAGACCGACTCGCCGAGGCGGAGCGAGTACGGTGGCTCGGGTGCCGGCGGCGGCGTCAGGCCGAGGAGCGCCCCGAAGGGATCCGGCGGCACGAGCTTCGTGCGCGGCGCCACCTCCAGCGTCGTGGCGCTCCCGTCCGCGTGCGGCACCGCAAGGACGAGCGCGACGCCGCGCTCGCCCGGGACCTCGCGCAGCACCGGCCCCCGCAACGCGATCGCCTCCCGGGCATAGAGATTGAGGCCATAGGTGCCGCCCGGGACCCGCCCCGCCACCAGTTCGGTCAGCTGCGCTCCCGTCGAGTCCCAGGTCCTGATCTCCGTCGGATAGTCCGCGGAGGCCAGGTCCGACGCCGCGAATCGCGCCAGCGCGTCCACGCGCGTGCGGGAGGCGGCCGCCGGGTCGAGTACGTCGGTCGCGTATCGCTGCAGCAGTTCGGTCGCGGCACGATCCGCCGTCCCGAGCCCACGCACGTCCTGCGTCGCGAGTTCCACCCGGTCGCGCACCGTCGAGAACCAGACCAGGGTCACCGCGCCGCACGCCGCGACGAACGCGACCGGCAGCACCATCGCGCGCGCACGCCGCGTCAGGGCGAGGGCACCGATCGAGAGCACCCAGAGCACGGGATAGAGCGCGGGGAACCGGCCGGGCGCCTCGAGCACCAGCGGCGCGCTCAGCGCGGCGATCGCCGCCGCGAGCGGGGCGATCCACCCCGGGAGCCCGCGGCGCGCGCCCAGCGCCGCCTGCCCGGCGGTCACGCCGAGCAGGAGCACCGTCACCGCCGCGAGGAAGAGCGTCACCTGCCAGGCGAGCCAGAGCCCTGCCGGGATCCCGAAGCCCGGCACCTGGATGCCCCCGGCCAGTTGCCGCAACAGGAAGGGGCCGACCCCGGCGATCACGATCACGCCGAGCAGGGCCTGCGTGCGCGACCGCGGCCGCACCCGCTCCCGCAGCGCCGAGAGCAGGCCGAGGAGCAGCAGCGAGCAGCTGATCGCGAGCGCGGCCGCGTTGGCCGTGAAGCGCCACCCGGCCGGGACGAAATAGAAGGTCGGATCGAACACCGGGGAGACATTCGAGAAGGCGCTCAGCGGCACGATCGCCAGCGCCGCGAAGGCCACCGCCAGCGCCCCCAGTCGCGCGCCGAGCCCCGTGTCGCGCCGCCACGCCGTCGCGATCAGCAGCAGCACCATCACACCGAGCGCGAGGCCCGCGCGCGGTAGCGCCCGCTCCGCCGCCTCGAGGTGCAGCACTCCGGCGGGAGCGACGACCGCCTGTGCGGCGAGCACCCCTTCCCCCCGCATCGCGAGCACCACCGCCCCGCTGACACCGGCCGCCGCCTCGGCGCTCGCATACTGGAACCGCTCGACCCCGTGCGCCGCGGCCACGCGCGCGTCGAGGGGTCGGCTCAGCCGGTCCGCGGGACGCTCGGCGTGGATGAGCGCGGTCGCCACCGAGACGTCCCGCCCCTCCGACGCCACCGCATACGCCACGATATAGAAGGGCGTGGCAAGCACCCCCGCGGGCCCGGGAAGCGAGTCCAGGGGGACCAGCAGGCGCCCGGCCCAGGCCAGCGGGCGGCCGTCGCGCGCGACCAGCACGGCCTGATCCTCCCCCTCCGGCACGAGCGTCCCGAGGAACGCGAAGGCCGCCCTCGCACCCGCCGGCGCGCCGAGGGCCCGGCGCGCGAGCTGCTCCAACGTCGCGTCGAGCCGGGCGAACTCGCGCGTGAGCGCCTCTCCCCCGGCCCGGGCGCGCTCTTCCCGCACCACCGAGGCCCCGCGGTCGAGCCGCGCGACCTCCCGGTGGTAGGCAGCCGCCGCGAGCACGAAGGCGATCGCCGTCGCCGCGAACGCAAGACGGCGCCAGCGCGCGGCCGCTCCGGTCCGCCAACTGAGCGCCGCCAGCGCGATCACGGCGAGGGTCGCGACCCCCGCGGTCGGCGTCGATGGCGCCTGCATCCAGCGCGCCGTCAACAGGATGACGGCGGCGGCCACCGGCGCCCACGCGTCGCGCGCGAGGCGCAGCGGGCCGCCGGCGGCCCGTGCGTCGGACTCAGGACTGTGCGCCACCTCGGCATTATACCCGCCCGGGCGCTCCGGAGGCGATGGCGACGCGATGGCGACGCGACCGCCGCTAGATTGCACCGGATGTCCGCGACCGGCCCGACCCTCTTCATGATCCTCGGATCGGCGCTCGCGTCGACGCTGGCCGCACTGCTGGCCGCGACCCCTGCGCTGGCGCAGGTCCGGCTCGTGGACGAGGGCACCTTCTCGCTCTTCGTGCAGGGTGAACGGGTCGGGCGCGAGGACTTCAGCATCCGCGCCGCCCCGGGTGCGGGCGGGAGTGCCTTCGTCGCGCAGGGGAACGTGCTCCGCGGCGCGCAACGGCTCTCGGTCGCGCTGAATGCCGATTCGGCGGGACTCCCGCTCCGGTTCCAGCTCACGGTGCGCTCGGACGGTCGCGAGACGGAGACCATCCTGGGTGAGGCCCGCCGCGGAGTCTGGATGGGGCGCGCCGTGCGCTCCGGCGGCGAGTCGGCGCGCGAGTTCCGCCTCCCGCCGGGGGCGATCGCGGCCGAGGAGGAGGTCGTGCACCAGGTCTGGTTCGTGGTGCGCGGGGCCTCGGGCAGGACCCTCGCCCTCCTCTCCCCGCGCACCCTCGCATTGCGCCAGGTCGCGGTCGAGGACGGAGGCGCGGACCTCGTCCGGCTCGGCGCCATCGAGCTGGAGGCGCGCCGATGGGTGTTGCGTCCGGTCGACGGCGGGGAGCCGGTGCGCGAGGTCTGGACCGACGCCGAGGGACGCGTCCTGCGCGTGCGCGTGACCGCCCGGGGGCTCGACGCGCTGCGCGACGACGCGCCCGGCCGCGAGCCGCGTGGAGCGCCCAGTGAAACCCTGACACGCTGACGCGCGTACGAACCCCCGGAATCCCTCTCACCAGGACTGCGATTCGATGCGACGGCTGTGGTGCTTGCTCCTTGCGATCGGCTTCTCCGTACCCGACACCGTGGCGGCCCAGGCCCCCCGCGCGACCCTGACCCTCGAAGAGGCGTTGGAGATCGCGCAGCGGAACAACCCGATCTACCTCCAGTCGATCACCGGTCGTACCCGCGCGTCCGCGGGCGTCCGGTCGGCCTACGGCGCGCTCCTCCCGAGCGCGGACGTCTCGGTCGGCGGCAGCTATCGCGAGGGCCGTCCGCAGTTCTTCGGCGGTGTCGCCTTCGGTGCGACCTCGGACATCCTCTCCTCGTCCTGGAACCTCTCCGCGAACTCTCGGCTGAGCCTCGGGACCTTTGCCGAGATCAAGCGCGCGAACGCGTCGCTCGATGCGGCCGATGCCGACGTCGAGAATGCGCGCTACGCGCTGCGCAACGGCGTGACGGGCCAGTTCCTGCTCGCGCTGCAGCTCCAGGCGCGCGCGTCGCTCCAGGACACGCTCGTGGTGCAACAGCGCCTCCAGCTCCAGCTGGCGCAGGCGCGGGCCGGTGTGGGGTCGGCGACCTCACTCGACGTGAAGCGGGCGGAGGTCGGGCTCGGGCAGCAGGAGGTCGCGGCCCTCCGCGCCCGGAACTCGGCCGAGGTCTCCCGCCTGCAGCTCTTCCAGCAGCTGGGCGTCGCGATGCCGCCCGAGGTGGTGCTGAGCGCGGCGCTGCCGCTCGACCTGCCGACCTTCGATCTCACGGACCTGCTCACGACCTCGCGCCAGTCGAACCCGGCGCTGCGGGCGACGCAGGCCCGTGAGCGGGTGGCCGACGCGAACGTGCGCGCGGCGCGCGGCGCCTACACGCCCTCCCTCTCGCTCTCGGCCTCGGTCGGCGGCGTGGCGCAGAAGCAGACGAACATCGAGCCGGCGATCCTGAGCCAGCAGCAGAGCACCGCCCGCTCGCGGGCGAGCTGCTTCACGACCGACTCGATCCGCGTCGGCGCGGGGATGCCCAGCATCGCCGGCCAGTGCAACGCGATCGTCTTCACGCCGGCCGATGCCGCCGCGCTCCGCGATGCGAACAGCAACTACCCGTTCGGCTTCACCCGCAACCCCTACAACCTCTCGCTGAACGTCTCGCTCCCGCTCTTCGACGGGTTCGGGCGCGAGCAGCGGATGCAGGAGGCCAACGCCGGCCGCACCGACGCGCGCTACAACGTGCGGCGGCAGGACCTGGCGCTGACCGCCGACGTGACCTCCGCGCTGGTGACGGTGCGGGCGGCACGGCGGACGGTGGACCTCCAGAATACGAATGCGGCCACGGCGCGTGAGGCGCTGCAGCTGGCCGAGGAGCGGTACCGGGTCGGCGCGAGCACCTTCGTCGACCTGACCACGGCGCGCGCGGAGTACGAGCGCGCCGAGACGGACCGGATCGACGCCGTCTATGAATTCCACCGGGCGTTCGCGGCGCTGGAAGCGGCCGTCGGACGCACCCTTCGCTGACCGAGGAACCGATGCAAAAGAAGATGAAGTTGGGGATCGCCGGCGCGGTCGTACTGGCCGCGGTCGCGATCGTCTGGACCTCGGCGGCCAAGTCCGGCAACAAGGGCGTCGAGGTGCGCATGGAGGACGTGCAGACGCGCGACCTCGTGGCCTCGGTGACGGCGAGCGGCCAGGTGCAGGCACGGACCAAGGTCGACCTCTCGGCCGACATCACCGGCCGCATCACGCGGCTCTCGGTGAAGGACGGCGACTACGTGAAGGTGGGCCAGTTCCTGCTGCAGATCGACCCGCAGCAGTACGAGGCCCAGGTGCAGCGCGCCGAGGCCGCGCTCGCGAACGCGCGGGCGAGCCTCGCGCAGTCGCGCGCCAACCTCCTCCAGGCGACGCGCAACCTCGAGCGCCAGCAGGAGATCCGGAAGACCAACGCCGCCCTCGTCTCGGCGCAGGAGCTCGAGCAGCTCGAGACGCAGCACGAGGTGAACGTCGCGCTGGTGAACGCCGCCGAGGAGAACGTGAAGCAGAACGAAGCCTCGCTGAAGGACTCGCGCTGGCAGCTCTCGCGCACCACGATCTACGCCCCGATGACGGGCCGCATCACGCGGCTCAACGTCGAGGTCGGTGAGACGGCGATCATGGGCACGCTCAACAAGGACGCGGCGACCCTGCTGACGATCGCCGACATGAGCCTCCTCGAGACCAAGGTGAAGGTGGACGAGACCGACGTCTCGCGCATCGCGGTCGGCGACTCGGCGGTGATCCAGATCGACGCCTTCTCCGACACGACCTTCCTCGGCCGCGTGGTCGAGATCTCGAACAGCTCGGTGACGCGCGCGGCGACCGGCGCGACCGACCAGGCGATCGACTACGAGGTCACCGTCCGCATCCTGAACCCGCCCGCGGACACGCGGCCCGACTTCTCGTCGACCGCGAAGATCATCACCGACACGCGCGACCAGGTGCTCTCGATCCCGATCATCGCGCTGACGGTGCGGGAGAACGAGGAACTGAAGAACACCGACAAGTCGGCCCCGGCGCCGGTGGCCGGCCCGACGAAGGAGGTCGGGAAGAAGGACGTCGAGGGCGTCTTCGTCGTCGGCACGGACAACAAAGTCGCGTTCCGCCCCGTAAAGGTGGGGATCGCCGGCGAGAAGTACTTCGAGGTCCTCGACGGGCTCAAGGCCGGCGAGAAGATCGTCGGGGGCACCTATCAGGCGATCCGCGAGTTGAAGGATGGACAACTCGTCCGTGAGCAACCACAGACACCGGCCGCCACCAAGGCCGGGGGGACGCCGTGAGCCAGCACCAGACCGATGAAGCGCCGCTGAGCACCACCGCCGAGCGCCAGGCCGTCGTCAGCAGCCAGGGCGCGGCGCCGTCGAAGGAGTGGGTCATCGTCACGCGCGGCATCAAGCGCGAGTACGACATGGGAGGCGAGATCGTGCGCGCCCTCCGCGGCCTCGACCTCGCCGTGCGGCGCAATGAATACGTCGCCATCATGGGCCCCTCGGGGTCGGGCAAGTCGACGCTGATGAACATCATCGGCTGCCTCGACACGCCCAACGAGGGCGAGTACTGGCTCAACGGCCAGCTCGTCTCGACGATGAAGGACGACGAGCTCGCCCGCGTGCGCAACAAGGAGATCGGGTTCGTCTTCCAGACGTTCAACCTGCTCCCCCGCGCGACCGCGCTCCACAACGTCGAGCTCCCGCTCGTCTACGCCGGGGTCTCGGCCGCGGAGCGCAAGGAGCGCGCGATGGATGCGCTGACGAAGGTGCAGCTCGGCGAGCGCGTGCATCACCGCCCGAACGAGCTCTCCGGCGGCCAGCGCCAGCGCGTCGCGATCGCCCGCGCGCTCGTGAACCGCCCCTCGATCCTGCTCGCCGACGAGCCCACCGGCAACCTCGACTCGCAGACCTCCGAGGAGATCATGCGCGTCTTCGAGGGCCTCGCCGACAGCGGCCAGACGGTCATCATGGTCACGCACGAACCCGACATCGCCGCGCACGCCCGCCGCGTCGTCGTCCTCCGCGACGGCCAGATCGCGAGCGACGAGCGGCGCGAGAAGTTCACCGAGAAGCTCGGCATCACCGTCTGACGGCGCGGACGCGATGCCGCTGTTCGAAGCCGTAAGGCTCGCCCTCAACACCATCCGCGTCCAGAAGCTCAAGAGCTTCTTCACGCTGCTGGGCGTCTGCATCGGCGTGATGTTCCTGATCAGCGTCGTGTCGATCGTCGAGGGGATGGGCACGTACATGGAGCGCGACCTCGTCGGGAAGATCATCGCGATCAACTCGTTCGAGCTCCGCCGCCGCCCCAACATCAACATCGGCGACGTCGACGCCTCCGTCTGGGAGGAGTACCGCCGCCGCCGCCGGCTCTACATCAGCGACCTCCTCCCGGTCGTCGAGGCGCTCCCCGAGGGCACGCGCTGGGCCCAGGAGTCCGAGGCCGGCGTCACCGCGGTGAGCCGCTACTCGCGCCCCCGCAGCGTCAACGCCATCGGCATCGACGGCGACTGGTTCACGATCAAGAAGCTCTCGGTCGTGGACGGCCGGCAGTTCACCGACCAGGAGATGACGCAGGGCGAGAACGTCGTCATCCTCGGGCCCGACGTCGTCGAGCGCCTCTTCCCCGGGCTCGACCCGGTCGGGCGCGAGCTCCGCGTCGGCACCACGCCGTATCGCGTCATCGGCGTGACCGAGTCGCGGGGATCCGCCTTCGGCGTCTCGTTCGACAACTTCATCCTCGCGCCCTGGCGTTCCCCGATCCGCAAGCTCCTGAACCCGGAGCCGGCGATGATCGACGCGGTCATCGTGCAATCGGAGAACCCGCTCATCCTGACCGAGGCGCAGGAGCGCGTGCGCGCGGTGATGCGCACGCGGCACAAGCTCCGCCCCGGCGCCAAGGACGACTTCACGATGGAGACGTCGGCCAGCGCGCTCGAGTTCTGGAACAAGATCAAGGGCTACCTCGTGATCGCCGGCGTCGCGCTGCCGGCGATCGGGCTCGTCGTCGGCTCGATCGTCATCATGAACATCATGCTCGTCGCGGTGGCCGAGCGCACCCGCGAGATCGGCATCCGGAAGGCGCTCGGCGCCAAGCGCCGCGACATCCTCGCGCAGTTCCTCGTCGAGTCGGCGACGCTGAGCACGGTTGGCGCGATGCTCGGCATCGCGCTTGGGATAGGACTCTCGCAGGCGATCGCGGCGCTGACGCCGTTGCCGGCCACGATCGCGCCCTGGTCGATCATCGTGGGCGTGCTCGTCGGCGCCGGCGTCGGCATCGTGGCCGGGGTCTACCCGGCCAGCCGCGCCTCGCTGCTCGACCCCATCACCGCGCTGCGGCAGGAATAGACGATGGGCCTCTCGAGCCGCCTCTACAACCTCACCGAGGGCGTGCGGATCGCCCTCGAGGCGATCCGCGGCAACAAGGTGCGCGCCGGCCTCACCATCCTCGGGGTCGCCGTCGGCGTCTTCGTCGTGGTCGTGATCTCGGCCGCCGTGCACGGCATCAACCAGAGCGTCGCCCAGGACTTCGAGTCCACCGGGCCGACGACCTTCTTCGTCTCGCGCTACCCGATCTCGTTCGAGGCCTGCGACGGCTCGGGCGAGACCTGCAAGTGGCTCTCCAACCCGCCGCTGCGGTGGAACGAGATCGAGGCGCTCGAGCGCCTCCCGACCGCCGGAGCGGTCGGCGTGCGGATGGACTGGTCGGCCGCGTTCAAGTACCGCGACAAGGAACTCGCCTCGGCGCCGATCGAGGCCTACACGTCGAACTGGGCGCTCTTCGGCGCGCCCGAGATGCAGCCGGGCGGCCGCGTCTTCACCGAGCAGGAGTTCCGCAGCGCCGCCCGCGTCGTCGTGATCAACACGGTGATGGCCGAGCGACTCTTCGGCGAGTCCGACGCGCTCGACAAGACGATCTCGGTCAACCAGGTGCCGTTCCAGGTGATCGGCGTCTACAAGGACAAGGGCAGCTTCCTCTCGGGCGGCGACCGCGCGAAGGGCGTGATGCCGGTGACCTCGCTGCAGCGCGCGCTGAACGTGCGCCGGAGCGACATGGGACTCGTCGTCAAGCCGCGCAGCGACGTCTCGCGCGACGAGATGATCGACGATGTGACCGCGACGCTCCGCGGCATCCGCGGCCTGCGTCCGAGCGAACCCTCCGACTTCGCGATCCTGACGCAGGAGAAGCTGCTCGAGACCTACGACAAGATCTTCGGGATGTTCTTCCTCGTGATGATCGCGCTCTCGGCCGTCGGCCTGATCGTCGGTGGCGTCGGCGTGGTGGCGATCATGATGATCTCGGTCACCGAGCGCACCCGCGAGATCGGCGTGCGCAAGGCGCTCGGCGCCACCCGGCTCACGATCCTCTGGCAGTTCCTGATCGAGGCGGTCACGCTGACCGGCATCGGCGCGCTGCTCGGGCTCTTCTTCGGCTGGCTGGTCTCCTCGGCGATTCGCGCGTCGACGCCGATCGCGGCGTCGATCCCGCCCGGCGCCGTCCTGGCCGCGCTGCTCGCGAGCGCCTTCACCGGCATCCTCTTCGGCATGATCCCGGCCGCGCGCGCCGCGCGCCTCGATCCGGTCGAAGCCCTCCGACACGAGTGAGCGCGTGCCCTTCTTCGAAGCCGTCCGACTCGCCCTCAACACGATCCGCGTCCAGAAGCTGAAGAGCTTCTTCACGCTCGTCGGCGTGATGATCGGGGTGATGTTCCTGATCGCCGTCGTCTCGATCGTCGAGGGGATGAGCGACTACGTCGAGAACGACTTCGCGGCCAAGATCATCGGCGTCAATACCTTCGACGTCCGGCGCTTCCCCGACTTCACGCCGAACGAGGACGACGACGCCTGGCGGGCCTACCTGCGCCGCCCGCGGATCTTCGCGCCCGAGGCCGACCTCGTGCGCGCGACGCTGCCGTCGGTCTTCAGGACGGCGATCGTCTCGGAGAACTTCATCCCCGCCGCCTACCCCGGCGTCCGGCCGCGCCCGGTCCACGCGATCGCGACCGAGGCCGCCTACTTCGACATCAAGAAGTTCGAGCTGACCTCCGGACGCGCCTTCGCTCCCCAGGAGGTCGCCAGCGGCGCGCGCGTGATCGTGATCGGGGACGAGGTCGCCACCTACTACTTCAAGGGACTCGATCCCATCGGCCGCGAGCTCCGCATCGCCGGCCAGCCCTACGCGATCATCGGCGTGATCGAGCCCCAGGGCTCGGTCTTCGGATTCTCGCTCGACCGGATGGCGATCGCGCCATATACCTCGCCGATGGGACGCGCGATCCGGCCGCGCGGCGACTACGAGAAGGTCACGGTGCAGGCACCCGACCGCGAGGTGCTCGACGACGGCATGGAGGCCGTGCGCGAGGCCCTGCGTGGATTCCGCCGCCTCGGCCCGGGCGAGGACGACGACTTCGCCCTCGAGACCTCCGACGCCGCGCTCAGCTTCTTCGACGGCATCCGCAGCAAGATGATCCTCTTCGGCACCGCGCTTCCGGCGATCGGCCTGATCGTCGGTGCCCTCGTGATCATGAACATCATGCTCGTCGCCGTCGCCGAGCGCACCCGCGAGATCGGCGTGCGCAAGGCGCTCGGCGCCAAGCGCAAGGACATCATCTCGCAGTTCCTGATCGAGGCCGCGACCCTCTCGGTGCTCGGTGCCGCGATCGGTGCGGCGCTCGGGATCGCGCTCTCCCAGGTCATCGCCGCGCTGACGCCCCTCCCGGCGTCGGTCGCCCCCTGGTCGCTCGTCGCCGCGCTCATCGTCGGCGCCGGCGTGGGGATCGTCGCCGGGATCTACCCGGCCAGCCGGGCCTCGCGACTCGACCCCATCGCCGCCCTCCGGCAGGAATAGGCAGAGACCATGCGCCTCTGGGACAAGATCCTGATGAGCCTCGAGGGCGTGCTGATCGCCCTCGACTCGCTGCGCGCCACCAAGGTCCGCGCCGCGCTCACCATCTCCGGCGTCGCGGTCGGCGTGTTCGTCGTCGTCGCGATGGGCGCGACCGTGCACGGCATCCGGATGTCGTTCCAGAAGGACATGGACGAGTTCGGCACCGCCACCTTCCAGATCCGCCGCCGCAGCCCGGGCTTCAACACCTGTGACCCCTCGACCGAGGACTGCCCCGAGCGTCGCTTTCCGGGGGTCTCGCTGGCCGAGTGGCGCGCGGTGCAGGAGCTCCCCGAGGTCGAGAACGCCATGGCCTGGCTCTTCGGCCAGGCGAACGTCACCTATCGCGACCAGCAGGTGAAGAACGTCGGCTACGACGCCCAGAGCACCGAGTGGATCCAGACCGACCAAGCCGACGTCTTCCCCGGCCGCACCTTCACCGAGTCGGAGCACGACGCCGCGGCGCTGGTCGCGCTCGTCAACAAGAAGCTCGCCGACGACCTCTTCGGCGACTCCGACCCGATCGGCAAGGAGATCGCGCTCGACGGGACGCGCTTCCAGGTGATCGGCGTCTTCCACACCAAGGCCGGATTCCTGAAGACGCTCGACGGGCGCGGCCCCGAGAACCCGCGCATCGTACTCCCGATGATGACCGCCTACCGCCGGCTCGGCGTCTGGCGGCGCGGCATGATGGTGATGGTGCGCCCGGCCGCCGGTGTCCAGCGCGAGAACGCGATGGACGCCGTGACCGCGACCCTGCGCGGCATGCGCGGACTCCGGCCGGCCCAGCCCAACTCCTTCTTCCTCGTCGGGCAGGACAAGATGATGGAGACCTTCGACTCGCTCTTCGGCGCGATCTTCATGGTCGGGATCGGGCTCTCGGCCGTCGGGCTGATGGTCGGCGGGGTCGGGGTCGTGGCGATCATGATGATCTCGGTCACCGAGCGCACCCGCGAGATCGGCGTCCGGAAGGCGCTCGGCGCCACGCGCGCGACCATCCTCTGGCAGTTCCTGGTCGAGGCCGCCACCCTGACGAGTCTCGGGGCGATCATCGGGCTCGTGCTGGGGGCGGGACTCGCCTGGGTGGTGCGCGCCAACACCTCGATCCCGGCCTCGGTGCCCTTCGGGGCGGTGGTCAGCTCGCTGCTCGCGGCGGCGCTGACCGGCGTGTTCTTCGGGATGCTGCCGGCGTCCCGGGCCTCGCGGCTGGACCCGGTGGAAGCGCTGCGGCACGAGTAGTTTTCCCCGGGTGCGGGCTTCCGACACCCTCGGCATCGCGTTCGCCCAGATCCGCGGCAATCCCCTGAGGAGCTTCTTCACGCTCCTCGGGATCATTGTGTCGGTCGCCTTCCTCGTGGCGGTCGTCGCGATCATCCAGGGGATGAACGCGTACGTCAAGGAGAACATCGCCGGCGCGGTGATCGGCGCGAACGCCTTCCAGGTGCGGCGCACGCCGCTGCAGGTCGGGGTGTTCGACGACGAGATGTGGCTCCGCGTCCAGCGCCGCCCGCGCATCTCCCCCACCGACGCCGACGTCGTGCGCGCGGCGCTCCCCGACGCCGAGGCGGTGTCGATGCAGTCGGGGTGGCCGACCCCGAGCTCCGACGTGATCTGGCGCGGCCGCACCGTCGGCGATGTGCTCGTCTTCGGCATCACCCCCGAGTACCAGGTCGTCCAGGACTACCGGATCGCCAAGGGGCGCGCGATGAACGCCGTCGACGTCACGCAGCGGATGCCGGTGGTCGTGATCGGCTCCGAGGTCGCCGAGAAGCTCTTCGAGAGCGTCGATCCGGTGGGCCAGGAGATCCGCCTCGCCGGCGAGCGCTTCACGGTGATCGGCGTGAACGAGCCCAAGGGGCGCGTGCTCGGCCAGTCGTTCGACGCCTTCGCGCTGATCCCGATCTCGCGCTTCGAGATGCGCTACGGCCGCCGGCTCACGACCACGATCTCGGTCAAGCTGCGCGAGGCCGACGAGGTCGCGCCGGCGATGGCGCGCGCCGAGGAGGCGATGCGCGTGGCCCACCGCCTGCGCCCCTCCGAGGAGAACGACTTCTCGATTGAGACCGCCGATGCGCTCGTCGCCTTCTGGAAGAGCCTGACGCAGGTGCTCTTCGCGGTGATCCCGGCGGTCGTCGCGATCGGCGTCGTCGTGGGCGGCATCGTGATCATGAACATCATGCTGATGGCGGTGAACGAGCGCACGCGGGAGATCGGCATCCGCAAGGCGGTCGGCGCGCGCTCGCGCGACATCGAGCGGCAGTTCCTCGCCGAGACCATCGCACTCTCGGTGCTCGGCGGGATCCTGGGCGTGATGTCGGGGTGGGCGTTCGCCTTCCTCGTCTCGGTGATCTCGCCGCTGCCGGCGCGCATCTCCCTCTGGTCGGTGGTGCTGGCGCTGGCGCTGGGCGCGGGCATCGGGGTGATCTTCGGCGTCTACCCGGCGCGGCGCGCGGCACGGCTCGACCCGATCGCCGCGATGCGGCAGGAATAGCGCGCGATGCGACTCTGGGACGCGCTCGACCAGTACAAGGAGAACCTCGGCGTCGCGATGGACTCGCTGCGCGTGGCCAAGCTGCGATCCGCGCTGACCATCCTCGGCGTCGTGATCGGCGTCGCGACCGTGATGACGATGGCGTCGCTGGTCGAGGGGATCCGCTCGCAGATCATCCGCACGGTCGAGATCGCGGGGCCCACGACGTTCTATGTACTCAAGGTCTACTCGAGCACGCCGATCAACCCCGAGAACCCGCCGGCCTGGGTGCGGATCCGCCCCGACCTCTCGCCCGCCGAGGCGGACCGGATCCGGCGGCTCCCCGAGGTGAAGTACGCGGCGCTCTGGGGCCAGACGATCGCGCGGCTCGCCTTCGAGGGGGAGCGCACCCAGCCGATCGCGCTCTTCGGCGCCGACGACGGCTTCGTCGAGATCCAGGGGGGCGAACTCGTCGAGGGGCGCTGGTTCACCCGCTCGGAGCTGATGGGGGGCGCGAATGTGGTGGTGGTGCAGGAAGCGATCGCGCGGCGGATCTTCGGCCGGGTCACCCCCGTCGGCAAGACGGTGCAGGTCGGCGGCCGGCCGGCCGAGGTGATCGGCCTCTACGCACCGCCGGAGAACATCTTCGCGCCCCAGGGGTCGGAGACCGGCGCGATCATCCCCTTCCGGATGCTCGACGCCCAGTTCCGGATCGACAAGACGAACGCGCTCTGGATCCCGGTCAAGCCGCGCGACGGCGTGACGGTCGCCCAGGCGCAGGAGGCAGTGACGATCGTGATGCGCGAGCAGCGCCGCCTCCGCCCCGCCCAGCGCAACAGCTTCGACCTCGTGACCTCCGACCAGATCCTCGAGATCTTCAACCAGCTCACCGGCGTCTTCTTCGTGGTGATGATCGTGCTCGCCTCGGTGGCGCTGATGGTCGGCGGCATCGGCGTGATGGCGATCATGATGGTGTCAGTGACCGACCGCACGCGCGAGATCGGGGTGCGGAAGGCGCTCGGCGCCACCCGCGGCGACATCGCGATCCAGTTCCTGATCGAGGCCGCGACGCTCACGGGCATCGGCGGCGTGCTCGGCATCGTGATCGGACTCGGCACCGGCCAACTCGTGACGCGACTGATGGGGATCGACGCGACGCCACCGATCGGCTTGACGTTGATAGCGGTGGTCGTGTCAGTGGGGATCGGCATCGTGTTCGGCGTGCTGCCCGCCCGTAGGGCGGCGCGGCTTGATCCGATCGAGGCGCTCAGGTACGAATAACGGCAGATGTGAGATGGGAGATGTGAGATGTAAGGGGACCCGCAGTTCCCTCACATCTCACATCTCCCATCTCACATCTGCCGTTATGCCACCGCCATATACGGCACCCCGCGCTGCTGTGCCCGCGACAACGCCACCACCATCGCCGGCACCACCGTCACCTGCGGCAGCACCCCCGCCACCAACTCCGTGTGCACCGCGCGCGCATCGCCGCTCGCCCCCGCCAGCTCGCGGCTCAGCCGGAGCAGTGCGCGGTTGCAGGCCAGCAGGTGCACCCCGCGCGCGTGGAGCGCCTCGACCGTGAAGGGCGCGCCGGCACGGTACGGGTTCGCCGTCGCCGGTTGGCCCTGCGGCGTCTTCACGTCCCAGCGTGCGCCGAGCGTGTACTTGGCCCAGATCGCGTCGCCGAAGATCAGGGCGAGTCCGGGGCTGTGGACGCCGATCGCGAGCCCGATCCGTGCATCGGGGATCCCGTAGTCCGCGTTGCAGACGTCCATGAAGTTCATGCCGCGCCTGAGCGCGAGGGCGTCGGCGATGACCCCGGTCTCGATGATCATCCGCTGTTCGCGCTGCGCCAGCGCCTCGAGCCAGCGCTCGTCGGGCGCGTTGGCACCGAGGGCCCCGCTGGCGGCCTCCGGGAGCGCGGCGGCGAGGGCCGAAGGAGTGGAGCCCAGCGCGAGGAGCGCGCCGAGTCGGCCGAGGAAGGAACGACGTGGGGTGGACATGCCGGATCTCCAGTGGAACGGGTGGCGATGTGAGCCGCGTCACGTCGTGGACGCGGGGGAAATGCGCGCGGCTGACTGCACCCTGAATGTGCACTCCGTTAGCTTTCCTGCAACGCGCGCCGCGGTGTCTCCTGGCGCGTTCTTCATTTCTGACCCCTGAGCATGACCTTTGAATCACTCGGCCTCGACCCCGTGCTCTTGCGCGCGGTCAAGGACCTTGGCTGGGACAAGCCCACCCCGATCCAAGTCGACGCCATCCCCCCGGCCCGCGACGGCCGGGATGTCCTCGCGTGCGCGATGACCGGGAGCGGCAAGACGGCCGCCTTCCTGCTCCCCTTGCTCCACCGCCTCCACGACGCCCCGACGCGCGCGACCCGCGCGCTGGTGCTGACGCCGACGCGCGAACTCGCCGCACAGGTGCACGCCGATCTCGTGAACCTCGCCAAGCACTCCGGCATCCGCGGGGCGGCCGTCTTCGGCGGCGTCGGGATGGGACCGCAGGAAGCGGCGTTCCGGCATCACACCGACGTGATCATCGCGACGCCGGGCCGCCTGCTCGACCACATGGGCCAGGCCGCGAAGTACGTGAACTTCAAGTCGCTCGAGGTCCTGATCCTCGACGAGGCCGACCGCATGCTCGACATGGGCTTCCTGCCGGCCATCAAGCAGGTGCTCGCCCAGCTGCCCAAGAAGCGCCAGACGCTCTTCTTCAGCGCGACCCTCCCGCCGCCGATCGTCGAGCTCTCGAAGCACATGCTGCATGAGCCCGTGCGGCTCAACGTCGAGCGCGTCTCCAAGCCGGCCACGGGCATCGAGCAGGCGCTCTACCCGGTGCCGGAGTCGCTCAAGGCCGATCTCTTCATCGCGCTGCTCCGGTCGAACACGATCGGCAACGTGATCTGCTTCACGCGCACCAAGCACCGCTCCAACCGCCTCGCCGACGTGCTGACGCGCGCCGGCATCCCCAACGCGCGCATCCACGGCAACCGCAGCCAGGCCCAGCGCACCGAGGCGCTCGCCGGCTTCAAGAGCGGCAAGGTCCGGGTGCTGGTCGCGACCGACATCGTCGCGCGCGGCATCGACGTCGAGGCGCTCGAGCACGTCGTGAACTTCGACGTGCCGCACGTCCCCGAGGATTACATCCATCGCGTCGGCCGCACGGCGCGCGCGGACGCGACGGGCGAGGCCTTCACGCTGGTCTCGCCGGAAGAGGAGACGGACCTGAAGGCGATCGAGAAGTCGATCGGCCGCAAGCTGCCCCGCCGCACGGTCGCGGGCTTCGACTACGCGCACCGCCCGGCCGAGCGGCTCGAGATCCCGATCGCCGAGCGCATCGCGGCCATCCGCGCGCGCAAGGCCGACGACCGCGCGCGGGCCAAGGCCAAGCTCGAGCGGCGCGACGCCCACACCAAGCGCGAGGGCGACCGCCCGGCTGCCGGTGCCGGCGCCGGCTCCCGCTCCAGCTCCAGCTCCAAGCCCCGCCGCCGCAGTCGCTGATCTCCTTGGCTCCGTGTATTCACCACGGAGACACGGAGACACGGAGGGACGGAGGGACGGAGGAAGAACGGAGACCACAACTGATCATTAGGGGGTGTAGGGGACAGGTCCGTCCCCCACACCCCCTTCCAGTCAGTTGCAGTCGCTTCCTCCGTTCTTCCTCCGTCCCTCCGTGCCTCTGTGGTGAACCCCGCAGATCACTGCCTGCAGGCAGCAGCCGGATCAGCCCTCGGCCGGTCCACCTTCGGCCGCCACGGCTTGTTCGCCACCGTCACCACGACGTCGCGCACGAAGCCCGTCAGCCGCTCGAGCTTGTGGTACGCGATGTACTGCGGCTCGTCCGTCACCTGGTGGTAGTCGCGGTGCAGGCCGGTCGTGAAGAAGACCACCGGGATCCCGTGCCGCGCGTACATCGCGTGGTCCGAGCGGCAGTAGAGGTTCTCCTTGTGCCCGTTCGCGTCGAAGGTGTAGTCGAACTTGAACGGGTCCGGCCGCTTGGCGTTCAGCGCCTCGACCAGGTCGCCGAGCCCCGTGCTCAGCCGGCGTGAACCGATCAGCTGCACGTAGTCGGGGCCGCCCCCGGCGATGTCGGCCGCGCCGCCCCGCCCCACCATGTCCAGGTTGAACTGCGCGACGATCGAGTCGCGCGGCACCGTCGGATGCTCGGTGAACCAGGACGCGCCGAGCAGGCCGAGCTCCTCGGCCGAGTGCCAGACGAAGAGCACCGACCGTCGCGGACGCTCCGGCGCCGTGGCCAGCGCCTCGGCGATCTCGAGCATCGCCACCACGCCCGACCCGTCGTCGTCGGCGCCATTGCGGATCGAGTCGAGACGCGGCGGAGCGAGCGAGTCGGCGAGCCGCTGCCAGGGTGTTCCCCGCGCGCGCACCGAGTCGTGGTCCACCGCGCGCATGGCGACCGGGTCGTGGTCGCTGTGCGAGCCGAGCGCCACGAACTGGCCGCGGAGCGCGGGATCGCTGCCCGGGAGGATCGCGATGACGTTCCGCGCCGCCGCCGGTGACTCGGCGAAGGTGAGGTCGAGCTGCGCCGTCGCCGCCGGAGCAGCGACGCCGCGCTCGAGCGTTCCCTCGAGCAGCGCCTCCGCCATCTCCACCGAGGTCACCAACGTGGGCGGCAGCGGCTGCCCGGCCGCCGTGCGCATCACGAGTCCGGGCTGCGACAGGGAGCGGCGCATCGGCGCGCTGAGGCGGTCCCAGAGCGGGATCACGATCGCCGCCGCACCGGAGTAGTGCGAACCCGGCTGCACGGCGAGGCCGCGGGTCGACAGCTGTAGCGAACGCGAGCTCGGGCGCAGCACCACAATGCGGCCGGCGGCATCGGCGGGGTGGATGTAGCTCGCCGTGTCGCCGAACTCGCCGCCGAACACCACCACGGCCTCCGCCGGGAGCCGCACGACGCCGTTTCGGGCCGAGGTGGAGCCGAAGTCCTCGCCGAGCACGAATCGCTTCCCGCTGCGCGAGGCACTCACGGAGCCGCCCGCGACGAAACCGCGCAGCAGGAGCGGAAGGGTCTGGAAGTAGCCGCCCTCCTCCCCGCCCGGCTTGAGCCCCAACCGCGCGGCCTCGGCGGCGAGATAGTCGGTCGCCTTCAACTGGCCCTCGGTGCCCGCCGCGCGGCCGCCCATCGAGTCGTCCGCGAACTGGTAGAGGCGGGTCATCAGGTCGGCGGCACGGATGGCCGCCCCCGTCGGTCGCGGGGACAGCTTGCGCGGGAGCGTCGTCGCCTCCTGGGCGCCGAGCGAGATGGTCACCCACGGCGCAGCCGCGAGGGCCGCGCCGGCGATGAGCCGACGAGCGTGCATGAGCCGATTCCGAGGTGGGGGTGTAGGAGGGCGGCACGATCGCCCTCCTGAGTCGGACATCGAATTGTACGCAGCGAGGACGTCGGCCGCTGAGCGGGAGAGCTCGCGCTAACGAAATCGCCCGGGCGGCGTTTAATATCTGCGGCGCGCGGGATCACTCGCGCCCCGGAATGTCCACCACTTTTGGAGGCTTCATGAAGGCGATTCGGATCTTGATGGCCGCGGCGATGGTGTTCGTGGCCTCGACGGCGGCGGCACAGGGCGGTCAGGGCGGCGGCGGCATGGGCCAAGGCGGCGGACAGGGACGCCAGAACGAGATGCTCTTCAAGGGCATCACGCTCACCGACGTCCAGAAGGCGAAGATCGACTCGATCCAGGCCGCCGGCCGGACCGAGATGCAGGCGATGATGCAGGGCGGCGGCATGCAGGACTCGACCAGCCGCGCGAAGATGATGACGATGCGCACCAAGCAGCGCGCCGACATCCGCGCGGTGCTGACGGCCGAGCAGGCGACGATCTATGACAAGAACATCGCCGAGATGCCCCCGATGGGCGGCGGCCGTCGTCCGCCGAACACCCGCTAGCTCCTGGGGTCGGTCCGGAGGATCGCATACTCCTCCACATCACGAGGGACGCCCGCGCGCACGATCGCGCCACGCCGGCGTCCCTCGTGTTGCATCCCCGCCTTGCGCATCACCGTGCCTGAGGCCGGATTCTCGGTCAGGTGGTGCGCGTCGACCCGGTGCAGTCCGAGCTCCTCGAAGGCGAATCCGATTGCCGCGCACACGGCCTCGGTCGCGTACCCCTGGCCCCATTCCGGCCGCGCGATCCAGTAGCCGAGTTCTGCGCGCCGGTGCGCGAGCGTGAGCCGCAGCGAGATCGCGCCGACGATCGCCCCGTCAGCCGTCACCGCCCAGGTCGCCTGGCGCCCCGCACGCCACGACTCCGGGTGCTCGGCGATCCAAGTCACCGCCCCGCCCTTCGGATACGGATGCGGGATGCTCAGCGTCCCGGCCGAGATCTCGGGATGGTCGAGCAGCGGCTCGACCTCCTCTGCGTCCTCGGCGGCATACGGACGGAGCACGAGCCGAGGAGCGCGCACCACCGGCAACGGTGCGGCGAAGATCGCGGGAAGTTCGGTCAGATCGGTCACGATATCGCAATATGCGCAACTCTGCCCGCGTGGACGACGTCCCGGACGACGCCCGCGCCGCTTCCCTGACCTGCCCCGGACCGGCAGATTCCCCTGATGCGCGCTCCCGTGGACCTCCTCGCCATCGGCCCCCATCGCGACGATGTGGAGCTCCTCTGCGGCGGCACCCTGATCAAGGAGTCGCGGAACGGGCATCGCACCGCGATCCTCGACCTCACGCAGGGGGAGATGGGCACGAGAGGATCCGCCGAGCTCCGCGCGCGCGAGGCCGAGGCGGCCGCGGAGGTGCTCGGCGTCACGGTGCGCCGGAACCTCGAACTCCCCGACGCCGCGATCGAGAACACGCCCGCCACGAGGCTTCGCCTCGCGCGCGTCATCCGCGAGCTCAAGCCGCGCGTCGTCATCGCGCCGGCCCCGCGCGGCCGGCATCCCGACCACCGCGTCACGTCTCAGCTCGTGCGAGACGCCTGCTTCCTCGCCGGCCTCGCCAAGCTCGACGCCGGCACGGCGCCGCATCGCCCATTGAAGGTCCTGCACGCGGTCGCCTACCGCGAGGACCACGTGAAGCCGACCTTCGTCGTGGACATCAGCGACGAGTTCGAGACCAAGCTCGAGGCCATCCGCTGCTACGGCTCGCAGTTCGACGGCGCCCTCCAGGCCGGCGAGGTCTATCCCACCGGCGAACCGCTCTACGACGTCGTGCGGCACCAGGCGGCGCACTACGGCTCGCTCATCCGCTGCCGCTACGGCGAACCCTTCTTCACCTACGAGACGATGCGCGTCACCGACGTCCTCTCGCTCGAGGTCTCCACGTTTTGACCGCCGACGCCCCCCGCGAAGTGTCGTACCCGACCTACCTCGAGCTCGAGTCGCTCCTCGCGCTGCAGCATCCGCGCAGCGTGCCCGAACATCCGGACGAGCTGCTTTTTATAGTTGTGCACCAGGCGAGCGAGCTCTGGTTCAAGGTGCTGCTGCACGAGTTCGAGACGCTGATCGCCCGGCTCACCGAGGGCGACACGCAGGCCGCGCTCACCTCGATGCAGCGCATCAACACGCTGGTGGAGCTCGTCTCGCACGAACTCTCCGCGCTCGACACCCTGCCGCCGCAGCGCTTCGCGCAGTTCCGCGGCTACCTCGGCAGCTCGAGCGGCTCGCAGAGCGCGCAGTTCCGCGCGATCGAGGCCACGAGCGGACTTCGCGACCCCCACTTCATGGCGGCGCTGAAGGAACACGGCGAGCTTCCGCCGGCCGTCGCGCGCGCCTTCGAGCGCCCGACCCTGCAGGCGCTCTTCCTCTCGCTGCTCGAACGCCAGGGCGTCGCGCTCGAGGCCGTCTACACCGACGCGCGGCACGGGCTCCTGCTGATGCTGGCCGAGTCGCTGCTCGCCTACGAGCAGGGCTTCGCGCGCTGGCGCTTCCTGCACGTGCAGCTGGTCGAGCGGATCATCGGGCCCGACACGGGCGGCACCGGCGGGACGCTCGGCGCGCGCTACCTGCAGAAGACGATCAGCCAGCGCTTCTTCCCCGAGCTGTGGGCCGTGCGCGCGCGGCTCTACGGCCGGGGCTAGCCGCCGCAGGCGCCCGGCGCGTGCACGACATCTCCATCCCCTTCGACGCCGGCACGCCCGAGTGGCCCGGCGACACGCCCTTCACCTGCGGCTGGGCCTCGGCGATGGAGTCCGGCGCGAGTGTGAACGTCTCGCGCTGGGAGACGAGTCCGCACGTGGGGACGCACGCCGACGCACCGCTGCACGTGGTCGTCGGCGGCGACGGCGCCGACCGGCTCCCGCTCGGCCCATTTCTCGGCGATGCCCAGCTCGTGGACGTCTCGTCGTTCGAGGGCGAACTCTCGCTCGCTGACCTGCGGCACGCCGGACTGCGGTCCGACGTGACGCGGTTGCTGTTGCGGACCGGACGCTCGGTGGCGGACGGCACCTTCCCCGCGAGCTGGCCCTCGCTCTCGAGCGACGCCGCCGCGACGCTGGCGCGCGCGGGGCTCCGGCTGCTCGCCGTGGACTGCCCGAGCGTCGATGCACGGGAGAGCAAGACCCTCGCCGTGCACCACGCGCTCTTCGGGAACCGTGCCTACGTGCTCGAGAACCTCGACTTGCGGGGCGTCGCGCCGGGCGCCTGGGACCTGCTCGCACTCCCCTTGGCGGTGGGCGCCTTCGACGCGGCGCCGGTGCGCGCGCTCCTGCGCCCGTTGACGACGCGCTGAACGGAGTCGGCCTCGCTCCCGAGCCGGCCGCACATCAACTCGCAGAGGTGGAGCACATTCTCGTCCGCGAGCGCATAGTGGACGAAGAGCCCGTGGCGGCGCCGCGAGACGAACTGGCCGGCGTGCAGCTGCTGCAGGTGCTTCGACAGGTTCCCCTGCCCCATCCCCGTGCGCTCGACCAGCTCCGTGACGGTCAGCTCCCCCGCCTCCAGCTCGTGGAGGATGGTGAGGCGGGCCGGCTCGGCGAGCGCCCGGAAGCGCCGCGCCACGAGCTCGAGCAACTCGGGCGTGGCGACTCGGCGTGCCCCGTTGCCGCGACTCATGCGTGCTTCTTCACGTCGGTCGGGAGCCAGGAGATCACGCCGATGAAGATCGCCCCCACCACCAGCGCGACGACGATCGCCGGCAGGTGCAGCACGTCGAAGAGCGTGATCTTGCCGAGGTCCATCATCTTGACGATCGGCGCGACCATCGTCGTGTAGACGAGCGTGAAGACCAGCGCCCCGACGACGCCGCCGAGGATCGCGACGATCGCGTCCTTGCGCCCCTCGCCGATGCCGACCGCGCAGGTGCCCGGGCAGTAGCCCGCGAGGCCGAAGCCGACGCCGAACACGAGCCCGCCGAGGAGCACGCCGACGACGTACGTCGGCTTCACGTCGAAGTGCAGGTACTGCGGGATCACGAGCGAGAGGGCGTAGACGACGATCATCCCGATCGCGATCGTCATCGCCATGAACTTGATGACCGAGAGATTCTCGAGCCGCAGGTTCCGGGCGATCATCCCGGGGCTCGACGCCTGCACGCGCTGGATGAGGAATCCCATCAGGACGCCGATGATCAATCCGTAGAGGTTGCCCATGATCAGATCCCTCCCGCGCGGTGCGCGCTCAGCAGCTTGGCCGTGCCGATGCCGCTCGCGAAGACGCCGGCGGCGAAGATGAAGCCGCTCACCGAGAGCTGGGTCATCCCGGAGATGATGTGGCCGCTGGTGCAGCCGCCCGCGATGCGGGCGCCGAACACGATCAGGAACCCGCCGATGAAGGCATCACGATAGCGTTTCGCCTTGGTCGTCTCCCCGGGGTGGATCATCTCCATCTTCGGAGCCCTGGCGGCGCGGCTGGTCTTCGCGCCGATGAACCCGCCGACCAGCAGGCCGAGCAGGATGAAGGTCTCGGGCTTCAGGATCGAGCCCATCTTCACGAGGTACGGATTCGACGCCGCGTAGGCGGGATCGACCAAGCGGAAGAGTTCGCCGATCACGCGCGGATAGGTGCCGGAGACGCCGATCGGTCCCCAGAGCAGGATCGAGAGCGCCCCGACGAACCCGAAGAGGATGCCGTAGAACGCCCACGGAGGGAGTTTCCCGGTGCGCGAGCCGACGGACGCGGCGGGGATGACAGGGGATGCAGCGGCGGACATTGCGCGAACTCCTCGTTGAGGGAACGACTCAGGTCACTTCACTTCGGGGCCGCCCTTGCGCGTGTCCGGCACGAACCGGTCGGCGTAGGGCATCTTCACGCGGCGGAGCGCGGCCGCGTCGAGCGTGGCGGTGTCGGGGATCACGCCGTTCTCGGCCAGCAGGTACGCGGTGAGCGCGTAGACCTGGTCGTCGGTGAGCGTCCCGGGCGTGAGCAGCGGCATCGCACGCTTCACGTAGTCGAACACCGTGGTCGCGTGCGGCCAGTAGTTGCCGATCGTCTTGATGAGCTTGTGGTCCTTGGCGAACTGGAATCCCTCGGCCGCGGGGTCGCGCCCGACGAGCCGCGGGAAGGCGGGAGGCATCCCCTCGCCGAGCTGGCCGTGGCACATCGCGCACTGCGCCTTGTAGAGCGCGCCGCCCTCGGCCACCGTGCCGCGCCCGCGCGGGAGTTCGATCCCCTCGGGCCCGACGTCGACGTCCATCCGCGCGATGTGCGCACTGTCCGCGGCTCGGCCGAGTTCGTACCGCCTGCCGGGGGCCGCTGAAGCGGCATCCGCCGCGGGCGTCTCGCCCCGGCACGCGATCAGGGCGAGGACGAGTGACGCGAGAGCGGCTGCAGAATACCGGCGCACGCTCAGGTCTCCCCGTGGAACGAGACCCGCCCGTCGCGCTGCACCTTCCAGCCGACGATCGGGTTGAAGTGGAAGTCGGTGCCGATGCCGCGCACCTCGATCAACGTCGTGCGCGTCGGCTGCACGTAGCCCGTCTCGTCGGTCGCGCGGCTCAGCAGCGTCGCCTCGTTCCCCGCCCAGTCCCACATGTACTGGAAGCGCACCGTGGACTTCGGGAGCGACGCTCCGAGCAGCTCCGCCTCGTGCCACGCGCCCCCGCCGTCGGTGCTCACCTCGACCTTCGTGATGCGACCGCGGCCGCTCCAGGCGAGGCCGCTCACTGGATGCCAGCCGCGGCCTGTGACGACGTGCGGATGCGCCGGGCTCGTGATGACGGACTTGGCGTCGAGCTCGAACGAGAACATCCGCGCGGTGCCGTCGGGGAGCGGGTCCGTGTACTTGGACGTCTCCCAGCGCGTCATCCAGGGCTGCGTGCCCAGCTCGAGACGGCGGATCCACTTCACGTTGATGTTCCCCTCCCACCCCGGGAGGAGCAGCCGCAGCGGATAGCCCTGCGAGGGCCGCAACGGTTCGCCGTTGGCGCCCCAGACGATCATCGCGTCGTCCCACGCCTTCTCGATCGGGACCGAGCGCGTCATCAGGCAGGCATCGCCGCCTTCGGCGAGGAACCACTTGGCCCCGGGCTTGACTCCCGCCTCGCGAAAGAGCGTCGCGAGCGGCACGCCGATGTACTCGCAGGTGCTGACCATCCCCGCGACCTTCTGCGGGGTGAGGTCGGGCTTGGGGTCGCGGAATGCGCTGCGCCCGTTGCCGGAGCATTCGATGAAGTGCGTGCGCGTGACCTGCGGGAAGCGCTTGATGTCGGCCACCGTGAAGGTGAGCGGCCGATCGACGAGTCCGTGGATCGTCAGCGTGTGCTGCTCGGGATCGAGCGCGGGGATGCCCGCGTGGTGTCGCTCGAAGTGCAGGTCCGTCGGCGTGATCGAGCCGGTGAGGTCCTGCAGCGGCGTCATCGAGTTGCCGACCGTCTCACCGGTGGGGGTGCGGACGGGGGCCTCGAACGCGGAGCGTGCCCCGACGGCCGAGGTCGGCCCGCCCTGCAGCTTGGTGGGGTCGGCCGGGACGGTCGGGCGTGGCTTCCCGGGGGCCGACGGCGAAGCGGCGCCCTGCTGCCCCTCGAGCGCGGCCGGGAGTCCGGCGATGACGGCGCCGCCGATGACACCGGCGGCACCCGCGAGCAGTTCACGACGCGTGACGTTGACGACGGGTGGGGTGGACATCAGCGGTCAGAGCCCCTTGCGCCCGACGACGGGCGGATTGGGGACGAGTGCGCCCTTGGGATTCGCCCGTGGCAGCACCGGCGGGGGCCGGTAGGCCTTGTGGCCGCCCTTCGTGTCGTAGGGCACGTCCTTGGCCGCGCCGCCCATCGGGAAGTCGAGCTCCTTCCCCGGTGAATCGGGACGCGGATGCGAGTTGATGAACGCCGAGAGGTCGAACGCCTCCTGCGGCGTCAGCGTCCCCGGCGCCGTCTGCGGCATGTTGTGGAAGATGAAGCTCGCGGCCCGCTCCTCGCGCGACATCGACGCGCCGATCGAGTACGACTCGGGACCCCAGAGCGGCGGGATCACGCCGAGGCCCTGACCGTCGGCGGCGTGGCAGGTGACGCAGGTCTTGGCGGTGTAGAGCGCCTGGCCGCGCGCGACGTCGCCGACGAGCGTGTCCTTCATCGAGACGAGGCCGTCGGCGCCCGCGAGCTTGGTCGCGACCGGGACGTCCTTGGAGAGGAACCAGAGGTAGGCGAGGATGTCGGTCATTTCGCGGCTCTCGACCGGGAGCGCGTTGCCGGCGAGCGAGCGCGTGAAGCAGTAGTTGACGCGGTCGGCGAGCGAGATCACGGCGCCCGAGCGCGGCATGTACTTGGGGTAGCGCGCGTGCGAGCCGGTGAGCGGCCCCGAGGTGACCCTGATGCCGTCGTCCTGGTGGCAGCTGGTGCAGCGCAGGTTGGAGGTCGCGTACTCCGGCAGGCTCTCGGGCGTGAAGCGGAGCAGGTAGAGCCCGCGCTTGATCGAGGCGCCCATCGAGTCGGCCGGGATGTCGGCCTCGCGGGGCGGCTTCCACGCGGCCTCAGTGAAGACGACGGCGGCCGCTGACGCGACGGGGGGTGCGGCCTCCTTGGGAGCGCCGCAAGCGGCGACGGCAAAGAGGAGCGAGGCGGCGGCGACGGAGGCACGCATCGGAACGGGTCCTGATGGGGGTGGAACGGGCGCCCAGCGATTCTCTATACTCCGATACGGTAGTACAGTGCGGAGGCCGCGGCAAGGCCCGGATCGCCAGCGCCCCGGGCCGCCGGCGCGTATGCGGGAGAGGCAGGAGAAGGCGGCCTTCACTTCGTAGCACGGAGACTCCGATGCGTTCGCTCTTGGTCGGGACCGGCATCCTTTTCCTCGCACTCAGCACCTCCATCGCCGCGGCCGGCGCGCAGGTGGCCGGCGTCACCGGCACGGTCATCATCACGAACAAGGGACCCGCGACAGCGACGATCGTCGACGTCGGGAGCGGCCGCACGCTCGCCACGCTCCCGACCGGCAACGGCCCGCACGAGGTCGTCGTCTCGAGCGACGGCCGCACCGCGGTCGTGACCGACTACGGCACCGGCCCCGCGCCCGGCAGCACGCTCACGGTGATCGACGTGCCGGGGCTCCGCGTCGCGCGCACCATCCCGATCGCGCCCTACACGCGCCCGCACGGCATCGTCTTCCTGCCGGGCGACTCGCTGGTGGCCGTGACCTCCGAGGCCGCACGCGCGGTGGTGCTCGTGAACGTGCGCACGGGAGCGGTGGTGAAGGCAGTCTCCACTGAGAAGAACGGTTCGCATATGGTCGGCGTCGCGGCCGACGGCATCCGCGCCTGGACCGGAGACATCGGCAGCAACACCGTCACCGAGCTCGACCTGCGCGCCGGGACGGCGGTGCGCAGCATCGCCGTCCCGGAGCAGCCCGAGGCGATCAACGTCACGGCCGACGGCAGCGAAGCCTGGGTCGGCAGCAACGCGACCGGGCGCGTCAGCGTCGTGGACGCGCGCACCGGTGCGGTGAGCACTGCCGCCGAGGGCTTCAGCTGGCCCTACCGTGTCCTCTTCTCTCCCGACTCGCGCCTCGCGCTGATCCCCGACTATCGCGGCGGTTCGCTGCGCTTCCTCGAGCGCGCGACGCGGCGCGAACTCGGGCGCATCGCCTTCGCCGGCGGACCGCAAGGCATCACCTTCTCGCCCGACGGACGGCACGTCTTCCTCTCGCTGAGCGGCGAGGCGCGCGTCGCGATCATCGACCCCGCGGCTCGCGAGGTGCTCGGGTATCTCCAGGTCGGCGATACGCCGGACGGCGTCGCCTACACCACGCTGCGGGTCTCCGTCCCCCGCTGAGGCGTCCGCGCCGTTCACCACGAAGACGCGAAGGATCGAAGAACGGCGAAGACTGCAACGGCTTCCTTCGCCCTTCTTCGGCCCTTCGTGCCTTCGTGCCTTCGTGGTGCCGCCGTCAAGCTCGCGCACGCTGGCCGACCCGGGCGCCGGGCCGTAGTTTCTGCCCGATGAACGACAACCTCGCCGCGCGACTGCAGGCCTCGCTGGGCGGTGCTTTCGTCCTCGAACGCGAGCTTGGCGGCGGAGGGATGGCGCGCGTCTTCCTCGCGCGCGACGCCACCCTCGATCGCTCCGTGGTCGTGAAGGTGCTCGACCTCGAGGGGGGCTCCGCCGCCGAGAGCGCAGAGCGCTTCCGACGCGAGGTGAAGGTCATCGCGCGGCTCCAGCACCCGCACATCGTGCCGGTGCTCACCGCCGGCGGCGAGGGTTCGCTCCTCTGGTACGCGATGCCCTTCGTCGCCGGTGAGTCGCTGCGCGCGCGTCTGCTGCGCGAGGGCGCACTCCCGCTCTCCGACGCGCTGCGCATCACGCGCGAGCTGCTCGATGCCCTCGGCCACGCGCACGCGCAGGGCATCGTGCACCGCGACGTCAAGCCCGAGAACATCCTGCTCGAGAGCGGGCACGCGGTGGTCGCGGACTTCGGGGTCGCCAAGGCGCTCGCGGATGCGGGTGTCTCGCAGGGGCTCACGAGCGTCGGCGTCGCGCTCGGCACGCCGGCCTATATGGCGCCCGAGCAGGCGATGGCCGATCCGACCACCAATCACCGCGCCGATCTGTACGCAGCCGGCGCGGTGCTCTTCGAGATGCTGGTCGGCGCGCCTCCGTTCTCCGGCAACGCACAGTCGGTCATCGCGGCGCATCTGACCTCGCCGCCACCGCGCGTGGACGAACGACGCAACGATGTGCCGCCGGCCGTCGCCGCGCTCACGCAGCGCCTGCTCGCCAAGTCGCCGGCCGAGCGGCCGCAGAGCGCGCACGAGGCGATGGCGGTGCTCGAGTCCGCGGCGACGCCGGGCGGTGGTACGGTGCCGGGCGTGCGCTCGACCGGTGCGGCCGCGCCCTCGGCCGGTCCGCCGGCCCCCCGTTCCGCCCGCACGCGGTACGCCGCTGTTGCAGTGGTGGCGTTGGTCGCGACCGGGGTGTTCTGGGCACTGAAGGTCCGCGCGGCGCCGAGTCCCGTGGCCGCGGGCGCGGATGTCATTGCGATGATGCCGCTCGGCAGCACCGGCGACTCGTCGCTCGCGCGGCTCGGGCGCGACCTCGTCGTCACGGTGAGCGCGAACCTCGACCACGTCGGATCGCTGCGGACCGTCGATGCCTCGAGCGTGCTGCAGCGCGCGCAGTCGCTGCCGACGCCGCTCGCCCTCGACGCCGCGCGCACATTGGCGACCGAGCTCGGCGCGCGCAGCGTGCTGCACGGATCCCTCGTGCGCGACGGCGACCTCGTCCGCGCCGACGTCGCGCTCTATGCAGTGGAGGGGGGCGATCAACTCGCGAAGTTCACGTTGCGCGCGCCGATCGACAGCCTGCGCTCGCTGACCGACTCGATGAGCGCCGAGGTCCTGCGCCAGGTCTGGCGCCGCGGCACGCCGCCCTCGCCGCTCCTCTCCGATGTCGCGACGAGTTCGAGCGACGCGTTGCGGGCGTTCCTCGAGGGCGAGGATCACCTGCGGCACTACGACATCTTCCCTGCCCTCGGCGCCTATTCGCGCGCCGCGACGCTCGACTCGAACTTCGCCCAGGCGTTCCTGCGCATCGACTACGTGCGCGGCTGGAACCTGATGGGCGTGGACCCCGTGGTCCGTGCGCGGCTGATCGCGCTGATGGACCGGCTCCCGCCGCGCGACCGCGACCGCGACCTGCTCAAGCTGCGCTTCACGACCGGGATGCCGATGCGCATCCGCATCGACTCCGGGCGGGTACTCGCGGCGCGCTACGCCGACTACCACACGGCCCAGTACGCCGTCGCCGACAACATCATCCACAGCGGACCGATCGTCGGCGTGCCGATCGCCGACGCGCTCCCCTATCTCGACCGGCTCGACGCCTTGGCGCCCAATCACGCGGACAATGCGCTCCACCGGCTGATGGTCTACGCGACCCTCGGTGACACGGTGCGCCTGCTCGAGAGTGCCGAGGCGGTATCGGCGCGCGCCGCGAGCGGACCGCTGGCCAGCTTTGGACGGTCGGCGCGATTCGCGATCGAGTCGCGGCGGACCGGTAGGCCGATCCCGCTGGACACCGCGCGACGCGTCGCGCGCGAGGGGGCGCAGTTCATCCAGTCGGTGACCACGGGCGGCCCGAATGTTTGGCTCGCCGACTTCGGTCCTCCCGGAGCGACGAGCGAGGTGGCGGCGGAGTGGTTCTCCGGACTGCGCGGCGATCCGGCGTTCGCGGGGCTCGCACCGCTCATCCGGTTCAGTGAGGGCACGAGTGCGGTGCGGAACGGCGACTTCGCTCGTGGAGTTTCGCTGCTCAGCGAGGCGGAGGTGGTCCAGGCGCCGGCGGCGATCCGGCTCAGCGCGGCACGCGTGGCGGCTTGGGGGGCGTGGCTGGGCGCGCTCCCCGTGGGCACCGCCGACTCCGCGCTCGCACGGTCGCGAGCGCGGCTGGGCGAGCTCAGCGGGCTCGACGCCGCCGAACTGGCCTGGTCGGACGCGGTGATCGGGATCGCCGCCGGGGACTCGGCCCGGGTCTGGAGCGCCGCGGCCGCGATCCGGGACACGTCACCCGTCGGCCGTTCCCTTCCGCGCGCTATCCGCGCGCTCTGGCGCGAACGCAGTGCCGGCCAGGTCGACAGTCTCCGCGCGTACGAGGACGAGATGATGGCGCGCAGCACCACCTTCTCGTCGGCGATGCTCCTGCACCGGGTGGCCCTCGGGCGCGCCCTCGTCCGCGCCGGGGACCCGGCGGCGGCGGAGTACTACCTGCAGTGGCCCGACGCCAACAATCTCGGGCTTCGCCCGAATCTCCTGATGCGCATCGGCACCGTCTTCAACGCGTACGAACGCGCGCTCGCCTACGAGGCCGCGGGAAACGCCACCGGGGCGATCCGCAACCTGCAGTTGTTCGTCGAGACGGTGGACCGAGGCACGCCAGCGCTGCGCGCGCTGGTGGAGGACGCCAAGCAACGACTCGGACGCCTTCTCGTCGCCCGGCGCTGACGAGCATCCACGACGAGTACCCCCGCGAGGCACAGCATATGCAGAGCAGGGCCACCAGCATCCCGCAGTACCTGAAGGAACTCCCCGACGACCGGCGCACCGCCATCGAGGCCGTGCGCAAGGTGATCCTCGCCAACCTCGACGGTGACATCGAGGAGGGGATGCAGTACGGGATGATCGGTTACTTCGTGCCCTATCGCGTCTTCCCGCAGGGCTACCACTGCAAGCCCAAGCAGCCTCTGCCCTACGCCTGCCTCGCATCGCAGAAGAACTACATGTCGCTCTACCTGATGAGCGTCTATGGCGAGGGGACCGAGGGCGAGAACTGGTTCCGGCGCGAGTGGGCGAAGAGCGGGAAGAAGCTCGACATGGGAAAGAGCTGCGTAAGGTTCAAGACGGTGGACGACCTGGCGCTCGACGTGATCGGCGCGGCGTTCCGGCGCGTTGGCGCGAAGGAGTACGTCGCCTACTACACGTCGATCATCGACCCCGAAACCGGGCGGCCGCGCTCGACGCGCCCGTCAACGGCAAAGTCCGCCAAGAAGAAGGCGCCGGCGAAGAAGGCAGCCGCCAAGAAGAAGTAACGGCACTGCAACGGCATCACCACAGAGGCCCAGAGACACGGAGGAGGGCGCACGGAGAGCAGCGAAGTGCCAGCGCTCTCTGACTCTGTCTCCTCCGTGCCTCTGTGCCTCTGTGGTGATCAGCCGTTGCAGTTCGATGTCGATGCTGACGCTGTCAACTCGGGGCGCCGGCGAGGAGCGGTTCGAGGTCGGGCGCGGTCGCCCCGTTCTCCGTGCAGAGCGCGTACTTCGTCTCCCCCGCGTGGTACATCGCGACACCCGCCGAACGTCCCTTCTTGTCGAGGATGAAGAACCGGACATTGAAGTTCGGCTCGCCGCGCTCGTTGAGGAGCCGCGCCTCGACCGTGTTGCTGCGGATGCGGCGCAGCGCCTCCATCCCCGCATCCTTGGGCGCGAGGCCGCGGCGCAGCCCCTCGATGATCAGGAACGACGAGAGGTTGTAGAGGTTCGCCTCCCCGCGTCCGGTCGAGCCGGCCGCGCCGACGTCGTTGTCCACGTAGAGGCCCGCCCCGAGGATCGGAGAATCACCGACGCGCCCCGGGATCTTCCACGCCAGCCCACTCGTCGTCGTCACGCTCGCGAGGTCGCCCGCAGGCGTGATGCCGCTGCAGTTGATCGTCCCCCAGAACGAGCCCTCGCGGATGAGTCCATCGCGCACCATCGAGAGCCCGGCGGCAAGACCCGGATCGCGTTCGTGCCGCGGCCGCGGCTTCCGTGCGGCGCTGTTCGGATCGAGCCAGCGCTCGCCGTCCACGCGGCGCTTCCACTCGAGCCAGAGCTTCCGGCTCTCGGGCGTGTTGAGGTCGTCCTCGACCGTGAAGCCGACGGAGCGCGCGAAGTCACTCGCGTCGCGGCCCACGAGCAGGTGATGGTCGGTGAACTCCATCACGGCCTTGGCGACGAGCGAGGGCGTGCGCACGCCCTCGATGCTCGCGACGGCACCGGCGCGCCGCTTGGGCCCGTGCATGCAGGAGGCGTCGAGCTGGACGACACCTTCGCCGTTGGGGAGCGCGCCGTAGCCGATCCCCATCTCGGTGGGGTCGAGCTCGGGGATGTTCACGCCGGCGATGAGCGCGTCGAGCACGTCGTCGCCCCCCACGATCCCGCGGAAGGCGCGTTCGACGGCGTTCTCCTTGCCGCCGTTCTTGAATTCCCAGCCGGAGTAGTCGGAGATCACGACCGGCTTGACGGCGCGGCGCACGAGGATCTCGGGGGCTCCCGGGGTCGCGGGTGCGGCGAAAGCGCTCTCGGGGAGCAGCGCGGCGAGCGGCGCACCGATGGCGACGCCGGTG
>JANNLH010000069.1:0-15468 GCA_031396725.1 Gemmatimonadaceae bacterium | reverse complement strand
TGGTCCTGCGGCTTGTAGATGCGCGCCGGGACCTGCGTGCCGTCCTCACCGGGGACCATCACGATCGGCGGCACCTTCCACGCGAATGAGCGGAACTCCTCGGTGGTCGAGGTCGTGAGCTTGTCCATCCGCGCCGCGCCGGCGGTCCCGAGAAAGAGCTCGGGCGGCGTGTTCGGCGTCGAGTACACAGTGGCGAAGCGTCCGCCGTCGGGCGCCATCACGACCGCGTGGCCGCCGTCGCCGGTGGTGATCCGCGTGCGCGCGCCGCCGGTCATCCGCATGCGATATGCCTGACGCGTGAAGGGCGAGGGCTCGCTGGTGGAGAGGATGAAGTGGAGATCGTCGGGTGCGCGTTCGACGGAGAGGACCTCCCAGTTCCCCGAGGTCAGCGCCTGCTTGCCGCTGCCGTCGGGCATCGCCGAGTAGAGGTGCGAGTAGCCCGAGCTCTCGGAAACGAACCAGGCGCGTCCCTCGGGCGTCCAGCCGACGCAGCCGAAGCAGGGGCCGTTCACCCAAGCCTCGTCGCGCAGTTCGTCCACGAGCTTGACCGCGCCGCCGGCCGAGGCGACCGACCAGAGCCAGCGATTCTTGAAGTCGGCGGAGCTCACGAAGAGGAGCGCGTGCGCGCCGTCGTCGCTCCAGTCGCGGACCTGCGCGCCGCCGGCGGCCTTCTTGTCGGGCGTGAGCTCGAGCCAGGTGACCTTGCCGGTTGCGATCTCGAGGTGCCCGACCTTCTGCGAGCCCTGCGCGTCGCCGACCTTCGTGCGCCCCGGGATCATCGCGGGGAATCCATCGACCTTGATGTAGTCAGGAACGTCGGAGCCCTTGGTGCCGGTCGCCGGCGTGAAGGTGCTCAGGATCGCGGTCTTCCCGTCGGGTGAGACGGAGAGCCCGCCGATGCGCTCGGCGGTCGGGACCCAGACGACGGGGAGGCGGCGTGCATCTGACTCCTTCTGGTTGGCGCGGCGGAGCGAATCGGCCGCGAGCTGGTCACGGACGTACTGGAGGAGCTCCTTCTGCTGGTCGGCGAGCGCGGCGCGCTGGCCCTTCGGCGCTTCGGGGTCCTTCGGCGCGGCGCCGCTCCGGATGTCGGTCAGCTGGCGGGTGAGCCCGGTGGCGATGTCGAAGGCGTAGGCGTTGTTCTCGCGGACGAAGAAGACTTCACGGCCATCGAGCGAGAACTTGGGGTCGCTCTCGATGGCGATCGTCTGCGTGAGGCGCCGCACGGTGAGCGTCGGCCGCCCCTGCACGCGGAGCCAGAGGTCGCCATTGGCGGCGACGACGGTCGAGCGCTTGTCGCGCGAGCGGGGGCCGTCGGCGAGCATCGGCGCGACGGTGTCCATGTGCGCCTCGGTGACCAGCTCAGGCGCGGCACCCGCGCGCGCCGCCACGCGGAATGGCTTGAGCTGCTCATTCCACGCCGCGCCCGGCGTGAGCCACCGGAAGTAGATCCACTGCCCATCGGCCGTGAAGCGCACCTGCGCCGGCTCGCGCCCATAGAGCTCGGGCCCGCGCATGATGTTCTTGACCGAGAGATCGAACGACCCTTGCTGGGCCTCGAGCGTGGACGCGAGCAGCAGGGCAGGGAGCGCGAAGCGGACGATCCGGCGCATCGTGGGATGGGCTCGGGTGGATGCGCCGGGCACCGTGCCTGACGCGAGTTCGAATCTACGGGTTGAAGCAGGCATTCGCTGAGGGGACGGATCGAGTGTTCACCACGGAGACACGGAGGGACGGAGGAAGGACGGAGACCTGCAAACGAATCTTGAGGGTCTTGGCGGCTGGATCCGTCCGCCACGCCCCCATCAGCAGCGGTTGCCGTTGCCTCCTCCGTCCTTCCTCCGCCCCTCCGTGTCTCCGTGGTGAACGCTCAGGTCCCCAGATGCCGCAGGTACCGTTCAGGCGCAGCCAGGAAGTCTCGGGTGACCCGGACGTGGTCGATCTCGTCGTACGGCACCGCGCGCGGCGGGTGCTCGTCGAATGACCAGATGGTCGCGCCGGGGAAGGCCAGCAGGATCGGGGAGTGCGTGGCGATGACGAACTGGCCGCCCTGGGCGACCATCTCCTGCAGCATCACCAGTAGTGCGAGTTGCGAGGTCGGGGAGAGCGGGGCCTCGGGTTCGTCCAGCAGGTAGAGTCCCTGCGGGGCGAAGCGGGCGCGGAAGAGCTTCAGGAAGCTCTCGCCGTGCGAGTTGGCGTCGAGGTCGGCGCCGTAGCTCTTCTCGAGTGCGCTGAGTGAGCCGCGGATCGGGCCCGTGGCCAGCCCCTTCGCGTACGCGCTGCGGCCCTTGTACTCGTCGTCGAGTTCCAGGAGCCTCCGCTGGAACTCGGCGCGCTCCATCGCCAGGCGGCGCGTGAAGCCGAAGAAGTCCTCGGCGCGCAGGAAGAAGCCGCGGCGCACCCGGCCGTTCCAGGCCAGCTTCATCGCCGCGGCGAGTTTGCGCGCGTGGCGCAGGGTGTCGTCCTCGTGCGGGTCGTCGCTCCCCACGGCCGGGAGCTTGCACTTGACCGCCAGCGCCTCGAGCAGCGTGGACTTGCCCGAGCCGTTCTCGCCGACGAAGAAGGTCACGTCCGCGGTGAACTCCAGCGTGTCCGTCGCGCGCACGGCCGGCACGCTGAACGGGTACGCGTCCAGGTCCTCGTCGTCGTCGGGGGCGAGCGTCAGCCGGCGAAGATGGATCACACACCCACCATCAGGCCGTGGTGCGCGCGGTGAACGGCACCTCGCTCGACACCATCGGCTTCCGCCCGCCCAGCACCGCGCGCCATTCGCGGATCGAGTCGGCGAGGATCACGATCACCGAGATCATGAAGAAGGCCGCGACCGCCGCATCGAGCCGGTCGTTGAACACGAGTCGCGCCGCGGCCGCCGCATCAGCCACGCCCGCGGGCAGCTCCCCAGCGGCCAGCTTGGCCTCGACCCAGCGCGCGTGGCTCAGGAAGCCCACGCGCGGGTCGGCGGCGAAGAGCTTCATCCACCCGGCGGTCATCGTCACGACGACCAGCCAGCACATCGGGATCAGCGTCATGAACGCGTACTTGGCCTTCCCCATCTTGATGATGATCGTGGTGCCGACGCAGAGCGCGACCGTCGCCAGGAGCTGATTCGCGATGCCGAAGAGCGGCCAGAGCGAGTTGATGCCGCCCAGCGGGTCGGTGACGCCCTGATACAGGAAGAAGCCCCACATCGAGACGAAGATGAAGCTCGAGAGCACGACCGCCGGATACCACGAGACGCGACCGAACGGCTCCCAGATGTGCTTGCCGAGGTCCTGCAGCATGAAGCGTCCCACGCGCGTGCCGGCATCGACCGTCGTGAGGATGAACAGGGCCTCGAACATCAGCGCGAAGTGGTACCAGAGCGCCATCGCGTTCGGGCCGCCCAGCACGTCGGCGAAGATCTTCGCCATGCCCACGGCAAGCGACGGTGCGCCGCCCGTGCGCGAGAGGAGCGTGGACTCCTGCACCTGCTGCGCGAGCTGGTTCAGGTCGGCCGGGTTGAGCGTGAAGCCCCAGGTGGCGATCACCGCCGCGGCGCTCTCGGCGGTGGTGCCGAGCACGCCCGCTGGTGCGTTGATCGCGAAGTAGATCCCCGGCGTGAGCACGCAGGCGGCGATCAGCGCCATGATCGCGACCAGCGACTCGGTCAGCATCGCGCCGTAGCCGATGAAACGCGCGTCGGCCTCGTTCTCGAGCAGCTTGGGCGTCGTACCCGACGAGATCAGCGCGTGGAAGCCGCTGATCGCGCCGCAGGCGATCGTGATGAAGACGAAGGGGAAGACCTTCCCGGCGAAGACCGGACCGGTGCCGTCGATGAACTGCGTGACCGCGGGCATCTGGATCGGCGGCAGCACCCAGATGATGCCCACTGCGAGGGCGACCACGACGCCGATCTTCACGAAGGCCGAGAGATAGTCGCGCGGCGCGAGCAGCAGCCAGACCGGGATCACGGATGCGGCGAAGCCGTAGATCATCACGCCGAAGGCCAGCGTCACGCCGTCCAGCGTGAAGAGGGGCCCGAGCGTCGGATGCTCGGCCGCCCACCGGCCGGCGTAGAGCGAGAGGATCAGCAGCACGATGCCGATTACGCTGACCTCGAGCACGCGGCCGGGGCGCAGGTACTTGAGGTAGACGCCCATCAGCATCGCGATCGGCACCGTGAGCGCGATCGTGACGGTGCCCCACGGACTCGAGCGCAGCGCGTTCACGACGACCAGCGCGAGCACCGAGATCAGGATGATCATGATCCCGAGCACCGCGACGAGCGCCGTGTAGCCGGCGACGGGCCCGATCTCCTCCTTGGCCATCTGCCCGAGCGACTTGCCGTTGCGGCGGACGGAGGAGCAGAGGATCACCATGTCCTGCACCGCGCCGCCGATGACGACGCCGATGATGATCCAGAGCGCGCCGGGGAGGAATCCGAACTGCGCCGCCAGCGTGGGGCCGACCAGCGGTCCCGGGCCCGCGATGGCCGCGAAATGGTGCCCGAAGACGATCCACTTGTTGGTCGGCACATAATCGCAGCCGTCGGCGAGACGTTCGGCCGGCGTCGCGCGCATCGCGTCGAGCGCGAAGATCTTGGCGGCGATGATCTTCGAGTAGAAGCGGTAGCCGACCACGTAGGTGCAGACGGCGGCGGTCAGGAGCCAGGCGGCGTTGATCGTCTCGCCGCGCCGGAGGCCCATGTACGCGAACGCGCCGGCGCCGACGAGGGAGATGACGGCCCAGAGGAGGGCCGAGAGCCAGCGCTTGATGGGCATCAGGAGGTTCGCGAGATCGGTTCGGGGGGAATCCGTGGCTCGGCGATTCTACGTCGGGACCGCCCGGATGGGGAGGGGGCGAGCCGCAAATCGGAGGAGCGAACGGTTATGTTTAGGGTAGGAAGGCAGTCGAAAGTAGGAAGTAGGAAGTAGGAAGTAGGAAGTAGGAAGTAGAAAGGGCGACCGTTCCACCTTCCCGCTCTTCCCCCCGCTCTTGCTCCCTCTCTTCCTCCCGCTCTTCCTCTCGCTCTTGCTCTCGCTCTTGCTCCCTCTATTCCTCGATCCTCCGAGCCGATGACCTCCCACCTCCGGAATGCACTGCTTCTGGCACTGCTCGTGGCGGCCTCCCGGCCGTTCGAGGCGCGGGCGCAGGAGGTGGCCGCGGCCGCGACCGCCGGACCTCCGCTCGCGCCCTTCGCGGCGCAGCGCGTGGCGGTGGTGCCGGTCCAGTTCTTCCGCGCCGACACCACCGGGTGGAGCAAGGGGGTGGACTGGGCCACGTTGCGGCTGGCGTTCGACTCCACTGTTGCGGCGGTGCTGACCGAGAGCGGGCTGGGCAAGCGCTGGGTGTACGCGCCCGACGTGGTGCGCACTGCCAAGCGCAACCCGACCTACGCGACCGACCCCTACGCGCTCGGCGCGGGCCGGTGGCGCACGATGGTCCCGAAGCCCGGCGACCAGATGCCGATGGTGGTCGCCGACAATATCCGCCCGCTCACCGCGCTCGGCGACACGCGCTTCGCGCTGGTCCCGCTGGAGTTGCGCGGCGACGGCGCGGACGCGGTGCTGCGCCTCGTCGTCGTGGACACGCGCGGGCGCTCCGTGATCTGGACGGCGGACCTGCGCTTGAAGGCCGCCGCCGAACTGAAGGCCGTCACCGACCAGTTGGCGGCGGGCGTCGCGGCGCTCGTGATCGAGCCCTGACAACCGAATCCCCCTGAACATCTGATGAGCAAGTCCAAGACACTCGAAGTGACCCTGATCCCCGGCGACGGGATCGGACCCTCCATCACCGACGCCACGTTGCGCCTCCTCGAGGCCGCGGGCGCCGACATCCGCTGGGACCGGCAGATCGCCGGCATGGCCGCGGTGACCGCCGTCGGCGATCCGCTCCCCGAGGCGACGCTCGATTCCATCCGCCGGACCAAGCTCGCGCTGAAGGGCCCGCTCGAGACCCCGGTCGGCAAGGGGTTCCGGTCGATCAACGTCGCGCTGCGCAAGGAGTTCGACCTCTACGCCAACCTGCGGCCGGCCAAGTCGGTGCTCGTCGGGCAGCGCTTCGACGGCGTGGACCTCGTGATCGTGCGCGAGAACACCGAGGGGCTCTACGTCGGCATCGAGAACTACGTCAAGGTCGGCGACGATCCGCACGCGGTGGCGCAGTCGGTGGCGGTCGTCTCGCGGCACGGCGCCGAGCGCGTGATCCGCTACGCGTTCGAGTTCGCGCTCAAGAACGGGCGCAAGCGGGTGACGGTCGTGCACAAGGCCAACATCCTCAAGTACTCGCAGGGGCTCTTTCTCGAGGTGGGTCGCGAGATCGGCAAGGAGTACGAAGGGCGCATCGCGAGCGACGACAAGATCGTGGACGCCTGCGCGATGGAACTCGTGATGCGCCCCGAGAAGTTCGACGTGATCGTGACGACGAATCTCTTCGGCGACATCCTCTCCGACCTGACGAGTGGGCTCGTGGGCGGCCTGGGGCTCACGCCCGGCGCCAACATCGGCTACGAGCACGCGATCTTCGAGGCCGTGCACGGCACCGCGCCCGACATCGCCGGCAAGGGGGTCGCCAACCCGACCGCGGTGATGCTCGCCGGCTGCCAGCTGCTCGACCACGTCGGCGAGGGCGAGCGCGCGGGCCGCATCCGCGCGGCGATCGAGGCGACGCTGCGCGAGCACACGACGATCACGCGCGACGTGGGCGGCAAGGCGGGCACGGAGGAGTACACGGACGCGGTGATCGCGCGGCTCAAGCGCCCCGGCTGAGCGGCCGCGCGCGTTGCGGATCCTCCAGCTCTCCGACGTCCACTTCGGGCGGCACGCGATCCCCGAGTACCTCTCGGCGATCGCGCGCCGCATCGCCGAGCGGCGCTACGACGTGGTCTGTGTGGTCGGGGATCTCACGCAGCGCAACTTCCGGTCGCAGTTCCGCGCCGCCAAGGCGTTCCTCGATGTGGCGCGCGCGGTCGCACCGGTCTTCGTCGTCCCCGGCAATCACGACGTCGCGTTCTGGTGGAAGCCCCTCGGGCTGGGACCGACCTGGGCGCTCTATCGCGGCTACCGCAAGTGGATCTCGGACGAGCTCGAGCCGACGCTGCGGGTGCCAGGCGTCACCTTCGTCGGGCTCAACTCCTGCCACGGCGTCCGGCCCTACACGCTGACCACGCGGCTGCGGGACATCGCGGTGGTGGGCGCCGTGCGGCCGGAGCAGTGGGAGCGCGCCCGCGCGGCCTTCGCCGCGGCGCCGGCCGGTGACCTCAAGGTGTTGGTCTTCCATCACAACCTGCTGCGCGGCGACCTCTCGAACCGCTGGGGCCTCGTGAATCGCGCCGACGGCATCGGGGAGGCACTCTCGACCGGCGCCGACCTCGTACTGAACGGGCACGATCACCAGACGCGGATCGAGGCGGTGGAGTTCACGGGGCGCCGGATGGTGGTCTCGCACAGCACCACGCTCTGCGAGCGTACCCGCGGCGGACTGCCCTCGGCCTTCCAGGAGATCGAGGTCACACCCGCCGAACTGCGGCTGCGCGCCTGCGTCTGGACGCCGGATGCCGGCGACTTCACGCCACGCGAGGATCGATGTTTCGCTCGCTGATGTCGCGGCTGCGCTTGTCGAGGGACGACTCGCAGCTCGGTTTCGGCTTCGCCCCTGGCGACGCCCCGGACGCATTCGCACCTGAGGATCCCGGCGCGGAGGCCGCAGCGGACGAAGAGGATGCCGCGGACGAGGTCCGCGCCGCCGACCGGCTCTACGCCAGCCTCGTACGGCTCGGCCTCAAGCACGTGCGGCGCGTCGTGCTCACGCGGAACCGCTCGATCCTCGTGAGCGTGAAGGGCTTCGACCTGCGTGTGCACGAGGGGTTCGTCGACGCGCCCGCGGAGATGCACGTGCAGATCGTGCGCTTCGTGATGGCGCGCCGGAAGTGGGAGCGCCAGACCGCGCGCGACGCGATCGTCGCCTACCCGCTGCCGCGCAACACCAAGCCCGCCCGCGCGCCCGAGCGCACGCATCCCGACGACGAGCCGCTGGCCGAGCGGCTGGCGGAGTGGCATACGCGGATGAATGGCGAGCGCTTCGGCGCCGCGCTCAAGCCGGTGCCGATCCGCGTCTCACGCCGGATGCTGCGGCGGCTCGGCCACTACGCGCCGGGCGTCGAAGGGGGCGGGGCCGAGATCGCGATCTCGGCGCGGCACCTGCGCCGTGACGGATTCGCCGCCGCGCTCGAGACGCTGCTGCACGAGATGGTGCACCAGTGGCAGCACGAGAGTGGATTGGCGCTGGACCACGGCGCTGGATTTCGCCGGAAGTGTCGCGAGGTGGGGGCGGTGCCGAGCGCGAAGCGGGCGGTCTGCTGAATGAGTGGCCGCCGAGCCACTTTTTGAGGCGCCGCGCCGCCGCTTGCATTACGGCTTCAATTATGACCGGTTTGTCGTCCGGCAGGTAGCGCCGACCGGAGCGTGCCGATTCATGAGAGCGGCTAGCCGCGACTTGGGACGGGAGTTGGCGAATCGTTGACAGCGGCTGGTCCGTGCGGCAGACTGAGGTGCAGAAGGCATTCAGCGGTTGGTCGCTTCGATCAGCCCTCCATCGCCACAGAGTTGACCCCGTCCATCGGAGGAATCGGTGTACCGACGAATTGCCCCGAGGCTCGTACTTTGCGCGTTGCTCGCGAGTTGCGGCCCGGACGATCGAGGTACTCAGTCCGAGGGCATCACGGGCTCGCGCACTGCAAATTCGATGGACTGTCAGATGTCTTCGCAGGCAAAGTGTGACGCAATCATGAGGGGTATTGCCTACCTCCAAACTCATCCTGCTGGCGTGTGCCAGAACCTCGGCGATCTGCTACACGGTCGATTTGTGGATGCAGGGGGTACAGGATTCTTGGAGGATGGGACGATCGGAGTTGGAATGGGAGTGAGAATGGATTCGGTCGGATCTGCGACCCCGTCCGGCTGGGCGCCCTCCGATGGCTACATCCGGATTCATCCCGACTGGTGGGGGCTTCCGAACTCAAGTGATCCGCAGTTGACCGCGTGGGCGCTTGCGCACGAAGAAGGTGGCCATATGACCGGGGAAGATGGACCGGATCATAACACTGGAGTTGCGCAGCAGTATGGCGCTCAGTGCGGCAGCGAATACTGAAACCAGGGGCCTCAATATGCTACGTCTATTCGGTACAGCTGGGCGCATTTGTGTGGTCGCATTCCTCCTGACGACGTTGGGGAGAAACGCTTCCGCACAGGGACGAGCGCTCGTCGGCGCTGAGGTCGGCGCATTGGTCGATTCCGTTGTCTCGACCCTCTTCCCGATCGAAAGCAAAGTTTCGCGCGTTTCGGTGGCAAAACGGGGAATCTCTCTCGACGTCCCGAGAGTTCGGAGGGCGTTTCAGCTACCAAACGAAGACGCTTCCCTCACTACGCATCGGCTCTCCTCTAGGATGGCGGCCGTCGACAGCACGGTGCTCTCCGATTGCGATGCGAGCGGCCGACTGAAGTGCGAGCGACTCCGCTGGTCTGTGTTTCTTCGTGTCGAGCCCATATCTCGATCCGACACCTCAATTGTAGTCCGAGTCGTCGCGCTCTGGCCCGATCGGGGGTCGGCAGACATCGACAACCGCGCCGCTACGCTTCAGCATGCGACCCTCGTTGGATACAGCACCGAGCTTCATTTTCTGAAGACCGAGACAGGGTGGAAGTTTGTTAGGCGGGCGAATACGGTGGCGGGAGACTAGCAGAGTGCCATCGCGCGGACGCATGGCCTGAGAGATCGGGACAATCTTAGAGTCTTGGTCGGGCAAAGCTGAGACGATCGACCGGAGGGCGCCGTGAGCGCCCTCCGGTCGATCGTTTGGGGCCGATCTCTCGCAACTCCAGCAAATGAGCGCGCAATACTGCTCACGGGTTGTGCCTTCACGCTCTTCGCTTGGCTCCCAGGCGAACCCTTCCGGCCGGATCAGTTCGTGCTTCCCAAGGAGGGGTTCCTCGGAGTATTCGCCGCACTGGCGCTGCTGCTCCGGAGCCCTTCGCCACGAACAACTTCAACGACGACGACGTTACTTGTCGTCCTGGCAATGGTCTGGGCGGCGCTTTCCGCGTCGATGGTGGCCGTCAACCAGGACTATGCATGGCATGAGTTCGGTCGTGTATGCGCCGCTACGGGGATGTTCGTGGCGGCCCGCGGCAGCGCAAGGACCGCCAAGGAGCGCGACATGGTCCTGAACGTGCTTCTAGCGCTGTGTTCAGTTCAGTTCATCGCAATGAGCGCGGAGGCATTCGGGGTTATCGAGTTCTTCTCAGAGCGCGGACGACGTCCCGGTGCGATGCTCGGGAATCGCAATGTGTCGGCCCGACTAGCCTGTCTGATCTTGCCCTTTCTGTGGCGACGATGCATCGAGGGTAGCACCCGACGAGACCGACTGATTACTGCGGCCCAAGTCGCATTAGCGAGCATCTGCATCGTCCTGTCGCGGTCCCGCGGCGCGTGGCTGGTGGCGGGGATAGGATTCCTAGCGCTTCCTGCGATGGAAGCGATGCTCGTCCAGCGGTCGACCGCAGTATTCCGGACTTCGGCGATCAGGATCTGGGCGATCGCAATAGCCGTCGCCCTCAGCACCGCGCTGCTCCCCTCGAAGCTAGGGTGGACTACGACAGATTTTGGTGACTCTCTATCACGGATCGTGGACATCGAGAGCGGCACGGGGCGTGGCAGGATTCAGCAGCTGCGGACGACCGTTCGAATGATTCGCGGCAGCTGGCCACTCGGAGTTGGCGCCGGAAACTGGTCCATCGCCTATCCGGAGTTTGCTGAACCTGGAGACGCCAGCGTAGATCCTGCAGCGATCTATCCGACCGACAGGTTTCCTCGCGGAGATGTGCTGGGCATGCTCGCGGAACTCGGGCTTCCAGGCCTGCTTATTGGCGTAGCGCTTCTGTGGCGTCTTCTCCGAAATGCGCTCGCGCTTCTTCGCGGGAACCTCGCCAGCAGTCGCCGCATCGGTGTCACGAGCATCGCAGTCACTGGCGTCGCGCTGGCGCTGGCGGTCATTGAGCCAGTGTTTCGATCGCCACCGACGTTGATGCTTCTAGCTGTCGTCACAGGAGTACTTCGTCATCATCGCGATAACGCCGAACTCGCTATCGTCTCACACCTCCGCGACCAAGTTGCCCTGCGCGGACTAGCCATCCTTGGAGCGTGTTGGTTCGCGGCGAGTACGTTCTCTGAGCTGGCGGCCACACATTTACTGCGCAATCTGCGAAGCCCGGCAGACCTGAATCGCGCAGTCCGCTTAGCACCAAACAACGCCGAAGTGCGTTTCACCATCGGACTGGTTCTTGCCCGCTCGGGCTACTGCTCCGATGCCGCGCCGCACCTGCGAGTCGCAGCTGCATTGCAGCCACACTCAGGGGCGGTAAACAATCTGCTCGCTGCCTGTCGGCGCGATGTTCCTCGATAGCGCGGCCGCGCGAGAACTCGAGAGGCCTGGCGCCGCGGTCCGCAGGGTCCTGTTGGAAGTGATCCTGATTGCAGGGACGGCGCGCTACGTCGGTCCGCGGGTTCCTTGATCGACCTTGCGCTCACGCACTTAGCGCGTGTGTCCCGTCGTCCACATCGGAGTCAGGCCCCCCGCGTTGAAGGCGATGGTCGCGATTGCCGCGTTACAGGGCGATGCGACCGGTCGCCACTTCGCGCGGCCGCGTAGCCGCCCGCGAAGCTCCATAGCGACGCCCGATTCGCTGTCCAGACTTGCGGAGCAACGTCTATCGTGCATCGCCACGCTCCGGTCCCCGTTACCTGCCGGACGACCAACGGTCAGGTTTGAGACTGTAGTACTAGGGCCGCACGCGCCGGAATCCGCTCGGTGCCAGCTCGAGCCTGAAGTCGGCGAACGGCACGTTCCGCCGGAAGTCCACCATATGGATCTCGACCCGCGAGACCCAACTCACCTCGAGTCCGTCGATCGGCACCGGTCCGTACACGACCGAGCCGTTGCCCGCGTGGCGCTTGTCGTGCCGATAGTCGTAGTCGACGCGTTTCATGCGTCCGTCCGCCGCATCGAGGCGCACGACGCCCGCGACCGTGATCGCGTCCGGATCCTCGGCGATCGGGCGGAAGCGGACAAGCAGGTCGCCGGTGCTGTCGGACTCGACCGCCGCGAGGATGCAGTAGTCGGTCAGGAACTCGTCCGAGGTGAGGATCCCGTCGCTGGGCGCGCGCAGCGTGACGCGCCACCCGCGGCGCAGGAGACCCGTGCGCTGGACGGACCCGAAGAGCTGCGACGCCGAGCCGCGCGCGGCGCTTGGACGCGGTGACGGTACGGCTGCGGCCCGCTGCGTCGGATCGTGCGCGACGGTGGTGTCCGTGTTCTGCGTGGTGTCGGGACGGTTGCCGGCGCGCACCGTCAGGAACCGGCGCCGCTCGGTGAAGGCGTAGCTCTCGATGATCGCGGCGCGCGACCGCACGGCGTCGGAGGCCGAGGACCACAGCTCCTGGATCTGCGGCTCGGTGTGCAGCGTCCGCTTGTCCAGGCAGGGCGGGGAAGCGATGACCTTCACCGTCGCGAGCTGGATCGGCGTCGCGCGGGCGGTGAGATCGGCCGCAGTGCTGCCGTCGGCGGTCACCGTGACGCGCACGGGCTCGCTGAGCCGCCAGCCGATGCGCCGCACGCGCAGGAACACCTCTCCCTGCGCGAGCCCGCGAATCAGGTAGCGACCGAGGCTGTCGGTGACAGTTCCCATCAGTGGCTCGAGGATCGCCTCCGGCGTTCCCAGCGCCATCACGTAGGCGAGCGGGATCGGGCGCCCGGCCTCGTCACGCACCACGCCGCGCACGTCGCCACCTTGGGCCATCGCGGGACGCGCGGCGAGCGCGGCAAGAAGCACACACACGAGCCCGAACTTCCCGATCGTCGCGCGCAGCATCCCGTTCGCCAGTTCCTCCTCGCCCATGAAGACCTCGCCGTCCTTAAGCGACTGACGCAGCAGGGCGGCCTCGTCGTCACTGTGCGTGCGCACGATCGTGCGGATCGAAGGCTGGAGCTTCTGCGCGGTGTCGAGCATCGCGCGAGCGGCCACGGGATCCGGCGTCGCGATCACGAGCACCTTCGCCCGTGCGACGTGCGCCTGGATGAGCACCGCCGGATCGGCCGCGTCCCCGCTCACCGCCGCGATGCCCTCCGCGCGCAGCCGTTCCACCATCTCGCGATTCTGTTCGGCGACGATGACCATGATCCCGCGCTGCCGCAGCTCGGTCCCGATGCGACGGCCGACCCGCCCGTATCCCACGATCAATACGTGGCCGGTCAGCATCGCCGGCTCCATCGAATGCGGCAACTCGGCCAGACGGTCCCCGGGCCGTTCCATGAAGCGGGCGAGGCGGGACCGCGCGAGGATCCACCGTTGCGCCGGCTCGATGGCGCCGAAGACGATCGGATTGATCGCGATCGAGACCACCGCGCCCGCGAGGATCAGGTTCTGGCCTTCGAGCGGAAGCAGCCCGAGTGCCACGCCCATCCCGGCGAGGATGAACGAGAACTCACCGATCTGCGCGAGGCTGGCCGAGACCGTGAGCGCGGTGTTCAGCGGATAGCGGAAGAGGAGCACGAGTCCGAACGCCGCCAGCGACTTGCCGATGATGATGATCGCGAGGACGAGCAGGATCTTCGTCGGTTCGCGCCAGAGCAGCGACGGGTCGAACAGCATCCCGACCGAGACGAAGAAGAGCACCGCGAAGGCGTCGCGGAAGGGCAGGGACTCGTCGGCGGCGCGATGGCTGAACTCCGATTCGCGCAGCATCATCCCGGCGAAGAACGCGCCGAGCGCGAACGAGACACCGAAGAGCTTGCCGGCCGCGTACGCGATGCCCACCGCGGCGGCGATGACGCAGAGCGTGAAGAGCTCCTGCGACCCGGTGCGCGCCACCTGCCAGAGGATCCAGGGGAAGAGCCGCCGGCCGACGACCAGCATCAGCACGATGAACGCGACGACGCCGCCGAGCGTGAGCGCGATCGTGCGGCCGATCGCCGCGGGGTCGACGGCTGCACCTGCCGCTGCGCCCACCCCGGTGCCGCCGAGCGCCGCCGCCAGCGGGGGCAGGAGCACGAGGACGACGACCATCGCGACGTCCTCGACCACGAGCCAGCCGACGGCGATGCGGCCGGTGAGCGACTCGAGCGTGCCGCGGCTCTCGAGGGCCCGCAGCAGCACCACGGTGCTGGCGCAGGAGAGCGAGAGGCCGAAGACGAGCGCGGCCGCGGGATCCCAGCCCCACCAGATCCCGACCCCGTAGCCGAGCGCCGTGGCGACGCTGATCTGGAGCAGGGCGCCGGGGAGCGCGATCTTGCGCACCGAGAGCAGGTCGTCGAGCGAGAGGTGCAGCCCGACGCCGAACATCAGCAGCATCACGCCGATCTCGGCCAACTGCTGCGTCAACTCGAGGTCGGCGGTGAGCCCCGGCGTGAAGGGGCCCAGGAAGACGCCCGCGACGAGGTAGCCCACGAGCGCCGGCATCTTGAGCCGCACGGCGATGAAGCCGAACAGCAACGCGAGGCCGAAAGCCGCGGCGATCGTCGAGATCAGCGTGACGCTGTGGGGCATGGGACCCAAGGTATGGCTGGATCGTCCCTCTGAGAAGACGGAATACGGGGAGAATGCAGATGGGGCTGAGCTTGCCGATGCGGAGGGAACGGGTGTCGATCCGCGGGTCCGCAATCGCGTTCGTGCTCGCGATCGCGGTCTTGTCGGTCGTCGGTGTCGCCCCGCTCAGTGCGCAGACGCTCGCCGGCACCGTGGTGATGCCCGACTCGACGACGCCGGCCGCGCAGGTGCTGGTCGAGCTGCGTGTGGGCACGCGCGCGTCCGTGCGGCTGCTGACGGATCGTCGGGGCGCGTTCCGGGCGCGCCTCGCCGGCGCCGACACGGTGCGGGTGCGGGTCCTGCGGCCGGGCTTCCGGCCTTTCGTGCCGCCGCCGGTCTTCGTCGCGGCAGGCGAGACGCGCGAGCTGCGGCTCGTGCTCAACGCGCAGCCGGTCACGATCGCGGCGGTGAAGGTCGAGGAGAGTCGCGTCTGCGGCGCGCGCGCGGATGCGGCGGCGTGGCAGCTCTGGGAGGAAGCCCGCACCGTGCTGCAGAGCATCGAGCTCACCGAGCGCGACTCATCGATCCGCGTCTGGACGGTGGAGTTCCAGGGCGAGGCGACGCCCGGCGGCGCGACGGTGGTGAAGGACTCGACCATCCTCCAGGTGCCGATCGAGCCGCCCTTCGCGCCGGCCTATTACGACTCGCTCTTCCAGTACGGCTACATCCGGCGCGTCGCCGATACGACGACCTACTTCGCACCGAACGCCGCGGTGCTCACGGACGAGCGCTTCGTCGAGAACTACTGCTTCCGCGTCGCGGAGGCGGACTCGACGCCGGCGGGGCTCATCGGCGTGCGCTTCGAGCCGCAGCGACGGCCGCGGCTGACCGACATCGCGGGCACCTTCTGGCT
>JANNLH010000007.1:0-67543 GCA_031396725.1 Gemmatimonadaceae bacterium | reverse complement strand
GCGCAGGTAGAGCGAACCCGCGAAGATCAGCGTGAGCCCCGCGGCAAGCAGTCCGATCTGATAGGTGCGCTCAGTGAACGCCCACCAGCGGCCTTCGTCGCCCGCGCGCTCGATCCGCGCCATGATCCGCTTCTCGAGTGCTTCCCAGTACGAGGCAGCCTCCGGCGGCGCGGTGATCGCGCGCAGGTGGTTGGTCACTTCATCATCCCGGACCAGCGCCGGGCCCCGCATCTCATCTGTCATAGTCCGTCCCTCACCGCGCCGAGTACCTGACGCAAATGCGATCTCGCGTAATGGAGGTCCGAGCGCGCCGTCCCTTCCGGGATATCCAGCATCCGCCCGATCTCCGAATGTTTGTAGCCTTCCACATCGTGCAGCACGATCACCGACCGTTGCCGCGCCGGCAGCGTGCCCAGCGCGTCCTTCAGCCGCTGCCGGAGTTCACTCCCCTCAGCGGGATCCCGGAACGGCGAGGCGACCGTCTCGGGGAGCTCGTCCGCGTCGCGCACCTTGCGGCGGCGCGTCACGTCCAGCGCGGCGTTCGCCACGATCCGGTGCAGCCAGGCCCCGAACGCCTGGTCCGGCAGGAACCGGTGGAGCGCCTTGTACGCGTGCAGGAACGCCTCCTGCACCGCGTCCTCGGCATCCTCGTGATTGATGACGATCGACCGTGCGACCACGTAGGCGCGCCGCTGATGCCGCCGCACGAGCTCCGAGAACGCCGCCTGCTCACCGCGCTGGGCGGCGAGCACGAGGTCGCGCTCGTCCGACGGCCGCTCAGTCACGACGCGTCGGGGTGCAGCCGCCCAGGGAAGGGCGATGGCGGTCACTGCGGGCACTCACTGGTCACAGCCTCCTGTACGCGGTGCGGGCATCCGGCGTTGGACGCCGTTGGGTACTAAAGGCGGGGCGTCAGGACGCCGGGTTCCCGGCGAGGCCGAGCAGGGACGCGCGCGAGCGCATCGCGTCGATCACGAACGCGATGTGCCAGTCGAGTTCGACGCCGAGGGCCGCCGCGCCGTTAATGACATCGTCGCGCGACACGCCGCGCGCGAACGCCTTGTCCTTCATCTTCTTCCGCACCGATGACGCTTCCAGGTCGAGCACGCTGCGCGAGGGGCGCACCAGCGCGGCCGCCGTGACCAGTCCGCAGAGTTCGTCCACTGCGAAGAGCGCCTTCGCCATCAGACTCTCCCGCGCGATGCCCGTGTACTCGGCGTGGCCGAGGATCGCCGTGAGCACGTCCTCGGGATACCCGAGCGAGCGCAGGTGCTGCACGCCGCCGGCCGGATGCTCGGCATCGGCGGCGTGTGCGGCGTTCGGATGACGTTCGTAGTCGAAGTCGTGGAGGAGCCCCGCGAGCCCCCATCGCTCCTCGCTCTCACCGAAGTGCCGCGCGTAGGCGCGCATCGCGCCCTCGACGGCGAGCATGTGCTTCCGGAGCGAGTCGCTGGCGGTCCAGGACTCCACCAGCTGCAGGGCGGCGTCTCTCGTGGGGAGCGGGGCGTCGGACATCGGAACGGCTCGGTGACGGCGGAGTGAATGGGCGACGGGTCGGCCGCTGTCGCGCGGCCGACCCGTCGTTTGGACACCCTCAAATGTAACAAGGATCGGGCCCCTCGCTTCCAGCGTCCCTCAGCGGTCCATCAGGGGCGCCGGCCGCGGCCCCGTCCCCCGCCGCCCCCCATCGCCTTCTGAAGCTCCTCCTCCTGGTCCGCGATGAGCTTCTTCGCGGCGTCCTGCCTGTCGGCCTGGACGAGAGCCAGCGCGGCCGCCACGTCCTGTGGGCGCGGGACCTGCAGATCCCGCACGACGGTGCCGAGCATCGCCGTCCGGGCGCGTCCCTCCAGCGTCTCCGACTCGCCGGCGTTCTGGGCGGCCCGGACCTTGGTCCGGAGGGAGTCGTAGGTCGCGACTTGGGGTGCGTTCCTGGCGTCGATCGCGGCCGACAGCTTCGCCATCGAATCGGCGGCAGCGGCGTCGAGCGCGAGACTCTTGCGGGCGTCGTGCAGGAGCGCGGCGACGTTGGAGTGCTCCCGGACCACCTTGGCCGTGGCGATCGGGGCCGCGAAGCTGGCCGCCTCAGGGGCTCCCTTGTTCGCATCGCGGAGCCGACCCGACTGGGCCGAGAGGGCGACGGGAAGGACGAGCAGCGCGAGCGCCGCGGGGATGCGCGAGGGGCGGAACATGTGTGCCTCGAGATGGGGTGGGGACCAGCCGAGTGAGCACATGATGGCGAATCCGGATCGGTCGCGCGAGCCTCGGTCGTCCCCCCGTCATCAAGGATTCCCTCACCGCCCGTCGGTAAGACGGATGACAGAGATTCCACGGATACGCCGACTGCCCGGCGGCCCCGCGCGCGCGATCATCCTCTCGCCTCCGCCACTGCCCGGTCCGACCACCGGGCTCCCACCCCCCTTCGTGAGAGACCCGGGCATGAACGCCGCGAGTCCGCACCTCGACACGTTCTCCTACGACGACGCGATCGTCCGCAAGTTCCTCTGGGCCACCTTCATCTGGGGCCTGGTCGGGATGCTCGTCGGGCTGGTGATCGCGCTCCAGCTGGCGAATCCCTGGTTCAACTTCGACATCTCGTGGCTCTCGTTCGGCCGGCTGCGACCCCTGCACACGAACGCGGTGATCTTCGCGTTCGCCGGCAATGCGATCTTCACGGGCGCCTACTACTCGACCCAGCGACTGCTCAAGACGCGGATGTTCTCCGACCGCCTGAGCAGTTTCCATTTCTGGGGGTGGCAGGCGATCATCGTGGCGGCCGCGATCACGCTCCCGCTCGGCTTCACGCAGGCCAAGGAATACGCCGAGCTCGAGTGGCCGATCGACATCGCGATCGCGGTGGTCTGGGTCGCCTTCGCGATCAACTTCTTCGGCACGATCGCACGGCGGCGCGAGCGGCACATCTACGTCGCCATCTGGTTCTACATCGCGTCGATCATCACGGTCGCGATCCTGCACATCTTCAACAACCTCAGCGTCCCCGCCGGGTTCCTGAAGAGCTACCCCATCTACGCCGGCGTGCAGGACGCCTTCATGCAGTGGTGGTACGGGCACAACGCGGTCGCGTTCTTCCTCACGACCCCGTTCCTCGGCCTGATGTACTACTTCCTGCCGAAGGCGGCCGACCGTCCCGTCTTCTCGTACAAGCTCTCGATCCTCCATTTCTGGACGATCGTCTTCCTCTACATCTGGGCCGGCCCGCACCACCTGCACTACACGGCGCTCCCCGACTGGGCCTCGACGCTCGGGATGCTCTTCTCGGTCATGCTCTGGATGCCGAGCTGGGGCGGCATGATCAACGGGCTGCTGACGCTGCGCGGCGCCTGGAACAAGGTGGCCGAGGAGCCGGTGCTCAAGTTCTTCGTGGTCGCGATCACCGCGTACGGGATGAGCACCTTCGAGGGCCCGATGCTCTCGGTGAAGAGCGTCAACTCGCTCGCGCACTACACCGACTGGATCATCGCCCACGTCCACACCGGCGCGCTCGGCTGGAACGGCCTGCTGACGTTCGGCATGATCTACTGGCTGGCGCCGCGGCTCTTCCAGGCGCCGCTCCACTCGAAGAAGCTCGCTGAGCTGCACTTCTGGATCGCCAGCTTCGGGATCCTGCTCTACGTGGCCGCGATCTACTCGGCCGGCATCACACAGGGGCTGATGTGGCGCGCGTTCGACGAGACGGGACGGCTCGCCTATCCCGACTTCGTTGAGACGGTGATGAAGCTGATGCCGATGTACTGGGTCCGCGTCGCGGGCGGCACGCTCTACATCATCGGGATGCTGGTCTTCGGCTACAACATCCTGATGACCTGGCGCGCGCGGCCGAAGACGTACGACGTGCCGCAGGTCTCGGCGCCGCGGCTCGCCAAGGCGTACGTCGATCCGCATCCGGTGCCGGCCGGTGGCGGGCTCTGGGCGCGCTTCAGCGGCGCGGACTGGCATCGCCGCTGGGAGCGGCTGCCGCTGCTCTTCAGCGTGATGGTCGTCGTCGCGGTCGTCGTCGCGTCGCTCGCCGAGATCATCCCGACCTTCCTGATCCGCTCGAACGTGCCGACCATCGCGAGCGTGAAGCCGTACACGCCGCTCGAGCTGGCGGGGCGCGACCTCTACATCCGCGAGGGGTGCTTCAACTGCCATTCGCAGATGGTGCGCCCGCTGCGGCACGAGACGGAGCGCTTCGGGGAGTACTCGAAGCCGGGCGAGTTCGTCTACGACCATCCGTTCCTCTGGGGCTCGCGCCGCATCGGCCCGGACCTCGCGCGGGTGGGCGGCAAGTTTCCGGACCTCTGGCACGTGCGGCACTTCGACGAACCGAAGGCGGTCGTGCCGAACTCGATCATGCCGACCTACGGCCACCTCGGCCGCAACGCGCTCGACTTCGACGGTATCCAGCGCAAGATCGATGCGATGGCGATGCTCGGCGTGCCATACGGTGAGGCGCTGACGCAGGCGCCGGCGATGGCGCGCGAACAGGCGCGCACGATGGCGGAGGCCATCCGGGCCTCGGGCGGTCCCGACGGACTCGGGGATCGCGAGGTGATCGCGCTGATCGCCTACATGCAGAAGCTGGGGCGGGACATCCGCACAGCGGCGCCGGTCGCCACGGGGGCGCGGCCATGAAGCTCTCCGACGTGATGGGTGCCTCCGGGCTCTCGATGTACGCGATCGTCGCCCTGGTGCTGTTCGTGGCGGCCTTCGTCGCGGTGGTGCTGCTGACCTTCGCCCCCGGCGCGGCCGCGCGCCACAAGCGCGCCGCCGAGCTCCCGCTTGAAGACGATGCCAACGGGTCCGCCTCGCGGACCGCGGAGTGACGATGGCCAACGAGGACAAGTCGCCGGACCGCCTGCTCGACCACGACTACGACGGCATCCGGGAGTACGACAACCCGATGCCCCGCTGGTGGCTCTGGATCTTCTACGCGACGATCGTGTTCGTGCCGATCTACTACCTGCTGCCGGCGCCGTTCGGTGAGGGGGAAGGGGTCGTCGCGCAGTACAAGGCCGACGTGGCGCGGCATGCGGCCACGCCTCCGGATGCCGGCCCGGCGCTCTCGGACGAGGCCCTGCTCGCGCTGGCGGCCCGCCCGGGGGTCATCGCGGAGGGGAAGGCCGTGTTCGCACAGCACTGCGCGGTCTGCCACCGGGCCGACGGCGGCGGCGTCATCGGGCCGAATCTCACCGACGACGCGTGGATCCACGGCGGCGCGCCGCAGGCGATCCACCAGACGATCGTCGTCGGCGTGCTCGCGAAGGGCATGCCGGGGTGGGGGAAGCTGCTCAAGCCGGCGCAGGTCGACGCGGTGAGCGCCTACGTGATCTCGCTCAAGGGCACGAACCCGCCGGCGCCGAAGGCGCCCGAGGGACCGCCCGCCCCGTGACAGCGCCCGTCGCCAACAGCCGCGTCCTCGCCACCCTCAATGAGGATGGTTCACGGCGCTGGATCCGGCCCAAGCCTTCCTCCGGGCGATGGCTGATCCGGCGCCGCGGCGTGGCCTACGCGCTGATCGCGGCCTTCCTGGCGTTCCCGCACCTGCGCTGGAACGAGAAGCCCTGGATGCTGCTCGACCTGCCGCGGCGGGAGTTCACCTTCTTCGGCACGACCTTCCTCCCGACCGACACGCTCCTGCTGATGCTGCTCTTCGTGAGTTGCCTGATCGGGATCTTCCTGCTGACGGCGCTCTTCGGGCGCGTCTGGTGCGGCTGGGCCTGTCCGCAGACGGTCTGGATGGAGTTCATCTTCCGGCCGATCGAGCGGCTGGTGGAGGGGGGCTGGAACGCGTCGCGGGTGCTCGACCGCGACCGGCGGCACTTCGCGCCGCGGCGGCTCGCCAAGTACGCGATCTATGCGGTGGTCGCGGCGCTGCTCGGCAACTCCTTCCTCGCCTACTTCGTCGGCACCGATGCGCTCGCGACCTGGATGACGCGGTCGCCGTTCGTGCATCCGGTGCCGTTCCTCGTGATGGCGGTGACGACGCTGCTCGTCTTCCTCGACTTCACCTGGTTCCGTGAGCAGACCTGCATCGTCGCCTGCCCCTACGGCCGCTGGCAGTCGGCGCTGCTGGACCGCCAGTCGGTGATCGTCGCCTACGACGCCGTGCGCGGCGAGCCGCGCGGGCACGGCGCCGGCGCGCGCCCCGGACTCGGCGACTGCATCGCGTGCAACGCGTGCGTGCTCACCTGTCCGACGGGGATCGACATCCGCGACGGCCTGCAGATGGAGTGCGTGCACTGCACGCAGTGCGCCGACGCGTGCGACGACATCATGGTGAAGGTGGGAAAGCCGAAGGGGCTCATCCGCTACACCTCGCAGGATGCGCTCGCCGGGAAGCCGCCGCGGATGCTGCGCATCAGGACCGTGCTCTACCCGCTCGCCTTCGTGCTCTTCTTCGGCGGCTTCGTGCTGGCCCTCGCCACGCGTTCGGCGGCCGACGTCACGCTGCTCGGCGCGATCGGCGCGCCCTTCACGCGCGAGGCCGACGGGCGCGTCGTGAACCAGGTGCGCATCCGGATCGCCAACCGCACCAACGCCGGGCACGATTACCTGGTCGCCTATCTCGATGAGCCGGGCGCGCAGCTGATCGCGCCGCAGAACCCGGTGCGCGTGGCCGCCGGGGAGACCGGCACGACCTCCGTGTTCGTCGTGCAGCCCGCGGACCGATTCGACGACGGCGAGCGCCAGGTGCGCTTCCGGATCACCGATGGCGCGGGATTCACGCAGGAGTTCCGGTGGCGGTTGCTCGGTCCGGAAGTGTCGGACGGGGATGACGATCGCCGTCGGCCGGAGGAGCGTCGATGACCCTGAAGCGCGGGTGGTACTGGCCCTGGCTCGTGACCGCGTCGCTGCTGTTCACGGTCGGCGTGAACGTCGTCATGCTCTTCGCGGCGACGGGGGACCGCAACGGCGCGGTCGTCGAGCCCGACTACTACCGCAAGGCGGTGGAGTGGGACCTGACGATGGCGCGCCGCGAAGCGAGCGACCGGCTCGGGTGGACGGCGCGCGCCTCACTGCTCGCGGCGGCCGGCGATTCGGGGACGCTCGTGGTGGAGGCCACCGGCGTGGACGGCGCACCGGTGCGCGGCGCGCGATTCACGGGCACGCTGATCCACAATCGTGACGCCGCGCACCCGACGCGCACCGTGCTCGAGGAGCGCTCGGCCGGCCGGTACGAGTCGCGCGTGCCGATCGCACACCTCGGCCGGTGGGAAGTGCGGCTCGAGGGACGGCGCGCCGCCGAGCGCTTCGTGGCGACGCTGCACGCCGAGGCGTTCACGCGGTGACGGCACTCATCCTGTCGGTCTTCGTCGCCGGACTGCTCGGCAGCGTGCATTGCGCCGCGATGTGCGGCAGCTTCGCCTGCCTCGCGTCGGGTGGTGATGGCTCGCGAGGGCCGGCGGGGCTGCGGAGCAGCGCGGCGTACAACGGCGGGCGACTCCTCTCCTACGCGCTCCTCGGCGTCCTGGCCGGCGCCGCAGGCGCGGGACTCGACCGTGCGGGCGCGGTGGCGGGATTCGCGCGGCCGGCGACGATCGTCGCCGGGGGCCTGCTGATGCTCTGGGGCGGGGCCACGCTGCTCGCGACCTTCGGCGTCCGAGTGCCCGCTCTCGCGGTACCGCCGGCGCTCGCGGGGCGCGTGGCCTTGGCCCTGCGTGCGGTGCAGCAGCGGCCGCCGGCGGTGCGTGGGTTGGCGATCGGCGCGCTCTCGGCCGCGCTCCCCTGCGGCTGGCTGTATGCCTTCGTCGCGACCTCGGCGACGGCCGGGAGCGCGCTCGGCGGTGCGCTCGTGATGACCGCGTTCTGGGCGGGCACGGTGCCGATGATGGCGGCCGTGGGACTCGGCGCGCAGCGCGCGTTCGGACCGCTGCGCGCGCGGCTGCCGGCGCTCACCGCCGTGATGCTGGTCGTGCTCGGAGCGCTCACCGTCGCGGGGCGGTTCGACGCGCCGGCGCGCGTCGCGCACGCGACCCGGTCCGCGGAGGCCGCCGATGGGCACGCCGCGCACCGTTGAGCGAGAGAGCGCCGCCGCTGCGGAACCCGCCGAGCTCTGCGCGCATTGCGGTCTCGCCGCCGCGCCCGGCGAGGCGCGCCTGGTGGATGGTGCGCTCTTCTGCTGCGCAGGCTGCGAGACCGCCTCGGCGATCATCCGCGAGAGCGGACTCACCGGCTTCTACGCCCTCCCCGATCGCCGCACGACGCGCGTGTCCTCCAGCGGCCGCAGCTTCGCCGAGTTCGACCACGAGGCGTTCCAGGCCGCGCACGTGACGCACACGGCCGAGGGGCTGGCCGAGGTCTCGCTCTATCTCGAAGGGGTGCACTGCGCGTCCTGCGTCTGGCTCGTGGAGCGCGTGCCGCTCGCGGTGCCGGGAGCGGTGCGCGCCGAGCTCGACGTGACCCGTGCGCTGGCGCGGCTGGCCTGGGACCTGGAGCGCACGACGCTCAGCGCGCTCGCCCGTTGCCTCGACCAGCTCGGATACCGCCCGCATCCCTTCCGCGGCCGCCGCGCGGACGAGGCGCGCCGGGCCGAGGAGCGCGCGATGCTGACGCGCATCGGCGTGGCGGGGGCGATCGCCGCGAACGTGATGACCATCGCGCTCGCGCTCTACAGCGGCTTCTTCAGCGGGATGGACGGCGAGTTCACGCACTACTTCCGGTGGCTCAGCTTCGCGCTGGTGACGCCGGCGCTGCTCTGGCCCGGGCGCGTCTTCTTCACCAGCGCGTGGGCGGCGGTGCGCGCCGGCGGGCTCCACATGGACGTGCCGATCGCGCTCGCACTGGCGGTGGGGTATCTCCAGGGCGCCGTCAACACCTGGCGCGATGCGGGGCCGATCTATTTCGATGCCGTCGGCACGCTGATCTTCCTCCTGCTCGTCGGGCGCTACCTGCAGCATCGCGCGCAGCGGTCGGCCGCCGATGCGGCGGCGCTCCTCGGAGCGCTCGCGCCGGTGACGGCGCGCGTGGTCGAGGGCGCGGAGGTGCGCGAGGTGCCCACCGAGGCGGTGCTCCCCGGGATGCTGCTCGACGTGCGGGCCGGCGACACGCTCGCGGCCGACGGCGTGGTCGAGCGAGGTGCGTCGTCGGTCGACCTCGCCTTGCTCACCGGCGAGTCGCGCCCGGTCTCGGTGGGCGAGGGAGCGCAGGTGTTCGCGGGCACCGTGAACCTCGCCGCGCCGATCCGCGTGCGCGTCGAGGAAGCGGGGACGTCGAGCCGTCTCGGTCGGCTCCTGCGCGACGTCGAGGACGGCGCGCGCGCCCGCGCGCCCGTCGTGCTCTTCGCGGACCGCATCGCCGGCGTGTTCATCGCCACGGTGCTGGTGCTCTCGGCGATCACGGCGATGCTCTGGTGGTCGCGCGACCACTTCGCCGCGATCGACCACGCGATCGCCCTGCTGGTCGTGACCTGTCCCTGCGCGCTCGCGATGGCGACGCCGCTGTCGGTGACGGTCGCGATCGGCCGCGCGGCGCGGCGCGGTATCCTGATCAAGGGCGGGCACGCGCTGGAGACGTTGACGATGCGCGGCACGCTCTTCCTGGACAAGACGGGGACACTGACGGAGGGCCGGCTCGCGCTCGAAGAGTGGCACGGCAGCGACGCCGTGCGCGGCCTGGTGCTCGCCCTCGAGCGGCATTCCCGTCATCCGATCGCGAGCGCGTTCGGGCTCGCCTGGCCGTCGGTGGTCGCCCCTGAGGCCACCGAGGTTCGCGAGGAACTCGGCGGCGGGCTCGAGGGCATCGTGGACGGCCGTCGCGTGCTCGTCGGACGTCCGGAGTGGGTCCGCGCGCGTCTCGGAGCTTCCGGCGGCGGGCCGGTGCTGATGCCGCGCGCCGACCTCACGCCGGTCTTCGTCGCGGTCGGCGGCGCGATCGTCGCGCGCGCGGGGTTCGGTGATCCCCTGCGCGCCGCGGCGCGCGGCGCCGTGGACTCCCTGCGGCACGCGGGCTGGGACGTGCGGATCCTGAGCGGCGACGCGCCGGAGGTGGTGGCGTCGGTGGCCGAGTCGCTCGGCCTCGATCCGGCGCGGTGCGAGGGAGGGGCGACCCCCGAACGGAAACGCGACGTGATCCGGATGACCCGCGAGGCCCGTGGCGCCGCCCCGGTCGTGATGGTCGGCGACGGCGTGAATGACGCGGCGGCGATCTCGACCGCGACGGTCGGCATCGCGGTGCGCGGTGGCGCCGAGGCGTCGATGGCGGCCGCCGACGTGTACCTCGGGCGCGGCGGCATCGCGGCGCTCGCCGAGCTCTTCGATGGCGCGCGGCGCACCACCGGCATCATCCGCCGCAACATGCTGCTCGCGCTCGGCTACAACGGCATCGGCGTGGCGCTGGCGATGATGGGGGCGATCGACCCGCTCTTCGCCGCGATCCTGATGCCGCTGAGCTCGCTCACCGTCGTGCTCGGGGCGTGGCAGGGGCGGACCTTTCCGCGGACCATCCCGCGAGGCGCGGCGTGAGCGTCCTCTTCGTGCTGGTGCCGGTGGCGCTCCTGCTCGTGATCATCTTCGTCGCGGCCTATGCGTGGTCATCGCGCAGCGGGCAGTTCGACGACCTGACCACGCCGGCGATGCGCGCGCTGCACGACGACAGCGCGCACGCGCCGGCGCCTCCCGTTGCGCCGCCGACGCCACCTACGCCCGGGCCGCCCGCAGCGCGTTGAGGATCACCGCGACGTCGATCCCTTCCTGGATCAGCGCGCCGAGGGTGGGCGGGATGTGGCCGAGCGCCGCGAAGACCATCGCCGCGGCGGAGAGGCCGAGTCCGGCGAAGATGCTCTGGCGCGCGATGCGCACGGCGCGCTGTCCGATCCGCACCGCCTCCTCGACGCGCGTGACGTCGTCGACCAGGAGCACGATCCCCGCCGCCTCGGCCGAGATGCCGCCGCCGTGGGCGGCGAGCGCGATCCCGACGGTGGCGGCCGAGAGCGCCGGGGCGTCGTTGGTGCCGTCGCCGACCATCAGCACGCGATGCCCCTCACGCTCGAGCGCGCGGACCGCCTCGACCTTGTGCTCGGGGAGCAGGTCGCCCCGCGCCTCGGTGATGCCGACCGCCCGGGCGATCGGCGCGACGTTGGCGGTGTGATCGCCGGAGAGGAGCACCGTGCGGGTGAGCCCGAGTGCGGCGAGGTCGGCGAAGAAGTCGCGGAGCCCGGGGCGCAGCTGGTCGGCGTAGGTGATGGTGCCGCCGGAAGGTGCAGCCGCGCCCGCGTCGCCGATGGCATCGACCGCAACGAACGCGCGAAGCCCCGGCTCGCCTTCCGGCACCGCGGTCGCGAGCAGGCGCTCCGCGGCGGGATGCAGCGAGGCGACGAGGGCGAGCGTGCCGATCGAGACGCGACGTCCCTCGACCAGCCCGGTCGCTCCCTGGCCGGGGGACTCGACGATCTCCGTGGCCTCGGGGATCACGAGCGCACGTTGGTGGGCCGCCGCGACCGTTGACCGCGCCAGCAGGTGTCCGCTCCCGACCTCGACCGCCGCGGCGAGGCGGAGGAGGTCGTTCTCCGCGATCCCGGGAAGGGCGAGCACCTGATCGACCGCCGGGCGCCCGATGGTGAGCGTGCCGGTCTTGTCGAACACCGCGGTGTCGACGCGCGCGAGCTGCTCGAGCGCAGTGCCGTTGCGCACGATGATCTGTCGTCGCGCCGCGCGGTTGATGCCGCCGATGACCGCGACCGGGGTGGCGAGCAGCAGCGGACATGGTGTCGCCACCACGAGCACCGCCAGCACGCGCGAGGCATCCCCCGAGAGCCACCAGGCGACGGCGCAGGCGACGAGGGTCACCGGCGTGAACCAGACGGCCCACTTGTCGGCGAGGCGCTGGATCGGCGACTTCTCCGCCTGCGCGGTGCGGACGAGCTCGACGATCCGCGCGTAGAGCGACTCGCGCGCCGGTGCGGTGGCGCGCAGGACGATCGGACTCTGCAGGTTCACGACGCCGGAGCGGACCTCACTCCCCTTCGCCACGCGCTCGGGCAGCGGCTCACCCGTCACGCGCGAGGTGTCGAGCGAGCTCGAGCCGTCGTCCACGACGCCGTCGCAGGGGATCATCTCGCCGGGGCGGATGAGCAGCCGGTCGCCGACGGCGACCTGGTCCGCCGCGACATCCACGGCGACACCCTGCAGGCCGTCGCCCCCCGGCGGAAGGCGGTGCGCGATGCGCGGCGCCGCGGCCTCGAGCTCCCGCACCGCCGCCGACGCGCGCCCTTCGGCGTAGCGCTCGAGCAGTTCGCCGCCGGTCTGCATCAGCACGATCACGAGACCGGCGAGCGGTTCGCGGAGCACCATCGCGGTGACGATCGCGAGCATCGCCACGACGTCGGCGGCGAACTTGCCGCGCAGCAGCCCGCGCAGCGTGCTGAGCACGACGGGCGCACCGAGCAGGAGGAGTGCGCCGAGGAGGAACGGGTGGGTCCAGCCGCGCGTGGTCGGCGGGAGCGCGAATGCGCCCCCGACCACGAGCGCGAGGAGCGTCAGCGCCGGGATGCGCGCGGCCGAGAGGGGGAACGGAAGCGCCCCGGGCCCCCGGATCTCCGGTGCGGGCTCGGGGCGCTCGGAACGTCCGGCCGGGACTGCGCCGGGCGCGCTCATCTCAGGGCGTCGCTGCGGCGGTCGTCGGCTCGTGCGACTCGAACTTCCTGTTGGTGAGGTAGACGATCGCCAGCACGACCAGCGCGATCGCGACGAAGCCGATCAGGAGGCCTTTGAATGCGGCGGCGGTATCACGGCCGGACATCGGGGTGTTGGCAGTCATAAGTAGAATGTAGAAAGTAGAAAGCGACTAGACGACGCGGACGGTCACCATGTGGTCGGTCTGCGTCAGCTTCTTCATGACGTCGAGACCGCCGTTGATCTGGCCGAACACGGTGTGGACGCCGTTCAGGTGCCGCGTGTTCCCCTCGGAGAGCACCATGAAGAACTGCGAGCCGCCGCTGTCCTTCCCGGCGTGGGCCATCGAGAGCGCGCCGACCTTGTGGGTCTGCGGGTTGCCCTGGGTCTCGCACTTGATCGTCCAGCCGGGGCCGCCGGTGCCCGGCGGGCCCTTCGGGGTGCCGCCGATCTTGGCGTTCGGGCAGCCGCCCTGGACCACGAAGTCGGGGATCACCCGGTGGAAGCGGATCCCGTCGTAGAAGCCGGCGTTGGCGAGCTTCTCGAAGTTGGCGACGGTGCCGGGGGCGTCGGTCTCGAACAACTCGGCCGTGATCGTGCCCTGGTTGGTCTCGAAGGTGGCGGTCTTCACAGGAGAAAGTAGAAAGAAGGAAGTCGAAAGTAGCAGGGGGGCCGCGATGCTTGAATCTAGCCGCCAAGGGGTCGGCTGACCACCTACTTTCTACTCCGCCCGTCCGCTCGCCGACGGGCAGACGTCCGCGAGCACGCAGTCGCCGCAGCGCGGCCGGCGGGCGTCGCAGACGCGGCGGCCGTGCCAGATCATCAGGTGCGAGAGCATCGTCCAGCCGTCCCGCGGGAAGAGCGGGGTCAGCGCCGCTTCGATCCGGACCGGGTCGGTCTCGCGCGTGAGCCCGAAGCGCGCCGCGAGACGGGCGACGTGGGTGTCTACCACGATCCCCTCGTTCCGTCCGAACGCGTTGCCGAGGATCACGTTGGCCGTCTTCCGGCCGACGCCGGGGAGCAAGAAGAGCTCGTCCATCGACTCGGGCAGCCGCCCGCCGTGCTGTGCGACGACCGCGCGCGCCAGTCCCGAGAGCGACTTGGCCTTATTCCGGAAGAACCCGGTGCTCCGGATGACCTCCTCGATCTCCCCGAGCGGCGCCTCGGCGAGCGCCACCGCGTCGGGCCACCGCCGGAAGAGTTCCGGGGTCACGAGGTTCACGCGCTTGTCGGTGCACTGCGCGGAGAGCACGGTCGCGACGGCGAGTTCGAACGGGTCGCGGTAGTCGAGTTCGCAGTGCGCGTCGGGGTACTCGGCGAGCAGCCGGCGCTCGATCTCCAAGGCGTGCGCCTTCAGGGCATCGCCGCGGAGGCGCTTCGGCTTCCGCGCCCGGATCACGGCCCTGCTCACACGCCGGCGCGCTCCAGCCGGCGGCGCGTCGCGAACGCCACGAACTCGTCGGCCCCGCGCGTGTTGATCACGTCGTCGGAGGAGAGCCAGGCCTTGCGCGCCATCCCGATGCCGAGGGCCATGTTCTCGAGCCCGTCCACCGAATGTGCGTCGGGGCCGATCTCGATCCGCGCGCGGTGGCGTCGGGCCGAGCCGGCGAGCCGCCAGTCGAGGTCGAGGCGATGCGGATCGGCGTTGAGCTCGATCGCGACGCCGAGCGCCCCGGCTTTCGCCATCACCGCCTCCATGTCGATCGCGTACGGCTCGCGCGTGAGCAGCAGACGCCCCGTCGGGTGTCCGAGGATCGCCATGTGCGGATCCTCGAGCGCCTTGAGCACCCGGTCGGTCATCTGCGTCTCGTTCATGCCGAAGCGTGAGTGCACCGACGCGATCACATAGTCGAACCGGTCGAGCACCTCGACCGGATAGTCGATGCGCCCGCAGGGCAGGATGTCGGCCTCGACCCCCTTCAGGACGCGGAAATCGGCGAAGGAGGCATTGATCGCGTCGATCTCCTCGTGCTGGCGCGCGAGCGATTCCGTCGTCAGCCCGCCCGCATAGAACGCCGACTGCGAGTGGTCCGAGATGCCGAGGTAGCTCCAGCCGCGCCGTCGCGCCTCAGCCGCGAGTTCGGCGATGGTCGCGCCCCCGTCGGAGTACTGCGAGTGGCAGTGCAGCACGCCGCGGATGTCTGAGAGCTCGATCAGCGCCGGAAGCGCCCCCGACTCCGCGGCCTCGGTCTCGCCGCGCCCCTCGCGCAGTTCCGGCGGGAGCCAGGGGAGCCCGACCGCCGCGTAGAGGGCGGGCTCGTCGGCGAGCTCGACGAGGGAGCCGTCGGCGCGGCGGAGGTCGTGCGCGCCGAGCGTGAGCCCGCGGAGCGCGGCGCGGGCCGCGACCTCGTGCACGTGCGCCTCGGCACCCGTTGCCCGGAACCAGGTCACGACGAACTGGTCCGCGGGGACACAGTGCAGCTGCAGCCGCATGCCGTCGTCGAAGCGGATCGAGACCTCGCGCGTACCGCTGCCGACGGAATCGCGCACGCCCGGGGTGCGGGCGAACGCCGCCGCGACGGCCTCGGGATCGCGCACGCTGGCGGCGACGATCTCGACCTCGCGCACCGTCTCGCAGTGCCGCCGGATGGCGCCCGCGATCTCGGCGCGCACGACGCCCTGCAGACGGCGGATCGCGCCGAGCATCCGCTCCGCCTCGGCGCGGCCGTGCGGGAGCAGCACCTGGGCACCGCTCTCCTTGAGCCACGCGATGCCGCGCAGCACCTGCTCGGCCGTGCGCGCGCCGAAGCGCGGGAGCTTGGCGAGTCGGCCGTCGCGGGCGGCGTCCTCGAGTTCCTGCAGGGTGTCGATGCCGAGCCCTTCGTGGATGCGCCGGATGCGCGACGGCCCGAGTCCCGGCACCCGCATCATCTCGAAGAGGCCTTCCGGGGTGGACTCGCGCAGCCGGTCGAGCAGCGTCGAGTCCCCGGTCTCCTTCAGCTCCTCGAGCACCTCGACGGCCTCGGGCGCGAAGCGCCGGCGGTCGCGCCGGAGGATGTCGGCCAGCGGCAGCACCTCGTTGGCCGCGAGCGAGCGCGCCGCATCGGCGTACGGGGCGGGCACCGTGGGGTCCTCACCCTGCAGCTCAAGCAGCGCGACGATCTCGTGGAGCAGGTGCGCGGCGGCGCGGCTATCCATGGGAGAAAGCTAGCAGGGGGCAGGAGGCAGGGGGCAGCAACTCTGCCGGCTTCCTACTTCCTACTTCCTACTTCCTACTTCCTACTCTTCGACCCCCGCGTGCTCGCCCAGCTGGTCGATCAGCACGTGCAGCTGCTTCTCCGTCAGGTCGATCTCCTGGGCCGCCCCTTCGACGTCGAGGAGTCCGGCGCGCATCGAGATCGCGACCTGGTTCAGATACCGGATCTTCGCGAGGATGTCCTCGGTGTGGCGGCGGAGGCCCAGGAAGCGCCGCTTCTCGGCGCGCGCGCGCTTGTGGCGCTTGGCGAGGTCGGCGGTCGAGAGCTTCTTGGCCTGCGCGACCACCTCGTCGCGTGTCTTGCCCGGGAGGGCCCCGCGGTCCGGCAGGCCGAGGTCGTCCCAGGACTCGTCCGCGAACCAGAGCCGGCCGACGTACTCGATCCCATCGTAGACCACGCGCACCGACACGTTGTAGCGGCGACCCTCGAACTCGATGGTCGCGACGTGCGGCTGGGTGATGTCGTCGCTGGCCGTCATGTCATGGGGTGACGAGGGACTCGGTCTCATTCAGGAAACGGCGGATCGCCGGGAAGAGCGCCTCCGCCCGTTCAACATAGGGGACATGGCCGCAGGCATCCAGCCAGAGGGTCTCCGCCGAGAGCGCCTGAGCCGCGGCCTCGGCCGACGCCATCGGGATCGGATCCTGCTTGCCATGAACGACGAGTGAAGGGCACCGCACGTCTCGCAGGCCCTCCCGCAGGTCGAACGCACCCAGCGATTCCCAGACCGACTGCTGCACCCGGCCGGTGACGCGGAATGGCGTGAGGTCGCGGGCACGGGCGGGGTCCGCGAAGTACCCCGCGACGCTGAGTTCGAAGGTCCGTTGGCGGAAGGCCTCCGGATCGCGCTCTCGGAGTCCGCTCTCCGCCAGTTCGGCGCGCATCGCGGCGATGGCCGGGCCCTGCTGGCGGCGCGCGAACTCCGCCTCGAACTCCAGGCGCCAGGCGCGCGTGATCGGGGCGGGGTCGAGCAGCACCATCCGCACCGGCGCGGGACCCGCGCTGCCGGAACTGGCCTCGGCCTCGACCGCGTAAAGCATCGCCAGCATCGCCCCCCACGAGTAGCCGACCAGCGTCAGCGGCCCCGGCGCGAGCTCGGCGATCACGGCGGTCAGGTCCTCGACGTGCGTCCGCCAGGTGATCGGCGTGCGATCGTCGGTCTTCGACCGCCCGCCGCCCCGCTGGTCGTAGAAGAGGCACTCGCGCTCGCTCGCGAGCTCGAGCATCTGCGGCAGCAGGTAGCCGTGGTCCGCCCCGGGGCCGCCGTGCAGCACCACCAGCCGCCCGCGCGGCGCGGCCGGCGCGTAGCGGCACCAGTAGAGCGGCACCGCGGTACTCGCGGTCAGGCCGTCGGCCTGCGGGGGAGGGATCGGCGGCATCGGGGTCAGAGGAAGCTGCGCGCCACGCGCGCCGTATTCACGTGCACCCGCACGGTGTCGTGCACATCACGACCGTACCCGCCAGCGATCACGATGGCCACCGGAACCCCGACGGCGCGGCACGACTCGAGCACGAGCGCATCGCGGCGCATCAGCCCGTCGAAGGTGAGCTTCAGCCGTCCGAGCGTGTCCCCTTCGTGGGGGTCGGCACCGGCGAGGTAGAACACGAGGTCCGGACGGGACTGCACGAGCACTGCCGGGAGCGCCGCCGCGAGCCGTTCGAGGTACTCGGTGTCGCCGGTGCCGTCCTCGAGCTCGACGTCGAGCCGGCCGGGCACCTTCCGGAACGGGTAGTTGCGCCGGCCGTGCATCGAGAAGGTGAAGGTCTCCTCGTCCTCCGCGAAGAGTGCGTGCGTGCCATTGCCCTGATGGACGTCGAGGTCCACGATCGCGGCGCGCCGGAGCCGACCGCGCGCGCGCAGCGCCCGGACCGCGATCGCGACGTCGTTCAGCACGCAGAACCCCTCACCGTGCGTCGCGAAGGCGTGGTGCGTGCCGCCGGCGAGATTCATCGCGATGCCGGCGCTCAGGGCACGCTCGGCGGCCTCGAGCGTCCCGCCGCTCGCGCGGAACGAGCGCTCCACGAGCGCCGCGCTCCACGGGAAGCCCATCGTGCGCTGCTCGGCCGCGGGCATCGTGCCCCGCAGCAGGCGTTCGAGGTATGCGGCATCGTGCACGCGGCCCACGTCCTCGAGCGGCGCGCGCGCGGGGTCGTGGACGCCCTCGGCCGGCACCACGCCCTCGGCGACGATGGCCTCGCGCAGCAGCCCGTACTTCGCGATCGGGAACCGATGCCCCTCGGGGAGGGGGATCGCGTAGTGGGCGCTCGACCAGACGTGCAGCACGCCGGTCATCGGGAGCGGTGGCCGGCGCCGCGCGTCAGCGCACCGCCCCCTCACCCTTGAAGATCACGCCGTTCTTCATCACGAACGACGCCCTCTCGAGCGCGCGCACGTCGCGGATCGGGTCCCCCGGCACCGCGACGATATCGGCCAGCTTGCCCGGCGCCAGCGTGCCCAGTCGCTCCTCCCACCCGAGGACCTTCGCGGCGGCGGAGGTTCCGGCGACGATCGCCTCCATCGGGGTGAGGCCGCCCCACTCGACCATCAGCGTGAACTCGTGCCCATTCTCCCCGTGCTTGCCGACGCCGGCGTCGGTGCCGAGGGCGATCGGCACGCCGGCGGCCTTGGCGCGACGGGTCGCGTTCTTCATCGCGGTCGCGGCGGCGCGCGCCTTCTCGGCGATATAGGGTGGCATCTTGCCGGCATCGGCCGCGCGCAGCACGGCCTCGCCCGCCATCATCGTCGGCACGAGGGCGGTGCCGTTGGCGGCCATCAGGCGCGCCCCCTCCTCGTCGAGGAACGAGCCGTGCTCGATGCTCGCGACCCCGGCGCGCGAGGCGACCTTGATCCCTTCGGCCCCGTGCGCGTGCGCGGCGACCTTCACGCCGATCTTGCGCGCCTCGTCCACCATCGCCTTGAGCTCCTCGAACGTGTACTGCTGGACGCCGACGGGCGCAGTGCCGGCCGAGAGCACGCCGGCCGTGGCGCAGGTCTTGATCGCGTCGGCGCCGTACTTCACCTGGTAGCGCACGGCCGCGCGGACCTCCTCCACGCCGTTGGCGATCCCCGACGCCGGCGAGCCGTCGAAGAGCCCGGGCCGGTAGTTGTTCTCGTCGCAGTGGCCGCCGGTGATGCCGAGCGAGTGACCGACCGCCTGGATGCGCGGGCCCGGCACGTAGCCGTCGGTGATCGCCTTGCGGAGCCCGATGTCCTGGAAGCCGCTCGCGCCGACCTGTCGCACGCTCGTGAAGCCGGCGAGCAGGGTGCGGCGTGCGTGCTCCGCACCGATGATCGCCGCGGTGCCGGGGTAATCGCGCGTCGCCTGCTCGGACGCGCCCGCGTCCTCGAGTGCGCGCCCGATCAGGTGGACGTGCAGGTCGATGAAGCCGGGGAGCAGGGTCGCGTCGCCGAGGTCGATGCGGCGGGCGCCGGCGGGGATGCGGACGCTCGCTTCGGGGCCGACGGCGACGATGCGGTCGTCGGTCACGACCACGACGCCGTTGGCGATCGGCGCGGCGCCGGTGCCGTCGATCACGCGTGCGGCGCGCAGGACGACCGTGCCCGAGCCGGCGGCCGGGAGCTGCTGGGCCTCGGTCCGTGCTGCCGAGACGACGAGGGCGATGGCGGTCAGGAGATGGAGCGGGCGCATGCGAGCGACCTCAGTTGGATGGCTTGGACAGCGGAACGTCCGGGCGATCGGCGATCGCGCGGACGAGGGCCTCGGCGAGATCCACGATGCGCACGATCCCCGCCGCATCGATGTGCTGTGCATCGTCCGTTGCCCGATGGTAATCGCGGTGCATGCCGGACGTGAGGTGCAGCACCGGGATCCCCTGCAGGTGGAACGGGGCGTGATCGGAGTCCATCGTGACGGCTCCGGAGACATCGGTGGCAGTCCCGAGCGCGCCGGCGATGCTGTCGAGCAGCGACGCGAGTCCCGGAGCGGACCTCGTGCCGCGCACCCCGATCCGCCGCTTCCCCAGACGACCGACCATGTCGAGATTGAGCATGAAGCGGATGCTCGCGACCGGGACGATCGAATCCTCGAGGAAGGCCTGGGATCCGATCATCCCCGCCTCCTCCGCGCCGAAGTGCGCGAAGACGAGCGTCCGGCGCGTCGGCGACGACTCGAACCGGCGGGCGAGCTCGAGCAGCGCAGCGGTGCCGGACGCGTTGTCGTCGGCCCCATTGCGGACGGCGTCGCCGCGACCGGGGTCGAGGGATCGCAGCGGCGACGTCCCCAGATGATCGAGATGCGCGCCGATGACGATCACGTCGACGCGGAGCGCCGGGTCGATGCCCTCCAGCGCCGCGATGACGTTGCGGGTCGCGACGGTGTCGATGCCGGGCTCGGGCCCGAACTCCCCGGTCGCGCGGAAGGGCTGGTGATAGCTGGTCCGGCCGGGCGCCCCGCCGATGGCCAGCGAGCGGTACCGCGTGGCGACCCATACCGAGGCGCTGTCATACCCTGCCGATCCCGGCGCGCGTCCCGCGCGCGCATCGTCCGCGAGCCAGGCGACGTCGGCCGCGATGCGTGCGGCCGACTCCTGCGACGGCAGTGACCCTCGTGTCGCCACGGGTGCGGATCCGGAGCCGAGAGCCGCGACCAGCAGGACCGCGGCCCAGGCAAGGGAGTGAGGTCGGATAGTCGGCATCGGCGGGCCCGCGTATGTTATCCGCACGCCAACAGGCGCACCAGCAGACGATGAGCGATCAACCCGACCCGCCCAAGAGCCCCCCGAACCTCGAGCTGGTCCGTCGCCTCGCACGACTCGTGCGGATCGCGGCGGATCAACCGTCGGCGATGCCGGAGCAGCGCGCGCAGGTCAGCCAGGTCGTCGCGGCGGCGAAGGCCGGTGCGGCGCGGATCGCGCCGGGTCCCGAGCGTGCGCTGCTCGTGGACGACGTCGCGATGGCCGACCCCGACGACGATGCCCGGCTGCTCGCCGACCGGCTCTCGGCGTACGGCGTCGAGGAGCTGACCGTGACGCCGCGCGCGGCGGCGGCCGATCTCTTCGATCTCGGCCGCCTGCTCGGCAATGCGCCGACGGGGGAGGACCCGGTCGGACGCTTCGCCGCCGGCGCGACCGTCATCGATTCGCGGAGCATCATGCGCCGGATGAAGGTGCGCGCGGCGGCGGTCGCCTCGGACGTCGCCGACGATGCCCCGTCTGCGGTGCCGCGCCGTCCCTCGCGGATCGAGACGCCGCGGTCCTCCGCCGCGATGCGCGCGACGCCGCGGACGCCGGTCGGGACCCCCGGCGGAACGCCGATCGTCATGCCGGTGGTCCCGCCGCCACCGCCGGACGAGAACGAGAAGCTGCGCGAGCCGCCTCCGGTGTCGTCCCCCTCGCATCCAGGGCTCGCCCTCACGCTCGGCGCGCTCGGCGGGTCCGTCGAGCTTCCGGAGCTGCAGGGCGCGCTCGACGCGCTCGTGGCGTTTGCCGACCTCGCCTTCCGCAGCGGCCGCTCCGACGACCTGATCGAGGCCATGGCCGGACTGATCTCGGTGGAGTACGCGCAGCTCGAGCGCGACTCCGCCGATGCGCGCCGACAGGCGTTCGCGCACGCGGTCCGCCGGCTCGCCAAGCCCGTGATGCTGCGCAAGCTGGCGGCGCTCCGGCATCAGCGCGCCGACGACCAGGTCGCGGTCGCGCGGCTCCAGGCGGTGCTCGACCGGTACGGAACCGACGGCGCGAACGCGCTGATCGATGAATACGCGAATGCGCCGACCGCCGAGGCGCGGAAGACCTGCCTCGACGCGCTGCGCGACCTGCGCCGCGCCCACGATGCGCTCTTCGCGCTCGCGCGGGATGTCGAGCCACACCTCGTGCGGCTCGCCGCGATGCTCCTCGGAGACCTCGGTGAACCCCAGGGCGAGGACCTGCTGGTCGAGATGCTGCAGCACGCGGATGCGAATGCCCGACGCTCCGCGGTCGCGGCGCTCTCCCGCTTCCCGGGTGACCGCGCGCTCGAGGCGCTCGGCGTGTCGTTGCGCGACGAGGCCGCGCCGGTGCGCGCGCGGGGGGTCGCCGGCCTCATCGCGCGCCGTGACCTGCGCGCGGTGCCGCTCCTCGCGCCGCTGCTCGACGACGAGGAGGACCGTGAGGTGCTCTATGCGGCGATCGAGGGACTCGGCGCGCTCGGCGGTGCCGAGGCGGTGCAGCTGCTGATCCGCTGCGCGCAGGGCGAGGGAGCGCATCCGCTGCGTCGCACCGCGGCCTACCGCATCCATGCCTGCACGGCGCTCGTGACCATCCGGACGCCACAGGCGATGGCCTGCGTGCAGATGCTGCGCGACGATCGCGACCGCGAGGTGCGCGACGCCTCGATGCGGCTCGTCGCCCAGGCGCAGCGACGGAGTACGCAGTCCCTTCCCGCCGTCAGCGCGCCGTGAAGTCGGTGCCGGCCGTGACCGCCTTGCAGGCGGCGGCGATCAGGGTCGCCGCGCGGTCGAGGTCCACGAGGCTCACCATCTCGTTCGGGGAGTGCATGTAGCGGTTGGGGATCGAGACGAGCGCGGTCGCGACGCCGCTCCGGGCGAGATGGATCGCGTCGGCATCGGTGCTCGTCTCCCGACCGGCCGCGTGCAGCGTGTAAGGGATGCGGGCCGACTCCGCCGTGTCGCGCAGGATCCGGAACGCCACCGGCGAGATCACCGAGCCGCGCGTGAGCACCGGGCCGCTGCCGATCCGCGAGTCCCCGAGTTCCTTCTTCTCGACGCCGGGATGGTCGGTCGCGAAGGTCACGTCGACGACGATCGCCATCGCCGGGTCCACCCGCTCGGCGCCGACCCGCGCCCCGCCGCCGTGATACGCGATCTCCTCCTGCGTCGTCGCGACCGCGACCACGCGCGCCTCGCCGGGATCGGCGGCATAGCGGCGCAGCGCCTCGAGCACGACGAACGCGCCGATGCGGTCGTCGATCGACCGCGAGACGATGCGGTCGTTGGGGAAGTCGAGCGCACGCTGGTCGATCACGCCGGCGTCGCCGATCGAGAGCACCGCCTCGGCCTGCGCCTTCGTCGTCGCGCCGATGTCCACCCAGAGGTCGGTCATCTTCGACGCCTTCTCGCGGTCCTCGGGCTTCATCAGGTGGATCGGCTTCTTGCCGACCGCGCCGAGCACGTCACCGTCGCGGCCGAGGAACCGGATGCGCTGGGCGACCAGCACCTGCGGATCCCACCCGCCGATCGGCGCGATGTAGACGAACCCGTCGTCGTCGATGTAGGTGACGATCACGCCGATCTCGTCGATGTGGCCCGCGAGCATGATCGTCGGGACGCCATCCGGGTTCACGACGGCACTGCTGTTGCCGTGGACGTCGGCGCGCACCTCGACGGCGAAGCTCGCGGCCTCCTCGCGCCAGACGCGCGCGGCCGCGGACTCGTAGCCCGACGGGCCCGGGGTGTCGAGAAGCTGCTTCAGGAAGGTGACGGCGGAGGGCTTGAGCATCGCGGGTGTCCTCAGGCAGCGCGCGCGGCGGCGGTGAGCGGCCGCGCGAAGAGTGGGTCGATGGGTGTGAAGAGCGGCGGATTGAACAGGCGCGCGAGCAACTCGACGCCATCCACGAGGCGGGGCCCGGGACGGCTCGCGAAGGCGTTGGCGTCGATCGCGAAGACCCTCGCGTCGCGCGCCCACGCCCAGTCCGGGAGCGCGAGCAGTCGCTCGCCCTCGGTCGTCGCGCGCGCGAGGTCGTAGCCGCAGGGTGCGATCACGACGACCTCGGGCGCCGAGGCGCGCACCGCGTCCAGCGTGACGACCACCGAGTGCTCGCCCTGCTTCGCGAGCACGTCCACGCCACCCGCCCGGTGCACCATCTCCGGCATCCAGTGGCCGGCGGCGTAGATCGGGTCGCCCCACTCGACGACCGCGACGCGCGGCCGGGGCGCCTTCGCGGCCTTGAGCGTCTCGTGCACGGCGCGCAGCCGGGCGCGCGCACCGGCCAGGAACTCGTCGGCCTCGTCGGCCCGGTCGAGCGCGCTGCCCACCGCGCGGATGTCATCGAGCACGCCGTCGAGCGAGGTCGCCGAGAGGGTCAGCACTCGCGGTCGCGGCTCCAGGCGCGCCGCCAATGCGCGGACGTCGGTCTCCGTGACCGCGCAGACCTCGCAGAGCGCCTGCGTGATGATGAGATCGGGGTGGAGGACCCGGATGCGGTCCTCGAGCAGCGTGTAGAGCGGCGTGCCCGCGGCGGTGATCGCGCGCACCTGCGCGTCCACGACGCCCGCCGCGGCGTCGGCCCTCACCGCGGTCCGTGTCACCCGCGCGCGCGAGGCGACCATCTCCGGGTGGTCGCAGGCGTGTGTCACCCCGACGAGATGCTCCAGCGCGCCGAGCGCGGCCACGATCTCGGTCGCGCTCGGCAGCAGGGAGACGACCCGCATCAGGCGCGGTCGCGCGGGATCGGCAGCAACAGCAGCACGACCACGAAGGTCAGCAGGCCGATCGCCATCGTGCTCACCGGTCCGCCGATGAAGTGCTGCACCGTGCCGAAGAGGGCGACGCCCTCGCCGAAGGCCCAGCCGATCACGAGGTAGCTGCCGCGCTGCGCCGGTCGGGCCGCCTCGAGCTTCGGCTTGATGAAGAGCGCCGCGGCGACCGCGCCCGCGGCGAGCGCCCAGAGCACGTAGCGCAGGTTCGCGAGCGGCCCGGACGTGAGCGCCTCGGCCACCAGCGTGCCCTGGGACCGCTGATACGCGGCGAGCGCCGCGAAGAGCGCCACGCCGGTGACGAGCGCGATCCGGATCAGGAAGAGCTGCTTGAGCGGCATCGCCTCACTTCCTCTCGTGGACCTTGCGCCCTCCGACCCAGGTGGAGATCACCTTGGTCGCGAGGATGGCGTCGTCCGGCACCCGCATGATGTCCTGGTCGAGCACGACGAAGTCCGCGCGCTTCCCCTTGGCCAGCGAGCCGAGCTCGTTCTCCTGGAACGCCGCGTAGGCCGGCCAGAGCGACATCGACTTGAGCGCCTCGTCGCGCGTCATCCGCTGTTCCGGATACCAGCCGCCGGTCGGCCACCCCTTCGCGTCCTGTCGAGAGACCGACGCCTTGAACGAGATCAGCGGGTTCACCAGCTCCACCGGGAAGTCCGAGCCGTTGGGGATGATCACGCCGCTCTCGAGCAGCGACCGCCACGCATAGGCGCCGCGGAGCCGGGTCTCGCCGAGCCGGACGCCCGCCCAGTACATGTCGCTCGTCTGGTGCGACGCCTGCATCGACGGGATCACGCCGAGCTCGGCGAAGCGCGGGATGTCGTCGTAGTGGATGATCTGCGCGTGCTCGACGCGGAAGCGGTGGTCCGCGGTCGGCACTGCCTTGAGCGCGGCCTCGTACGAATCGAGCACGAGCCGGTTGCCGCGGTCGCCGATCGCGTGCGTGTTCACCTGGAAGCCGGCGCCGAGCGCCTTGGTCGCGACCTCGAGGATGTGCGCCGGGGCCGAGACGAGGAGGCCGGTGGTCTTCGCGTCGTCAGCGTAGGGTTCGAGCAGCGCGGCGCCGCGCGAGCCGAGCGCGCCGTCCTGGTAGAGCTTGATCGAGCGGACCCAGAGCGTGCCGTCGTGGAGTCCCGACTGCGGACCGCGCTTGATCCAGGCGTCGATCGTCGGCGCGTGGTCAGAGATCATGGCGTAGAGGCGGATGTTGAGCGCGCCCTCGCGGCCGAGCTCCTCGTAGAGCTCCAGCACCTGCGCCGAGGAGCCGGCATCGTGCACACCGGTCATCCCCCAGCGGTGCATCTCGGCGATCGCGGCCTTGAGCGCGTCCTTGACCTGCGCGCGGGTCGCCCCCGGGATCGCGCGGCCGACGAGTCCCTGCGCATTGTCCACGAACACGCCCGCCGGGTTGCCCGCCGCGTCGCGCTCGATCGAGCCGCCGGTCGGATCCTTCGCGTCGCGGGTGACGCCGGCCTTCTGCATCGCCATCGCGTTCGCGAGTCCGGCGTGGCCATCGACGCGCGTGAGGTACACCGGGTGGCCCGGCACCGCACGCGAGAGCGCCTCGTGGGTCGGGAAGCGCGTGTCGCCCCAGTCGTTCTGGTCCCATCCGCGGCCGGTGATCCACTCGCCGGCCGGGGTCGTGCGCGCGCGCGCGACCACCCGCGCGATCACCTCGTCGTAGGAGCGCGTGCCGACGAGGTCCACGGTGCGCAGCGACTGGCCGAGTCCGGCGACGTGCGCGTGCGCGTCGGTCATCCCCGGGATCACGGTGCGACCCTCGAGGTCGAGCGTCTGCGTGCGGGGTCCGATCAGCGCGCGCGCGCCGGTGACGTCACCCACGAAGACGATGCGCCCGTCGCGGACCGCCATCGCGTCGGCCACGGGGCGGGCGCCATCGGCGGTGTGGATGCGGCCGCCGAGCACGACGAGGTCGGCGGGGGCCCCGGAGGGCGGGGCCGCGACCTGGGCGGAGAGGAGGGCCGGGACGGCGGTCGCGAGGAGCTGCGCCACGCGCAGCGCGACGTTCCTGGCGGATCGGAGCAAAGGAGAGCGGGGCATGGGCCGGTCGGTTCGGTTGAGGGACGGCGACAGAGGGATTCTCGCCGGATGCGCCGGTGGACGCCAGTGTGCGGAAGTGCTTGCTTCTCCTCTCCACTTGGGGGATCCGGATGGCGCGGTCGGCCGATGTGATCGTCGTGGGACTCGGAGCCGTGGGAAGCGCCGCCGCATGGCGACTCGCCGCCGCGGGTCACCGCGTGCTCGGCTTCGACCGATGGTCGCCGCCGCACGCGTTCGGCTCGACGCACGGCGAGTCGCGCGTGACGCGCGTGTCGGCATGGGAGGGGGCGCAGTACGTGCCGCTCGTGCGGCGTGCCAACGCACTCTGGTCGGAGCTCGCGTCGGCGTCGGGGACGCTGCTCTTCCAGCAAAGCGGTGGGCTCTTCCTGGGGCGCGACGAGGATCTCTACGTCGCGGGCTCGCGCGCGAGCGCCGACGCGCACGGCGCGCCGTACGAGATGCTCGATGCGCGCGAGGTGCGGCGCCGCTGGCCCCACCTCGCGCCGTATGAGTGGATGGTGGGGTTCCACGATCCCGGCGCGGGCATCCTGCGACCGGAGGCGATCCTGCGCGCCGAACACGCGGCGGCGCGCGCCGGCGGCGCGGCACTGCATCCCGGCGAGGCGATGCGCGATTGGCGCGTCGAAGGGGACGGCGTCCTGGTGACGACGGCGCGGGGCGAGTACCGGGCCGAGCGCCTCATCCTCTGCACGGGCGCGTGGATGCCCGCGCTGCTCGCGCCGCTCGGCCTGGACCTGCGCGTCGAGCGCACGACGCAGCACTGGTTCGCGGTGGAGCCAGGTGCACCGGCGATGGGACCGGAGGAGGCGCCGATCGTGCTGGCCTGCGACGACGGCGTGCATGCGACCGCGATCTTCCCCGCGCTCGACGGAGCCGTGAAGGTCGCGGCGCACGGCAGCGGCGACTTCGTGACCGCCGAGGGCGTGGACCGCGCGATCCAGCCGCGCGACATCGCACCCGCGCGGACGATGGTGAGGCGCTACGTGCCGCGCGGGATCGGCGCGCACCTGCGGGGCGCGGCCTGCCTGTACACGCACACGCCGAGCGGGCACTTCATCCTCGACCGGCACCCGGAGCATCCGCAGGTGGTGCTCGGGAGCCCGTGCGGCGGGTTCGGGTTCAAGTTCTCCGCGGCGACGGGGGAGGTGCTGGCGGCGCTGGCGACGGGAGGCGTGCCCCCCGTGGACCCAACGCCGTGGCGACTGCCCGCCTGATGCTGCAGATGGTGCGGCGCTGGCTACTGCCGGCTCCGCAGCCACGCCTCGCGGAACGCCCGCTGCGCCGCCGACGGCGTCCGATCCGCCTTCTCGAACGCCACGACCTCGACGCGCGGATTCGCCCGCACCGGCAGCGTGCCCGACCGCAGTCCGGTCCGCCCCTGCCACGACATCCGCACGGTCGCGCCCGGCTTCAGTTCCGCGATCGCGGCGCGCAGCTGCGCATCGGTCGTCATCTGCACGTCGTTCACGCTGACGATCCGATCGCCCGCGGCGATGCCGGCCTCGTACGCCGGCGAGCCCATGATCGTCGGCCCCGACACCACGACACGCCCGTCGAAGGACGCGAGCGGCAGGTCGCCGATCCACCCGCGATCGGGCTCGGCCACGCGCACGAGGAATCCCCCGCGCTCGAGCAGCCGCGGAAAGTCGGGAAGTTCGCTGCCGACGACGAAGCGCCGGAAGAAGTCGCGCGCGAACGCCGAATCGTTCGCGACCGCGGCCAGCGCGGCCTCGGCGTCGGCCGCAGTGTAGGGACGCGCCGGCGCGAGGGCGGCCGTCTGCGCCTTGCCGTGCCGGCGCCACATCTCGCGCATGAAGTCGTCGAGCGTCGCCCCCGGCGTGCGAGCGCGCAGCATCAGGTCGAGTGCGAGCCCGAGCCCCTCGCCGTACGTGTAGTACGAGATGAAGGTGTTCACGCGGTTGTGCGGGTCGATCGACGCCGCGGCATCGACGAACGGCGCCTGCTGGCTCATCCCCATCGCGCCGGTGAAGCGCCGCGCCGGGGAGTTGGTCAGCGTGTTCACGGCGTTCGAGAGCCCCTCCGCGTACTGGTCCGGCGCGAGGATCCCGGCGCGCGCGATCACCAGCGGACCGTAGTAGTTCGTGAACCCCTCGGCGATCCAGAGCTCTCCGCTCATGTTCGCCTCGGTGAAGTCGAACGGCTCGAGCGACCGCGGGCGGATGCGCTCCACGTTCCACGCGTGGAAGAACTCGTGGCTCACGGTGCCGAGCAGCTGCAGCCAGCTCGCCGAGAGCGAGTTGCCTGAAGTGAGCGAGGTCGAGTTGCGGTGCTCCATCCCGTCGCCCGCGCAGTTGGAGCGATAGCAGGCGATGAAGGTGTAGGTGCTGAAGTCGAACGCCGGGAGCTCGCCGAAGACGGCCGCCATCTCGTTCACCACGCGCTTGGTCATCTCCGTGTACTCGGTCACCTCGGCCGCGGTCCCGACATGATTGACCGCGAGGCGGATGGTCTGCGTGCGGCCGCCGCTCGTGACGGGCCACTCGCGGATGTCGAGTGCGCCCAGGTGTGTCGGCGAATCCATGAAGTACTGGAAGTTCGGGGCGCGGAAGGTGTTCGGGCTCGCCGTCGGCTGCAGTTGCGTCGCGATCTTCCAGTCGGGTCCGGCGAGATGGAAGGTGACCTGGATCGGCCGGCTCTCGAGGGTGGGCGCCCACGCGAAGGTCGCCGGGATGTTGAGGTGCGCCCTCGTGGGATCGATGCCGGCGTAGGTGCCGTCGGCGCGGTCGGCGAAGAGCGTGTAGCTGAAGACCACCTTCCCCTTGTGACCGATCACGCGCCATTCGTGCGGTGAGATGCGGTCGAGGCGCAGCGCGGTGCCGTTCTCGTCGGTCGCCTTCACGTTGTAGATGTTCTTCGCGAACTCGTGGAGGGCGTAGCGGCCGGGAGAGCTGCGGCTCATCCGCACGCGCAGCGGGATCGCAGGGAGCGCCTCGTAGCGGATCGTCACCTCCGCCTCGCGCTGGGCGATGTTGGGGAAGCGGATGTCGTAGAGGATCGCGGCCGATTGGGCGGCGGGGCGCCGGGCGGGGAGGCCCTGCGGCTGAAGGAGGCCGGGGGCCAACGCTGCGAGAAGGATCAGGTGGCGGCGCATGAACGGCAGATGTGAGGTGTGAGGTGGGAGGTGTGAGGAAACTGCGGCTCACCTACCGCATCCGCTACTCTCGATCGATCTCGCGTGACGTGGGTGTGACGCTCGGCGGCTCCCATCCCGCGGCGACCGGGCGTATCCTCCTCGCATGCGACGTGCCGGACTTCTGCTTCTGACTCTTGCACTCCTCGCCGCGTTCACCGCGGCGGGTCGCCTCTCGTCGCCGGATGTCGTTGTCATCGCGCATCGCGGGGCGTCGTTCGAGGCGCCCGAGCACACCTTCGCGGCGTGGGATCTCGCGCTCGGGCAGGGGGCGGACTGGATCGAGCAGGATCTGCAGCTCACGAAGGACGGCGTGCTGGTGGTGCTGCACGACGACTCGCTCGACCGCACGGCGCGGGGGCCGGCAGGGGCTTGCCGCGGGTTGGCGCGGGAACGCACCTGGGCCCAGATCCAGCGCTGTGAGGTCGGCAGTTGGTTCGCCGACTCGTTCCCCGCTCGGCGCGGACCCAGCTACGCCGGGGAGCGCATCCCCTCACTGGAGCAGGTGCTCTCCCGGTACGCCTCACGCGCGAACGTCCGCTTCTACATCGAGACCAAGAGTCCCGACGAGGCGCCGGGGATGGAGGAGGCGCTGCTGGCGGTCCTCCGGCGGCATCGGCTGGCCGGTCCGGGCGCGGACACCGGACGCGTCATCGTCCAATCGTTCAGCTTCGCGAGTCTGGAGCGGATGCACCGGCTCGATCCCGCGGTGCCGCTTGTTGCCCTGATCGACGATCCGATCGCGCCGGACTCGCTCGAGCCCACCTTGCGGCGCATCGCGGCGATCGCCAAGGGCATCGGCCCGGCGCGGCGCATCGTCAGCGCGCGGATGGTCGCGGCGGCGCACGCGGCCGGGCTCTCTGTGCACCCCTACACGGTCAACGATCCCGCCGTGATGCGGCGCCTGATCGGCCTTGGCGTCGACGGGATGTTCACCGACCGCCCGGCGCTCTTGCGGGACGTCATCCGCGACGTCACCGGAGGCCGTTAGGCCTCGGCGCGCGCCTCGCGGATCATCGCGATGGCCGAGGTGTTGACGGCGACGTCGCCGAGCTCCTGCCCGTCGGGCGAGAGGACGGCGCGCTGGAGCCCGGCGAACTTGCCGCAGTGGCTCAGGTAGTCGCTCATCCGCTGCATCGGCGCGAGGAACATGTAGCCCTTGAGGATCTTGCCGCCGATCAGGTGCAGCTCGACCTCGCGCTCCCCGGCGCCCGCGCCGTTCTGGCTCACCACCTGCATGTTCGCGTCGGGGGCCGACACGAGGACGACGAGATCCGTCTGCGCGATCAGATGCCCGGGCGCCTCGGCAAGCTTCGGCCGGCGCGCCTCCACCATGTTCATCCAGCCTCCCTTGCGGCTGCCCAGGAAGGACACGAGCGACATGTCCTCCGCGATGAAGATGGAGCCCTCGACGAGGGATCCATCCCGCATCACGAGATGAAGACGCTTGTGTTCCTGCGCACGGGCACTGCGGGTGGGTGCGGTCATGGGGGCGGTGGGCGGTTGGGTCCGAACAGAAGGACGAACCACCCCCGTCGAACGGCACGGGAACGCCTTGCGGTGGCCCCCGTCGCCTGCCGAGCGTTCGTCATGTCACGTCCCCTCCTTATGCTCGGAGTCCTCGCACTGGTCGCGCTCCCGGTGGCCTCCGGAGCCGCCCAGTCGTCGCCCGCGTCGGCGCAGGCGGTGCGGCCGCCGGTCTCCGCGCCCGTCTCGGACGTTCGCTTTGAGGTCACGCTCGGCGCGGCCGAGGTGAGCGACCGGTCGATCCAGCTACGGGCCCGGATGTCGGTCGGGGGCCCCGGGCCGGTCCTGCTCTCGTTGCCCGCCTGGACCCCCGGCGCGTACGAGATCTCCAATTTCGCGCGGAACGTCTCCGCGTTCACCGCGACGCAGGACGGTCTGCCGCTGCGCTGGGACAAGCTCGACCCCGACACCTGGCGCATCGTGCCCGGGTCGCGCGCGCCGATCGAGGTGCGCTACACCGTCCGCGCCGACACGCTCGACACCTCGCAGAGCTGGACCGCGGAGGACTTCGGGTTCTTCAACGGGACGACCGTATTTCCCTACGTCGAGGGGCGACTCGACACGCCCGCGCGCGTCACCGTACGGACCGACGCGGGCTGGCTGGTCGCCACCGGGATGACGCCGGCCGATTCGGTGCACACGTATCGCGCGACGGACTTCCACGACCTGGTGGATCACCCCTTCTTCGTCGGGCGATTCGACCTCGACAGCGCACAGGTCGCCGGCCGATGGATGCGGCTCGCGACGTACCCCGCGGGTGCGATCGCCGGGCCACGCCGCGTCGGCCGATGGGACGCGCTCAAGCGCTCGACCGACGCGCTGGTCTCCGCCCTCGGCCCCGCACCCTGGAGCACCTACACGGTGCTCGAGGTGGTCGATTCGGCCTTCGGCGGGATGAGCGCGCTCGAGCACACCGAGAGCGAACTCGCGATCGTCGGCGCGCCGTACTTGGACGAGCCCTTCGTGATGTCGATCCACGCGCACGAGATCGCGCACGCCTGGAACGTGAAGCGGCTGCGGCCGGCCGATCTCTTTCCCTACGCGTACGACCGCCCGCAGCCCACGACCTGGCTCTGGATGAGCGAGGGGATCACCGACTACTACGCCGACCTCGCGCTGGTGCGGAGCGGGCTCACCGACGAGTCGGCGTTCCTCGCGACCACGCTCGGCAAGGTGGACGGCGTGAATGAGCGCCCGGCGACGGCGCTCGAGGACGCGAGCCTCCAGGCCTGGCTCGACGTGCGCGACGGCACCTCGGACCTCTATTACGACAAGGGCTCTCTCGCCGGTCTCGCGCTCGACATCCTGATCCGCGACGCCTCGGACAATCGCGTCTCGCTCGACCAGGTGATGCGCGAGCTCTGGGCGGCGACCTGGCAGCAGGGTCGCGGCTTCACGCACGACGACTTCTGGAACGCTGCCACGCGCGCCGCGCGCGGAAAGGCACTCGGCGATTTCGAGCGCCGGTACATCGATGGACGCGAAGAGTATCCATGGATGGAGTGGCTCCCCAAGGCGGGGTGGCGGATCGTGACCGACTCGATCAGGGAGCCCCGGCTGGGCGTGCTGCTGCGCGCGGACGAGAAGGGCGTGCGCGTCGCCGCGGTCGATCCGGGCGGCGCGGGCTCGCGCGCCGGGCTCGTGGTGGACGACGTGATCTCTCACATCGGCGGCCGCAGCACGCTCGACCCGGAGTTCGGGGAGCGGTGGCGCGAGTATTGGGGCAAGCGGCCGGGCGCCACCATGACCCTCACGGTGATCCGTCAGAGCGAGACCGCGACACTCGACGCGACGGTCGAACTGGCCACGCTGATCGACCGCCACATCGCGCCTGATCCTGCGGCATCCGCGAAGGCTCGCCGCATCCGGGCCGGCATTCTGCGCGGCGTGGTCGATCGCTGATATCGACGCGCGGGCTTAACGGCGCTCCGGGACCCGCGTGCGCGTCCGGGAGCCCCTCCGCCGGACCCTGCCGCTTACACGCTCCGAGCCGGCGGTACTGCCGCCGTCTCTCGCTACGCGGCGGGGTCCGGCTGCGTGGCTCCCGGCCGCGCACGCTCGCCGCGAGGGGTGCGCTGTTCGGCTCGTGCGCCGGTCAGCTCACGACGGGCGCAGTTGCCTTCCGCGACCGGAGCGACGGAGGGGATCCCCGCTCGCCGCGGGGGACCTCAAACAGAGACTTCAGCGCCCGGTCTTGTAGCGCAGGTACCGCTCGACCACGGTGGGATCGCGCGGCGTGCGCGGCTTGGCGAGTTCGCGCTCGAGGTCCTCGATCTCCCGCGGGGCGCCGGCCGAGGCGCGGATGACGCCGCCCTCCGTGACCAGGTAATCGTCCTCGATCCGCACGCCGATGTTCGCGTGCTTCGCGACCGCCGCGCCGATCCTCGCCTTCAGCTGCCGGTTGCGCGGGGTGTCCGGGATGATCTCGATCAGGTTCGCGCGCACGTAGATGCCCGGCTCGATCGTGAAGGCGCTCCCGACGCCGATCTTTCCCGTCGTCGTGTACTGGTCGGGGTCGTGCACGAGCAGCCCGATGCCGTGGCCGAGCCCGTGCATGTAGTAGAGCCCGAGCTGCGGGCAGGTGCGCGCCTGTTCCGGCGTGCCGCAGTCGTAGGTCGCGCCGGGCGCCTCGATCAGCCCCATCGAGGCCAACCCGGCGGCCATCACGACGTTCGCCGAGTCCGACATCGCGCGCGCGGCGCCATCGACCTTGATCTGCCGCTCCGCCGCCTTGTGCGCCTCGAGCACGATCGTGTAGATCGCCCGCTGCTCCGGCGTGAAGCGGCCGCTCACCGGCACCGTGCGCGTGATGTCCGCGGCGTAGCCGTCGAAGTAGCTCGCCATGTCCATCACGATCAGCTCACCGGCCTGCGCGACGCGGTCGTTCCGGTTGTAGTGGAGGGTCGTCGAGTTCGGACCCGAGCCGACGATCGAACCGTACGACGGGCCGTCGCCTCCCTCGCGCCGCCAGATCCCCTCGGCGAGCGCCTGCAACTCGAACTCGGCGATTCCCGGCTGCACGGCGTGCAGCACCGCGAGGTGGCCGCGCGCGCTGATCTCGGCCGCGACGCGCAGGCGGTCGAGCTCGGCCGCGCTTTTCCGGCCGCGGAGGCGCTCGAGCGTGCGTCGCGCGTCCTTCACCTCGACCGAGGGATTCGCGGCGCGCACGATGTCGAGGAACTGGTCGTGGAACGAGCGCTCCGTCATCCGCGCGCTGATGTCACCCAGCACGTGGAGCGTGCGATGCGCCTTGACCAGCGAGTCGAGCACGGTCGAGAGGATCGCCGCGTCGCGCCCTTCGATGCCCATCCGAGTGCGGACGCCGGCGACGCCGAGGCGCGCCCCGGTCCAGACCTCCTGCGCGGGGTTGTTGGCGCGCACGAAGATCATCTCGGTGCGCGCCGCACCCTGCTTCACCATCACGTACGCAGCGCCCGGCTCGGTGAAGCCCGTGAGGTAGAAGAGGTGCGGGTTCTGCCGGAACGGGATGTAATCCGGGACCGGCTCGCCGGCGCCGAGGGCGAGGATCACGCCATCGGGGAGCGCCTCCGCCAGCGCCGCGCGCCGCGCGGCGAACTCGTCCTGCGGGACCTGCGCGGCGAGGCGCGGGCCGGGGACGGTCAGGAGCAGGGCAGCGATGGCGAGGACGGGACGGCGCACGCAGGCACTCCGAATGGAGGGAGACGGTGATGTTACGCCCGGAATCTGCCCACGTTGGAGCGGCGGTGCACGGGTCAGCGCTCGGGGCCCGCCGGGCGTAGACTATGGCTGGTACCCCTCACCGGAGTCTTATCGCGATGGCTTGGCGCTCCGTACGCAATGCCCTGGCGCTCACCGCGGTCCTGGCCCTCCCGGCCGCCGCTCAGCAGCGCCTGACCTCTCCCAAGGACTTCTTCGGCCACGAGATCGGCGCCGACTACGTCCTCCCCAACTACACGAAGTTCGCCGAGTACTGGGCGAAGCTCGCGACGGAGTCGGACCGGATGGACCTCGACACGATCGGCATCACGGCCGAGGGCCGGCCGCAGCTGATGGCGATCGTCTCGAGCCCCGAGAACCTGCGCAACCGCGAGCGCTACCGGCGCATCGCCGAGCGCCTCGCGCGCTCCGAGGGCGTCACCGCGGCCGAGGCCAAGCAACTCGCCAAGGAAGGGAAGGGGATCGTCTGGATCGACGGCGGCCTCCACGCGACCGAGGTGCTGGGCGCGCAGCAGCTGATCGAGAGCAACTGGCAGCTCGTCTCGGGCGACGACGAGGAGACGACGCGATTCCGCAACGACCTCATCATCGTGATGGTGCACGCCAATCCGGACGGGATGGAACTCGTCTCCGACTGGTACATGCGCAATCCGGACCCGCGCCGCCGCACGATGAACGGTGTGCCGCGCCTCTACCAGAAGTACATCGGGCACGACAACAACCGCGACTTCTACCTCGCCGCGCAGCCCGAGTCGGAGAACATGAACCGGGTGCTCTACACGGAGTGGTACCCGCAGGTGATGTACAACCATCACCAGACGGGCCCGGCCGGCACCGTGATGTTCGCGCCGCCCTTCCGCGACCCGATGAACTTCAACATCCACCCGCTCATCAAGACGGGGCTCGATGTCGTCGGCGGCGCGATGCACAACCGGTTCGTGCAGGAGGAGAAGGGCGGCGTCGTGATGCGACTCGGCGCCGGCTACTCCACCTGGTGGAATGGCGGGCTCCGCACGACGGTGTACTTCCACAACATGATCGGCCTGCTGACCGAGACGATCGGCAATCCGACACCGATCGAGATCCCGTTCATCGCGTCGCGCCAGATCCCGAGCGCCGACCTCCCGCTCCCGGTGAAGCCGGGCCCGTGGAAGTTCCGGCAGTCGGTCGACTACTCGGTGACGGCGAACAAGGCCGTGCTCGACGTCGTCTCGCGCAACCGCGAGATCTTCCTCTACAACATCTGGAAGATGGGGACCGACCGGATCGCCCAGGGCAATCGCGACAGCTGGACGGTCTGGCCCAAGCGGATCGAGGCGATCCAGACCCAGATGGCGGCGGAGAATCGCGCGCGTGCCGGCGCCCAGGCGCAGGGCGCGAACAACCCGATGGAGTTCCTCGGCGGCTTCGCCGGCGCCGGGCAGGCGCGGAACGGCGAGGCGGCGCAGGCGATGATGGCGACCCTCAACGATCCCGCCAAGCGTGATCCGCGCGCCTACATCGTCTCGGCCGAGCAGGCCGACTTTCCGACGGCGGTGAAGTTCATCGTCGCGCTGCAGAAGGCGGGCATCGACGTGCATCGTGCGACGGCGGCGTTCTCGCACGGGGGCAAGCGCTATCCGGCGGGCTCGTACGTCGTGAAGACGTCGCAGGCGTTCGGCGCGCACGTGCTCGACATGTTCGAGCCGCAGGACCACCCGAACGACTTCCGGGTCCCGGGCGGCGCGCCCACGCCGCCGTACGACAACGCGGGGTGGACGCTGGCGATGCAGATGGGCGTCGAGTTCGACCGCGTGCTCGACGGCATCGAGGCGCCGCTCGAGAGGATCGCGCCGATCACGCGCGTGAAGCCGGCGGCGGGGACGGTGGCGGCCGGTACGTCGCTCGCGCTCTCGGGCGCGACCAACGATGCATTCACCGTGGTGAACCGGCTGCTGAAGGCCGGCGCCACCGTGAGCCGCAAGCAGGACGGCACCTGGATCATCGCCAACAACTCGACCAGCAAGCCGATCGTCGAGCGCGCGGCGCGTGAGCTCGGCCTCTCGTTCACGAACGGGAACACGACCGGTGCGACGCCGGTCAAGTCGATGCGCGTCGGACTCTGGGATCGCTTCGGCGGCTCGATGCCAAGCGGCTGGACGCGCTGGCTGCTCGAGCAATACGAGTTCCCGTTCAACGTCGTGTATCCGCAGGAGCTCGACGCGGGCAACCTGAACGCCAAGTATGACGCGCTGATCTTCGTGGACGGCGCGATCCCGGAGATGCGTCGCCCGGGTCAGGCGGCCGGCCAGGGCGGCGGCGGCGGTGGAGGTGGTGGAGGTGGTGGTGGCGCGCCGGATGCGGCGTCGCTCCCTGCCGAGTGGCGCAATGCGACCGGCAACGTGACGCAGGACCGGACGATCCCGCAGCTCAAGAAGTTCGTGGAGGCCGGCGGGATCCTGATCTCGATCGGCAGCTCGACGAACATCGCCGAGCACTTCGACCTCCCTGTGAGCGATCACCTCGTGGAGCGGACGCCGGAAGGCGCTGACCGCGCGCTCGGCAACAACAAGTTCTACGTGCCGGGCTCTTTGCTCGAGGTGGCGGTGGACAACACTCAGCCCGGCACGGTCGGCATGGGGAAGCGGGCGGTCGTGATGTTCGACAACAGCCCGGTCTTCCGCCTCGCGCCGGATGCGATGATGCGCGGTGTGAAGCCGCTGATGTGGTTCGACTCCGCGACCCCGCTCCGCAGCGGGTGGGCGTGGGGCCAGAACTACCTGGAAGGCGGAGTCGCGGCCGCGGATGCGACGGTGGGCCGCGGCACCGTGCGGCTGATCGGCCCGGAGGCGCTCTTCCGGGCGCAGCCGCACGGGACGTTCAAGCTGGTGTTCAATGGGCTCATTGGGGCTAACCGCCCGACCATGTGAACGAACGGCAGAAGTGAGATGGGAGATGGGAGATGTACGGGGCGCGCCGGGAGGATTCGGCGCGCTTCTTACATCTCCCATCTCGCATCCCACATCTGCAGGTAAGGCAACTCCCGCCGCCCGGACCGTGACGTACCCGACATGACCCACTCCCTCCCCCGCACGACTCTGCCGGCCGCGCTCGCCCTGGCCCTGCTCGGCGCCCGCGCCGAAGCGCAGGTCGCTCGGCTCGACCAGCCCGCCGGCACCCACCCCGAATCCTTCAGCTTTGTCCGCGGCGTACGCGAGCTCTCGAGCGGCAAGGTGCTGGTCGGCGATTGGATCGAGCAGCGCGTCGCGCTCCTCGACTTCGCGACCGGCGACGTGTCGGATGTGGTGACCGAGGGCGGCGGCCCGGCGAACGTGCGGCTGCCCTCGGGGCTCGTGCGCTACCGGGGCGACTCGACGCTCTTGCTGGACCAGGGCAACAACCGCCTGATCGTGCTCGCTCCCTCCGGCCGCGCCGTGCGCACGATCGTCGACGAGACCCCGGGTCGATTGGGACCGCGCGGCGTCGATGCGTCGGGCGCGTTCTTCTATGCCGTTCCGTCGTGGGCCGAACGCGCCGCGGCGCTGCCCGACGATTCCGTCCGCATCGTGCGGTGGCAACCAGGCGCCGAGGCGACGCGCCTGATCGCCGTCGTGCAGGGGACGCGCTGGCGGAAGGACCGGAGTCCCGCGATGACCCCGCGGCTGCCGATGGTCGGCTTCGCATCGCAGGACGCGTGGGTCGTGTCGTCCGCCGGCGAGATCGTGATCGTGCGCGCGAATCCCTATCGTGTCGAGATCGTCGGCGCGGACGGGCAACGGCGCGCCGGTCCGGCGTATCCCGTGCCCTCACGCGCGGTGACGCTCGAGGACAAGCGCCGCTTCGTCCGCGAGTTCGCGGCCGGCAGTCCGGTGAGCGGGCGCGGGCCCGATGGCGGGATGGGGCGGGCGCCGATGCCGACCGCGGCCGAGCTCGCGCAGCAGGTCGAGTCGGCGGAGTGGGCGACGTATCATCCGCCGTTCGACGCGTCTGGGGTGTTCGCGGCGCCGAACGGGCGGACCTGGGTCGCGATGCCCGCGGTGCCGGGGCAACCGGTGCGCTACGACGTGTTCGACGCGGCGGGACGACGGGTGCAGCAGCTCGAGTTGCGGGCCCGGCGGCGAGTCGTGCACGTCGGCGCGGCGGGGGTGTACGTGGTGGCCGAGGCGGAGGACGGCGTGCAGTCGCTCGAGCGGTATCGCGTGCCGTAGCGCGCGTTCATAAGTTGGGCGATGGAGATTCGTGTCGTCCGGGCGCTGGTGGTGGGTCTGCTCGCGGTGTCTGGATGCGCCGATCGAGCGCGTGACGCGTCGCCGAATTCCTCGGCCGCGGTGTCGGTCGGGGCGGACGCGATGCCGCTCGGCGACTCGCGACTCACCGTCGGAACGGACTCGATCTCGGTCGAGCTCGCGTTCCGAATCGGCGAGCTCGACGGCGCGCCGGAGTTCGCGTTCGGCGACGTCATCGCGATCGCCGCCAGGCGCGACAGCGCATTCTACGTCTGCGACCGGAACGACACGAGCATCCGGCTTTACGACGCGCGCGGGGGGTTCGTGCGCGCGATCGGGCGGAGAGGGGCGGGGCCGGCGGAGTACAGCTTGTGCTACTTCCTCTCGATCGTCGGCGACTCGATCCTCTGGGTCGGCGACCTCTACAACGGGCGCTTCGTCGGATTCCGGCTCGATGGCGGTGACGCCGGCGTCGTCGTCGGCGGCAACCACTCCAACCCGCAGCGCGTCGATGAGCTCGGACGATTCTGGTGGATGTCGCTGCGCTCGTCCTACGCGCAGGGTGTCGAGGCGCAGACGAACGTCATCACCGACCGGACGCTGAGGCGGCTCGACACGCTGCCGCTGCCACCGCGGCTCTTCGGTGCGAGGCAGCCGCGTCCGTTCGCGCTCTCGACGTCCGAGGGGACGTACCTGAGCGTGCCGAAGGACACGCTCTGGAGCATCACCCCGGACGGCGCGTTGCTGCGCGCCTTCCCGACCGAGTATCGCATTTCGCGGAGCGGCGGATCGCGGCCGCCGCTCGCGATCAGACGCGAGGCCACGCCGGTGCCCTACGCGGGTGCGGAGCGCGCCGAGTGGGAGCAGTGGCGCGTGTACATGAACGACTACGCGCGCGCGGGGAACAACGGCCGGCCGGTCCTCCACGACGAACTCCCCGACACCAAGCCCCTGCTGCGCGCGGTCCTCGGCGACGACCTCGGCCGCATCTGGGTCCAGGTCCACGTGCGCGCGGAGAAGCGCGAAATCCCGCCCCGTCCGGCCGGGAACCGGCGGCCGCTCCTCACCTGGCGCGAGCGGAACACCTTCGACCTCTTCGACGGCGGGTCCGGCGGGTACATCGGCCGGGTCGCCTTCCCGTACGCCACCGAACTGATGACCATCCGCGGCGACCGGGTCTGGCTCCGCGAAGAGGGGGAGTCCGGCGAGCAGTTGATCGGGGTCTACGACCTGCGACCCGCGGCGCGTCCGCGCTGACCGCGTGCGCGACCGCATATCTTAGGGCCGTCATGCTCCGTACCCCGATCACGCTCCTCGTCGCCGGCCTGCTCGCGGTCGCGTTCGCCTATGCCAGCGTGCTGCTGGACTTGGACGCGCGGTCGGCCGCCCCGTGGTCGCTCGCGCTCGGCGCCGCGGCTGTCCTCACGGCGATGCTGCAGATCGGCGCACGCCGCAGCGGGAGGATGCCTCGGATCCTCGGCGTGAGCGCCGCGCTCGCCTTCATCGCACTGGCCGGTGGCTTCGCGTATGGGCTCGCAGCACCCGCGCCGTCCCCGGCCGGACCATTGCTGCTTGGCCTGCCGCGCGTGACGGCCATCCTGCTCATCCTCGCGGGCCTGATCCCGCTCGTGGGTCTGCCGACGGCATACGCGCTGGCGTTCGACGCCGAAGTGCTGAGCGACGCCGATCTCGCCCGCGTCCGTGAAGCGGCAGCTGCGCGGGCCGCGAAGGCCGAGGCCGAATGATCGACCTGTTCGGGGCGCTCCAGACCGCCGCACTTCCGACCGTCCGCCAGCCCGTCATCGTCGGCGTCGGCATCGCCTACTTCCTCGCCTGCGCCGCGATCGGCGCCTGGGCGGCACGCCGCACGCGGACGTCGGACGACTTCTTCGTCGCCGGCCGCAGCGTCGGCCTCCTCCCGTTCGCGCTCGCGGCGATGGCCGCCACACTCTCGGGCTTCGCGTTCATCGGCGGCCCTGGGCTCGTGTACGCGCTCGGGATGACCGCGGTCTTCATCATCCTGCCGGCCTCCATCACCAACACCGCAGGCGCTTGGATCCTTGGCAAACGCCTGCGCCTGCTCGGGGAGATGCGCGGCCTCGTCACCGTCTCCGACGCGATCGGCGCGCGGTACCGCTCGCCCGCGGCGCAGGGACTGAGCGCGGTGGCGATCCTCGTCGGCATCGTCGGCTATGTGGCGACGAACGTGCTCGCACTCGGACTCGTGGTCGACGCGATCTTCGGCGTCGGGCTCACCACCGGCATCTGGATCGGTACCGGCGTCACGCTCGCCTACTCGGCCAGCGGCGGGATCCTCGCCGGCATCTACACGGACGTGTTCCAGGGCCTGCTGATGGCCCTCGCGAGCTCGCTCGTCTTCGCGTTCGCACTCGACTCGGGCGGCGGGCTCTCGGCGATCACCCGCACGCTGCAGGCGGTGGATCCGGCGTTCCTCGGGCCGTGGGGCACGCGCGGCGCGATGGTCGCGCTCTCCCTTTTCTTCGTCTTCGCCGTCGGATCGCTCGGCCAGCCGCACATCGCGCACAAGTACTACATGCTGAAGGAGGCGCGGCGGCTGAGGTGGTACCCGGTCCTGATGACCGTCGCGATGCTCCTCGCGCAGCTGCTCTTCGTGGGCGTCGGCATCGCGATGAAGGCGATGGTGGTGCGCGGCGAGATCCAGCCGCTGGTGCGTCCCGACGACGCGACCCCGATCTTTCTACTCGATCACGTCCCGCTATTCGTATCGGCGCTCGTCTTTTCGGGCGTGGCTGCGGCGATCATGAGCACGGTCAACTCGCTCCTGAGCATCGGGGCGGCGGCGATCACGCACGACCTGCCGCGCGCGTTCGGCGGCGAGCGCCGCGCGCCCGGCGCCGATGCGGCGAAGCTCCGCCGCGGCAGGCTCTGGACCGTCGTGCTGAGTGTCGCGGCGGCGATCCTCGCTCAGCAGTCGGGCACGCTCGTCGCGTTCCTCGGCATCTTCGGCTACGGGCTCTTCGCCTGCACGCTGGTCCCCGCGCTGGCGATCGGCCTGAACTGGACGGGCGCGACGCGCGAAGGGGCCATCGCGTCCATCGCGACCGGCTTGTTGCTCACGATCGCGATGGAGACGGCGGCTTGGCTGAAGCTGCTGTCCCTCCCGGTGGGCGTGACGGTCTCCGGCCTCACGCTCGTCTCATCAATGCTCGTCTTCGTGGGCGTCTCACTGGCCACGCGGGCGCGAGCCGCGGCGCAGCTCGATGACGACGTGCGGCTGGTGATGGAGCTCTGACCGGCGGGCGGCTGCGAGTCGGGGGAAGCAAGAGGGCGCGCCGTGCCACCCGCTCACCTCCCCCCGCCCCCACACGCCTTCGTTCAGTTCGGCAGGAGCACCCGGTCGACGACCAGGATAACGCCGTTCGACTGATAGACGTCGTAGGTGGAGATGTTGGCGACGCCGCCCTTGGAGTCGCGCACCTGGATGTTGCGGGCGCCGTTCATCATCACGCTGAGCTCGCCGCCGCTCGCGGTCTTGAGCGTCGCCGATCCGCCACCCTTCTTGATCAGATCCATCAGCGCGGCGGCGTCGAGCTTGCCCGGCACGACGTGGTAGGTGAGCACCGTCGCCAGCGTCTGCTTGTTCTCGGGCTTGAGGAGACCCTCGACCGTCCCCGCCGGCAGCTGGCTGAACGCGGCATTGGTCGGGGCGAAGACCGTGAAGGGCCCGGCCGACTTGAGCGTCGCCACCAGACCGGCGGCCTTGACCGCCGCGACCAGCGTCGTGTGGTCGGCCGACTTGACGGCGTTGTCCACGATGTCCTTGGAGGCGAACATCGTCTCGCCGCCGACCATCGGGTTCTGCGCGCTGAGCGTGGACAATGGCGCGATGCTGATGATCGACGCGACCAGCAGGTGCAGGGTCTTCGACATGTTCTGGGGCTCCGTTGCATGCAAGGTGATGTTGCCGTGATCACCTCTCATACGACGGTCCGATCGGATCGGATTGGTCCGATCGCTGTCGACCCTACTTGAGCAACCCCTTCGCGATCGTCGCCAGCTGCATGTTCGACGTCCCCTCGTAGATCGTCCCGATCTTCGCGTCGCGGTAGTACTTCTCGACCGGGTAGTCCTTCGTGTACCCGTACCCGCCGAAGAGCTCGACCGCCAGCGACGTCACGCGCTCGGCGACCTGCGACGAGAGGAGCTTCGCCATCGCGCCTTCCTTCGCGATGTCCTGGCCCGCGTCCTTGAGCCGCGCCGCGTTGTAGACGAGAAGTCGCGCCGCCTCGAGTTCCGTCGCGGCCTGCGCGATCTGGAACTGGATGCCCTGGAACTCGCTGAGCGCCTTGCCGAACTGCTGGCGCTCCTTCACGTAGACGATCGCGGCGTCGAGCGCGCCCTGCGCGTTGCCGATCATCTGCGCGCCGATGCCGACCCGGCCCTCGTTCAGCGTCTCGATCGCGATCCTGTAGCCCTGGCCGACGGGACCGAGCACGTCGGCGTCGGGGACGAAGACATCCTCGAGGATCAGCTCGGTCGTGCTCGAGGCGCGGATGCCGAGCTTGTCCTCCTTCTTCCCGACCGCGAAGCCCTCGGCGCTGCGCTCGACGATGAAGGCGGTGATGCCCTTGTAGCCCTTGGCGGGATCCACCGTGGCGAAGACGATGAAGAATCCGGCCTCGGCGCCGTTGGTGATCCACATCTTGCGGCCGGTGAGACGCCAGCCGCCGTCGGCCTTCACGGCGCGCGTCTGGAGCCCGAAGGCGTCGGAGCCGCTCGAGGCCTCGGAGAGCGCGTAGGCGCCGACCGTCTCGGAGCAGAGCCGTGGCATCCAGCGCGCGAGCTGTTCCTCGGTGGCGGCGGCGAGGAGCGGGTGCGCGACGAGGGTGTTCTGCACGTCCACCATGATGGCCGCCGCGGCGTCGACCTTGCTGATCTCCTCGACGGCGAGCGTGACCATCATCACCGAGCCGCCGGCGCCGCCGTGCGCTTCAGGAGCCTGGATGCCCATCAGCCCCATCTCGAAGTACGCCCTGATGAGGGCGGGATCGAGCTTCGCCTCGCGCTCCATCTGCGCCACGCGGGGCCGGACCTCGCCCTCGGCGAAGGCGGCGACGGCGTCGCGGAACGCCTGCTCGTCCTCGGAGAGGACCGTCAGCGGCGGGCGGGCGGACAGGAGATCATTGGACATCGCGATCGGTCGGGTCTGAGGGACCGGTTCGCAGCGCTTACCGGATGAGTGGAAGATAGGCAGGAAGTAGGAAGTAGGAAGTAGGAAGTAGGAAGTGGAACGCACGAGGTGGGCCCCCTTTCTACTTCCTACTTTCTACTTTCTACTTTCTACATCGTCGGCTCGATGATCTCCACGTTCGGCCTCGCGTACAGATAGCCCTGCACATAGTCCGCGCCGAGCGTGAGCAGCGTCGCCGTCTCCTCCTTCGTCTCGATGCCCTCGGAGATCACCGTCATCCCGAGATCCGCGCAGAGGTTGTACATCGCCTGCACGACGCGCTGCTTGGTCGGGTGCTTGTCGATCCCCATGATCAGCGAGCGGTCGAGCTTCACGAACTCGGGGCCGAGCTGGGTGAAGCTGGCGAGGCCCGCGTAGCCGGTGCCGAGGTCGTCGACGGCGAGGCGGTACTTGAGCCGGCGGAGGTCGTTCACGATCGGGCCGACGTCCCCCATCTTGTCGATCGAGGCGCGCTCGGTGATCTCGAGCACGATGCGGTGCGCGTGCGGGGCGAGCGGGGAACCGGCGCCATGCAGCGAGTCGTCGAGCAGGTCGGGCGGGTGCACGTTGACGAACATCAGCAGGTCCTCGCGGATCTCCGGTGCCCGCTTGGCGACGTTCGAGTAGATCGCGCGCGAGAGTTCCGGCTGGCGCGCGAGCAGCCCGGCGGTGTCGAAGAAGACCCCCGGATTCCTCATCTCGGGCTCGCCCGACCGGACGAGGGCTTCGAATCCCACCGTCCGGTGTTGGCGGAGCGAGACGATCGGCTGGAAGACCATGTGGAGGTGCCGGAGACCGCGCGTGAACGCGGCGTCGAGCTTGACGCGGTCGTCGACCGGGAGGTTCGCCTGGCCCTGGAGCGCGAAGGCCTCGCGCTTGAGGCGTGCGAGGTCCGAGAGCAGCGAGGCGCGGGTGACCGTCTCGACGAGCATCTCGGGTGCGACGGGCTTCAGCAGGTAGCGGTGGGCGCCGTAGGCCATCGCCTCGAGCGCCGTGGCGAGCGACGGACCGGCGGTCATCATCACGACCGGCGTGTCGAGGTCGCGTTCGCGGATCGCGCGCAACAGGTCGAGCCCGCTCATCCCTTCCATCAAGATGTCGGAGAGGATGACGCTGTAGGTGCTCTCCTGCAGCAGTTCGAGGGCGCGGGTCGCCGATGGGGCGCCGTCCACCTTGAAGCCGGCGCGGTCGAGGAGGATCGAGCACGCGCGCAGCACGGCGGCGTCGTCGTCGACGATCAGGACCCGGCGGGCGGAGGGTTCGGACATTGAGGGGATTGTGGCTGGCGGCGGCGAGCGAGGGGAACGGAGCCCTCGCCGCTCTGGACAGTATCGGCATCGCGCGCGACTTTCGCACCCAGTGCCACAAGAAGTGATGGCCGTCGGATCGCAGCGCCCGAACGTTCGCCGAATGCCAGACCTGAGAGTACCCGCGTATGTCCCGAATGATGCCGTTGGCACTCGTCGCGGGGCTCCTGGTCGTCCCGGTCTCGGCCTCGGGTCAGGCGAGAACGAGACCGCCGCGGCCCTCGACCCCGCCGGCCGAGATCCCGCGGGTCCCGATCGCGCGCGTGCTCGAGATCGGGAAGGTCGACCTCGAGATCGGGGTGGAGGACGAGGAAGGTCCCTACCTGTTCGGGATGATCTCGTCGGTCGAGCTCGGCGGGGACGGCACCATCTACGTGGCCGACTACCATTCCGCGAACATCCGGGCGTTCGATGCACGCGGGCGCCATCTCCGCACGTTCGGACGGCGCGGCCGCGGGCCGGGGGAGTTCAGCAATCCTGTCGCATTGATCCACGACGGCGACACGACGCTCTACGCGATCCAGAGCTACAGTGCGAGCGCGATCCTCACGGCGCGCGGCGGGCAGGTGCAGCTGCGGCGCGTGTTCGGACCGGACCAGGACTATCGCTCCGCCTGCGTGCTCGGCGGCGAGCTCTTCGTCGCCGGCTGGCGCGACGGGCGGATGCTCCACGTCGTCGGCGAGCGCGGCGAACCGGTGCGGTCGTTCGGCGAGGGGTGGAGCCGCGACACGCTGGCGATCGTGCGCGAAACGGCCGACCGGGCGGGTGGAGCGCTCACCTGCGATGCGGCGACGGGGCGCGTCCTGCTCGTCAATGGTGCGCTCGGGAAGGTGCGCAGCTACACGCGCGACGGCCGACTCGTCTGGGAGTCCACACTGCCGGACTTCCGGTACACCTGGTACCTGGCGCAGGGCAAGAGCATCTCGACGATCTACGGCGAGGACTTCGCCGGGCGCGCGACGCCGCTCGGGCGCGATCGTCTGCTGCTCCAGGTCGGACGCCGGGATTTCCAGAAGGCCCCGCGCACGACCCGCGCCCCCGGAAGCCTCGTCGACCCGCCGGTGGTCGCGCGCACGACCTACGTGCTCGACGCCGCCACCGGACGCATCCTCACGCGCTCGACCGATGCGCCGCTGCTCGACATCCGCCACGATGGCATCGCGTTCGAGATCTCGAAGGACCCCTTCCCGACGGTGCGCCGCCGGAGGGTCACCGTCGTCGCCGCGCCTCGATGATCCCGAGCCGCGCCCGCACGCTGTCCACCGTGGCGCGCATCGAAGGCTCGGGGTCCGCGCGCAGCGCGAGGTAGTGTCGCCACGCCGCCATCGCTCCGGCCGTGTCCGCCGCCTGCAGCGCGAGTTCCGCCTCGGCCCCGAGGTCCGCGCCGAGGTAGCTCACCGTCTCTTGCCGGCGTCGTCGGATCGCGCGCAATGCCAGTACGGGCTCGTCGAGCGCGCCCCAGAGCCGCGCCGTCACGCGATGCTCGGGCAGCGCCCAGTGCCACGGGGTGCCCACGCGCTGGAGCGAGTCGAGGCGGCTCACGAGTACGTGCGCATCCGCTCGGCGCTCGAGCACCGCGCGCCACGCGGCGAGCGTCAGTGCGCAGTTCCCGTAGAACGCGCGCATGGCGGCGTTGGCCCCCGGTTCTGGTGTGCGCAGCTTCTCGAGCGCCGCACCGACAGGACCGGCGTCTCCGTGCAGCAATGACCATTGGGCACTCACGCAGACGTGGATCATCTGCGAGCGAAGCTCCGCGGCATCGGTCGCGAGCGGACGCCGCACCTCGGACGCGAGTTCGCGCGCGGCGGCGACGCCCGCGACGCTGTCGCCATCTCCGTACATCGCGCTCAGCGCCTGGATCGCGAGCCGGCTCAGGGGTCGCCACTCCGGTGCGATCCGCGTTGCGGCGACCTGTGCCTCCGATGGCCGGCCGCGATTGAGCGCCAAGTGGTACTGGGTCGAGGCGACCCCCGACATCGCCTCGGCCGTGCGCGCCCGCTCGGCGAGGATCTCCGTCGCCAGGACCGCGTCCTGGACGTCGAAGCCGACGCGTTGCGTGATCTGCCAGATGCCCCCGAGATCCTCGCCGGGCGCGTCGCGCAGGGCGGGGCGGACGAGTGCAAGCCCTGCCGCGTCGCGCCGGGTGAATGCGCGGAGCCAGCGCTGCCACGTCGTCTCGGACTCGAGCGGCTCCGCCAGCCCGGTGTGGTCGAAGAGCCGCTCGAGCAGCGCCGCGTCCCCGGTCACTCCGGCGATCGACTGCAGCTGCATGCGGGCGATGACCTCCCCGCTTGTGCCGCGGTGGAGTGCACGCTCGAGCGCGATCCGCGCCTCCTCGAGCGCGTTCGGATGATCGATCCGGTTGCCGGAGTGATAGTACACGAGGCCGAGATTGAACCAGGCATCCGCGTTGTCCGGGTCGCTCGACGCCAACCCCCGCCACGCCCTGAGCCGCGCCGCCGCGGGGTACCACTCCGTGGGATAGCCGGGTCCCAGTTCGGCGAGGAAGTTCTCTCGCTCGCGCGCGGTGAGCCGGTCCCGGTGCAGGTACGCGATCGATTCCGCCGCGACCGTGCGCAGCCCGTTGTAGAGTCCGCTGGCCATGCGCAGGCCGAGCGCGGCCGACGCGAAGGTCGGGTCGTGCCGCAGTGCTTCGTCGTAGTCGCGGACCGCCGACTGCCAGTCGTGGCGGCCCAGCGCCTTGCGCGCCGCCTGATACGCGCGCATCGCGGGCACGGATGACGTCGGGAGCGCCGCGCCACGAGGCGGATCATCGCCTGCCTGGAGCGCAACGACCCGCACCGCGAGCGTGTCCACGAGCCGTTCGATGCTGTCAGGATGTCCGCGCGCCGAGAAGCGCGCGATCACTCGCCCTTCGCGCACGTCCATCAGTCCGGCGCTGAGGAGCAGGTCGCCGCCCGACCGCACGCCGGATCCGGAGATCGCCCATCGCGCGCCGAGCTCTCGCGCCGCCGCCAGCACGGTGGCGAGCGGAAGCTCCGCGTCGCTCCCACCGCCGGCACTCCGCCAGGAGGCGAGCACGCGCCGCGCCGGCACGGTCCCGCGCCCGCGTTCGTCCTCGAGCTGGATCGAGAGCAGGTCCAGCAGGCTCTCTCGGAGCGAGTCGGCCGTCGCGTCCGTGGACGCGACGTGGAATGGCAGGATCGCGATCAGTTCCGGTGCGGCGGACCGATCCGCGCGCGGCCAACCGAGCAGCAGCACGGTAAGCGTTGTCGCGACGACGACCCCGCCGATCAGACGGACCGTGGCGCGTCGGCTGCGAGGAGCGGCGGTCGTGACAGGCCCCGGATCGGCGGGCGCGCCTTGCTGCACTGCGGTATCCCGCCCATCCCGCGCCCGCCCGGCGCCGCCGCCGGCCCGTGACGAAGGCTTCGCCTCCCGACGCAGCGATGCCACGAACGATGCGAGCTCGGGCGCGATCGCGGACCCGAGTTCGTCCCGCACAAGGGCCTCGTGCGTCGCGGCGTGGCGAAGCGCCGCGAGAACATCTCCCGAGGCGGCCAGCGCCCGGATGAGTCCGGACGCGGCCCGACCGCCGACCGGATCGAGCACCGCGAGCCGCTTCCACCAGTCCACGGCCGAGGCGTGGTCCCCACGCGCATCGGCCGCGGCGGCCAGTCGGCCGAGCGCATCGCCGTATCGCCCCGCGAGCCGCGACCGCTCCGCGGCCGCCCAGGTCTCGAACTCGACCGAGTCCGCGAGATGGAATCCATCGAGGAACGGGCCGCGGTACAGCCCGGCCGCGGTCTCGTAGTCACCGCGATCCATCGCCTCCTCGAACTCCGCCGCATCGCACGAGATCACGCCCGGATTCAACCGCAGCGCATCGGTGCCGAGCAGCACGTCCTCGCCGGCCTGCTGGCGGACGTAGTAGAGCAGTTGATGGAGCGAATGCCGCGCCGACTCCGACGTGCTCTCGGGACTCAGGTACGAGACGAGCTTGTCCCGCGAGACGCCCTTTCCTCGGCCGGCGGCGATCAGCGCCAGCAGCGCCACCCGCCGCCGCTGTTCGGCGACGACAGCGCCCGCGGAATCCACGAGGGAGGCGCCGCCCAACGCAAGCAGCCGGAACGACTTGCGCGTGTGAGGGCTGCGGGAGTTTGGCATGAGGACCGGGGTGGAGCTTACGGCCCAACTCCAGCCACGGCAAATCGGCCGGTCGCTGAGCCCACTCACTGGTCCAGCCGGCGTCGGCTGGGGAGTCAGAAGATGCGAGTCCCGAAGACCCTGCTCGTTACCGCACTGTTCCTCGCCGTGGCCTGCGACACCGACCGCCCCCTCGGCGTCGCTGTGACCGACCCAGGCGCCACCACCGCGCTGGCGGCAGAGGGCTCGGCCCCGAAGTTCTGGGAGACCGGCGCCACCGTCGCCTGGAACCATCACGCCGCCAACCTGATCGCGCGGCGACCGGCGGACGCGGTCCGGTCCCTCACCTATCTGTCCCTCGCGCAGTACCGAGCGGCCGAGGCGGCGAAGGCCGTCCCCGGACCGCACCCGCCGATCTCGGCGGCCATCGCCGGCGCGTCCGTCGTCGTGCTCCGCGCCTTCTTCCCCCTCGACGTCGCCGACATCGACGCATGGCTCGCCGAGCAGGCGAGTGGCCCCGTGTGGCCGGGCGCCAAGCACCAGGACTTTGCGGCGGGTGAGGCGCTGGGACGCGCCGTAGGTGCGCACATCCTCGCGTTCGCGGCGACGGATGGCTACAACAGCACGAACCCCGGGCTACCCCCGATCGGCGCCGGGAAATGGGTGTACGTCAGCGGCCCGATCGCGCGCGGTGGACTGGGGGCCCGGGCGTTCTTCCTCACGCGATACAATCAGTTCCTGCCGCCCCCGCCGCCGGCCTTTGGGAGCCCGGAGTTCCTTGCCGCGCTGGCGGAGGTCCGACAGATCTCGGATACGCGCACGTCGGAGCAGCTGGCGATCGCGCAGTACTGGAACGTGGCCCAGTCGCCGCGTTCGGCCGAGGCGATGAACGGCATCGCGCGCCGCTTGATCGTCGAGCACCGCCAGAAGGACGATATCGCGGCCCGCACGATGTTCCTGATGAATGCATCCGGATTCGACGCGGCACTCGGATGCTTCCAGGCCAAGTTCACCTACTGGTTCCTGCGGCCGTCGATGGCGGATCCGCTGATCACGCTGCCGATCGGCCTGCCGCCGCACCCGTCGTACCCATCGGCGCACTCGTGCATCTCTGGTTCATCGACCGGCGTGCTCGCGGGCGTGTTCCCGTCGGAGGCGAATCGGCTGGAAGAGGTCGCGCTCGAGGCCAGCCTCTCCCGACTCTACGGCGGCATCCACTACCGCTTCGACATGGAAGCGGGACTCGCGCTCGGACGTGGCGTCGCGGGTCTGGCGCTCTCCGCGAACCTGGCGACGATCGCCCCGCTGCCCTGAGTCGCGACAGCCAGAATCGGCGCAGGGGCCTCACGGATCCCGTGGGGCCCCTGCGTCGTTCCCGCGTCCGGCGGCTTCGATTCAGCGGTCGTAGTTCAGGATCGGTGCCAGCCAGCGCTCCACCACGGCGAGCTCCATCCCCTTCCGCGCGGCGTACGCCTCGACTTGGTCCTTCTCGATCTTGCCGACGCCGAAGTACTGCGCCTGCGGATGCCAGAAGTAAAAGCCCGAGACCGCCGACGCCGGCAGCATCGCGAAGCTCTCGGTGAGATGGACGCCGGCGTGCCGCTCCGCATCGAGCAGGTCGAACAGCGTGCGCTTCTCGGTGTGGTCCGGGCAGGCCGGATACCCCGGCGCCGGCCGGATCCCCTGGTACTGCTCGCGGATGATCGCCTGGTTGTCGAGATGCTCGGTGGGCGCGTAGCCCCAGTGCTCGCGCCGCACGCGCTCGTGCATCGTCTCCGCGAACGCCTCCGCCAGCCGGTCCGCGAGCGCCTTCACCATGATCGACGAGTAGTCGTCGTGGACCGCCTCGAACTCCGCGACCTTCGCGTCGAGCCCGATGCCCGTCGTGACGACGAACGCCCCCAGCCAATCGGTGAGCCCCGAATCGACCGGCGCCACGAAATCCGCAAGCGCATAGTTCGGCCGCCCGTCGTTCTTGACCATCTGCTGCCGGATCGTGTGGACAGTGAGTCCGGCGTCGCAGAGGAGGATGTCCTCGCGGCCATCGGAGTTCGCCCTGAAGAACCCCACCACCGCCCGCGCCTCGAGCCACTTCTCCGCCACGATCCTCCCGAGCATCACCTTCGCATCCACGAACAGATTCCGCGCCGCCTCCCCCACCTTCTCATCTTGCAGGATCGCCGGATACGACCCGGCCAGCTCCCACGTCTGGAAGAACGGCGTCCAGTCGATCCGCGGCACGAGTTCCCCGAGCGGGAAATCCTTGAACACGCGCACGCCCTCGAAGCTCGGCGTGGGCGGCACGATCCCCTCCCACGACACCTTCGGCTTGTTGGCACGCGCGGCCTCGAGCGACTGCCGCTTCACGTCCTTCTGCCGCGCCGCGCGCGCCACCCGCACCTCCTCGTACTCCGTGCGCGTCTCGGCCACGAACGCCTCCTTGAGTCCATCGCTGAGGAGAGTGCTCGCCACGCCCACCGCGCGCGAGGCGTCGTGCACGTGGATCACCGGCCCCGAATAGTGCGGCGCGATCTTCACCGCCGTGTGCACCTTCGAGGTCGTCGCCCCGCCGATCAGCAGCGGGATCGTCCATCCTTCGCGCTCCATCTCGCCCGCGACGAACGCCATCTCCTCGAGCGAGGGCGTGATCAAGCCGGACAGGCCGATGAGGTCCACCTTCTGTTCGCGCGCCGTCTCGAGGATCCGTGCGCAGGGCACCATGACGCCGAGGTCGATGACCTCGTAGTTGTTGCACTGCAGCACGACCCCGACGATGTTCTTGCCGATGTCGTGCACATCCCCCTTCACGGTGGCCATCAGCACCTTCCCCTTGGCCCGCGTGTCCGCGTTGCGCTCCTTCTCGGCCTCGATGTAGGGGATGAGATGGGCCACCGCGCGCTTCATCACGCGCGCCGACTTCACGACCTGCGGCAGGAACATCTTCCCCGCCCCGAAGAGGTCGCCGACCACGTTCATCCCCTGCATCAGCGGCCCTTCGATCACCTCGATCGGCCGGTCGAAGAGCTTGCGCGCCTCCTCGGTGTCGTCCACCACGAAATCGGCGACGCCGTGCACCAGCGCGTGCACCAGCCGCTCGTGCACTGGTCCCTCGCGCCACGTGAGGTCGACCTTCTTCTTCTGCGCCTGGCCCTTGGCGTCGTCGGCGACGGCCAGCAGCCGCTCCGTCGCATCGGGGCGCCGCGCGAGGATCACGTCCTCGACGCGCTCGCGCAGGTCGGCCGGGATGTCCTCGTAGAGCACCAGCGCGCCGGCGTTCACGATCCCCATGTCCATGCCTGCCCGGACGGCGTGGTACAGGAACACGGAGTGGATCGACTCGCGCACCGCGTTGTTGCCGCGGAACGAGAACGAGACGTTGCTGACGCCCCCCGAGATGCGCGCGTGCGGACAACGCTCCTTGATCAGGCCCGTTGCCTCGATGAAGTCGAGCGCGTAACGGTCGTGCTCCTCGATCCCGGTCGCCACCGCGAAGATGTTCGGGTCGAAGATGATGTCCTCGGGCGGGAAGCCGACGCGGGCCGTGAGGATCGCGTACGCGCGCTCGCAGATCGACACCTTCCGCGCGACCGTATCGGCCTGCCCCTGCTCGTCGAACGCCATCACGATCACCGCCGCGCCATACCGCCGCACCAGCGTCGCCTGCCGGACGAACTCGGCCTCCCCCTCCTTCATCGAGATCGAGTTCACGACGCCCTTGCCCTGCAGGCAACGGAGCCCCGCCTCGATCACGCGCCACTTGGACGAGTCCACCATCACCGGGATCCTCGAGATCCCCGGCTCCGACGCGACGAGGTTCAGGAACTTCGTCATCGCCGCTTCGGCGTCGAGCATCCCCTCGTCGAAGTTGACGTCGATGATCTGCGCCCCCGCTTCGACCTGCTGGCGCGCCACCTCGAGCGCCTGGTCGTATTGTCCGCCGAGGATCAGCTCGGCGAACTTCTTGGAGCCGGTGACGTTCGTGCGCTCGCCGACATTCACGAAGTTCGAGTCGGGCCCGATCACGAGCGGCTCGAGCCCCGAGAGGCGGAGCCGCTTCGGGATCTCCGGGATCGGCCGCGGCGGCAGCCCCTTCACCGACTCGGCGATCGCGCGGATGTGCGCCGGCGTCGTGCCGCAGCAGCCACCGACGACGTTCACCATCCCGGCCTCGGCGAACTCCCTGAGGATCGACGAGGTGTAGGAGGGCGTCTCGTCGTAGCCCCCCATCTCGTTCGGGAGGCCGGCGTTCGGGTGCACCGTGACGTAGCAGTCGGCGACGCGCGAGAGTTCCTGCACGTAGCCGCGCAGGTCCTTGGCGCCGAGCGCGCAGTTGAGGCCGACGCTGAAAGGCTTGGCGTGCATCACCGAGTTCCAGAAGGCCTCGGTGGTCTGGCCGGAGAGCGTGCGTCCGGAGGCGTCGGTGATCGTGCCGGAGATCATCACCGGCACGCGCTCACCGCGTGTCGCGAAGGTCTCCTCTACGGCGAAGATCGCCGCCTTGGCGTTGAGCGTGTCGAAGATCGTCTCGATCAGGATGATGTCCGAGCCGCCGTCGAGCAGCGCGTGGGTGGCCTCGGTGTACGACGCGACGAGTTCCGCGAAGTTCGTGTTGCGGGCGCCGGGGTCGTTGACGTCGGGGGAGATCGAGGCGGTGCGATTGGTGGGGCCGAGCACGCCGGCGACCCAGCGCGGACGTCCATCGCGGGCCTCGGCCTCGTCGCAGATGCGGCGCGCGAGCCGCGCGCCCTCGACATTCAGTTCGCGGACGAGCTCCTCCATCCCGTAATCGGCCATCGCGATCCGGGTGGAGTTGAAGGTGCTCGTCTCGATGATGTCGGCGCCGGCCTCGACGTAGGCGGCGTGGATCCCGCCGATGATGTCGGGGCGCGTGAGGACGAGCAGGTCGTTGTTCCCGCGCAGGTCGCGCGGCCAGGCGGCGAAGCGCGCGCCGCGATAGTCGGCCTCGGTGAGCCGATGCTCCTGCACCATCGTCCCCATCGCGCCGTCGATGATGAGGAGCCGCCTGGCGGCCTCGGCGTGGAGCGCCGCGATGCGGGAGGATCTCTTGATGAAGGATGAAGGATGAAGGATGGAGGAGGTCAAGCGCGCGCCTCCGTTGATCCTTCATCCTTCATCGTTCTTCCTGCATGCGGCCGCAATCCCAGGATATGGCAGAGCGCATACGTGAGGTCGGCGCGATTCAGCGTATAGAAGTGAAACTCCGTCACCCCGACCTGCGCGAGCTGCTGGCACTGCTCCGCCGCCACCGTCGCCGCGACGAGCTTCCGCGTATCCGCGTCCTGCTCGAGCCCCTCGAACATCCGCGCGAACGCCGCGGGGATCGTCGCCCCGGCGGTCTTCGCGAACTTCACCATCTGCGTGAAGTTCGTGACCGGCATGATCCCGGGCACGATCGGCACCGTGATCCCCGCCTTCCGCGCGCGGTCCACGAAGCGCAGGTAGCTCCAGTTGTCGAAGAAGAACTGCGTGATCGCGCGGGTCGCGCCGGCGTCGATCTTCCGCTTGAGGTTGTCGAGGTCGTCCTGCGACGACTTGGCCTCCGGGTGCGTCTCCGGGTACGCCGCGACCGAGATCTCGAAGTCGTGCCGCTTGCGCAGCCCCTCCACCAGCTCGGCCGCGTAGGCGTAGCCACCGGGCGTGGGGAAGTAGGGGGCCTCGCCGCCAGGGATGTCGCCGCGCAGCGCCACGACGTGGCGCACGCCGGCCGCCCAGTAATCATCGGCGACCGCGTCGATCTCCTCACGCGTCGCGGCGACGCAGGTCAGGTGCGCGGCGGCCACCAGCGGCGTCTCGCTCATCAGCCGGCGCACGGTGTTGTGGGTGCGCTCGCGGGTCGAGCCGCCGGCGCCGTAGGTCACCGAGACGAAGCGCGGCGCCAAGGGCGCCAAGCGCGTGATCGACGTCCAGAGCGTCTGCTCCATCTCCGCCGACTTGGGCGGGAAGAACTCGAACGAGACCTGGAACGGGACGGGCAGTACGAGCGAGCTCAACGGCGGGGTCCTGAAAGCACGAAGCCCGGGGCATCGAGGGGCACCGGGCCGGCGCTTTAGCTGATTGTTTAACGTGGCCGCAAGTTGCCTCGAAATCGCCACGGATCGATTGTGACTTCATTCTATCATCCGGATGAACGGATGGCAAGTACCTCAGCCGTGCCGCTCCTCCCGGATCACCTCGAGCTCGGCCAGGACCTCGAGATCCTTCGGCCGGCCGGCCGCGCGCTTGACGTGGATCAGCCAGTCCAACGAGAGGAGGCGGACCGGTCGACCGAATGCGGTGACCTCCTCGCTGTGCGGCAGGAGTTCCTCGTATCCGCCGCCGCCGGGGATCTCCCCGAACAGGTCGACATCGCCCCAGGCGGTCGTCAGCGTGAAGTTGAGGCCGCGCCGCAGGGTAGCCGCCGACCACTCGAAGGGGAGACCGGGTGGGGCGCCTCGGAGGTAGGGTGCTGCCGGTGCCAGCGCCGTCGCGAGCCGGTCCAGGTTCGCGTCGTCGCGGGCGTAGGCGAAATCGATGTCCTGCGTGAACCGCGACGCCCCGTGCGCGCGCGCCGCCACGCCGCCGATCAGGATCACGCCGACGTGGGCGTCCGCGAGCGCCGAGAGGAGTCGGGCGAGTTGCATCAGCGCGGACCCGGGCGCCGAGCGCGGACCGCGGTCGCGAGGGCCTCGAGTTCATTCGCGCCCTGCTCGAGCACCGCGAGTCGCTCGTCGACGGAACGCGCGAGATTCGCGCGGATGAGCGAGACGTCCACATCCCGCTTGTACGCGGCGACGACCGGATCGGGCGGGACCACGGGATCCAGTGCGACCGTCAACACACATCCTGCGGCCGCCAGAAGTCGTTCGAGCGTGGCGACGGTCGGACTCGCGTGAGCTCGCTCGATGCGGGCGATCGCCGACTGTGAAGTCCCGGCGCGCGCGGCGAGCTCCGACTGCCTGAGGCCGGCTCGGGTTCTGGCCTCGCGGATCAGCGCGGCGGGGTCGATCATGACAGAGAATCTAATATCGTAATAGATATTAGCAATAGCATAAAAGCTTTAGAACGCCCGCAGCACCAAGCTCCGCACGAGACTCAGCAGGAACCAGGCGACCAGCGGCGAGATGTCGATCTGCCCGAACGCCGGCAACACGCGCCTGAGAGGCCCCACCAGCCACTCCGTCATCCGGTGCGCCAGCCGGCCGATCGTCGAATAGGTGCCACCCACCCAGCTCGTGATCACGCGCACGAGCAGTGCGACCTGCAGCACGCCGAAGGTCCACGACAGCAGCAGCCGGAGGATCCCGCCGGTCCCCTGCGACGTCGCCAAAAAGACGCTCGCCAGCGTGTCGCGCACGAAGGTGACCAGCGCGAGCACCACGAGCCCGGCCAGCAGCACGAGGACCACCGTCCACCAGGGCGCGGTCGCGCTCGTGCCCCCGGCCTTGATCACGCGCCGTTCGACCGGGGCGATCAGCGGATCGCCGACCTTCCGTGTGAACCGCCCGATGCTGCTGAAGGGCTGGATCCGGCGCGTCCGCACCCCCCACGCGAGCGCGCTCACGACCACCATCGCCAACACCACTCCAGCGAAGACCATGCGCAGGACCGGGATCACGACGTCGAACCCGCGGATCACTCCTTCCATCAGCGGCTCCCCTTCTTCGTCAGCAGCAGCCGGATCACACCCGGCAGCCCGCGCAGCCGCTCGACGAGCGACGGCGCGTGCGCGAACCGTCCGTAGTCCTCGATCCCGCGGTAGTGCGCGGCGCCGTAGCGGAACCACCAGGGCTGGTGCAGGGTCGCGATGCGATCATCGACGATCGGCGTGCTCTGCACGAACTCCTCCAGTCCCGCCTCGCCGTGCATCCGGCCGAGCCCGCTCGTCTTCACGCCGCCGTAGGGCACGCTCGGCATCCCGACCACGGCGGTCGCGTCGTTCAGCATCACGGTCCCCGCCTCCAGCCGGCGCGCCACCGCGAGTCCGCGCGCACGGTCGCGCGTCCAGACGCTCGCCGAGAGGCCGAACTCCGACGCGTTCGCGCGCGCGATCGCCTCCTCGGCGTCCTTCACGCGCACGATCGGCATCAGCGGGCCGAACGTCTCCTCGCGCAGCACGCGCATCGACTCGTCCACGTCGGTGAGGATCGTCGGCGGGAAGAAGGGCCCGCGCGTGCCGGCGGCCGGGTGCGGCGCGGTCGCGACCACGCGTGCGCCCCGTTCGAGCGCGTCGTCGCGCTGCGCATTGAGGACCGCGACCGCCGCCGCGTGGATCATCGGTCCCACCTCGGACTCGGCGTCCTCGCCGCGGCCGACGTGGAGCTCCGCGACGGCGCGCGCGGCGGCGGCGACGAATCCGTCGAAGGCGGCCGCCTCGACGTAGACGCGCTTGGGCGAGACGCAGGTCTGTCCGGCGTTCGCGAATCTCGCCCAGGTGATGCCGTCGGCCGCGTGGCGCAGGTCGGCGTCGGCGAGCACGATCGCCGCGTCGCTGCCGCCGAGTTCGAGCGCGCAGGGGATCAGCTGCTCGGCGCAGGCGATCGCGATGCGGCGTCCGGTGGCCGCACTGCCGGTGAAGACGACCTTGTCCACGCCGCCGCGCACGAGGGCGGCGCCCATCGCGCCGTCGCCCTGGATCACCTGGAGCACGCCGTCGGGCAGCCCGGCCTCGCGGAAGAGCGACTCGAGGACCCCCGCCGACTCCGGCGTGAACTCGCTCGGCTTGAGCACCACCGCATTGCCGCAGGCGAGCGCCGGCAGCACGCAGGTGGTCGGGAGGAAGAAGGGATAGTTCCAGGGCGCGATGATGCCGATGACGCCGATCGGCTTGCGCTCGATGCGGACGCGCTTGCGCAGGAAGAGGAGGCCGGCGACGCGGCGCCAGCGGCTGGCGAGGAATCGCGGCGCGTGGGCGGCGGTCCAGTTCGCGAAGTCGAGCGTGACGAGGACGTCGGCGACGAGCGCGTCGGTGAGGGTCTTGCCGTTCTCCCGGGTGACGATGCCCGCCACCTCGTGACGCCGGCGGTAGAGCACGTCGTGGAATCGCCGGATCACCGCGGCCCGCTCAGAGGACGGGCGCTCCGCCCAGAGCGGCTGGGCGTCCCGGGCCCGCGCGACGGCAGCATTGACCACCGCGCTAACCGAATGCGCCGCAGCGAGTTCGGGGGGCCGGGGGGGCGGGGGCGTCACGGCGTGATGCGTCATGGTCCTCAAATGTGACACACGCCCGCACCAGTGGGTACTGCGGGGTGTGACAGCGCGAACGATGGATGCGGCGTCGCCGGGCGAGGTGCCGTGGCGCGGTGGAGAGGTGTCGGGGTATGCTCCCCGCACCTCTCTCATGTCTGAAACGCGTCCTGCCTCCTCCATCGATCCGAACCTCCCGCTGCGGGCCAAGGCGGGAGATCGGCAGGCCTTCGCGCTGCTGGTCGATGCGCTGTATCCCCGCTCGCTCCGGTTCGCCCTTCATATGGTCGGGAATCGGGAGGACGCGGAGGAGGCGGTGCAGGACACCTTCGTTCGGGTGTATCACAGTCTGGGGCGGTTCCGGGACGATGCGCGGTTCGAGCCCTGGCTCTTCCGGATCCTGGCAAATCGGTGCCGGTCGTTGCTCGAGAAGCGGCGGCGCCATCAGGGTGTGATCAGTTACGGGGATGTGCCGGAGCGCGGCAACCCGGTGTCGGATGGAAGTGACAGGGATTGGACAGAGGAGATCTACCGGATCCTCGCCACCTTGCCCGCGGAGCAGCGGGAGGCCTTCCTGCTCCGGCACGTGGAGGACATGGCGTACGAGGACATGGCGGCGGTGACCGGCGTGGGCCTGAGTGCGCTCCGAATGCGGGTCAAACGGGCGTGTGATGTGCTGCGAGCACGCCTTTCCGAGGTGATACGTGATGAGTGAGAGCTTCGAGCAGGACCCACTGCGGGATCCATTGATCGAGCGCGTGCGCGAGACGCTGCGTTCGTCGCCGGGCGCGAAGCCCGACGCGGCGGCGATGGGGCGTGTGCTCCAGGCCGTCTGGGCCGAGCCGCGAGCGTCGTTCTGGCGTCGGCTGACCGATCCGCTGCGGATGACGACCTTCACGCGTCTGGGCGCGGCGGCGGTCGCTGGCGCGGCGCTCTTCGTCGGCTTCCTCTGGCGCAACGCGGTCACCCCGTCGACGGCGGCCTCGCCGTTGGCGGCGACGGGTCCGGCGACCGGGGAGTATCCGGTGCAATACGCGAGTGACGCCGCCGCGGACCCCGCGACGGTCGCCGTGCCGACGCAGTTCGTGTTCGAGAACGCCAAGGCCAAGCAGGTCTCGCTGGTGGGCGATTTCAACGACTGGAAGGCGGGGGAGACCCCGCTGGTGAAGCTCGAGAGCGGGCTCTGGACCGCGACCGTGCCGCTCCCGCCCGGACGGCACGTGTACGCCTTCGTCCTCGACGGTACATTGCTGGTGGCCGATCCCCGTGCGCCGAAGGCCGGCGACGCGGATTACGGCCGCGAGGGTTCCGTCGTGATGGTCTTCGCCCGATGAGCATGAATCGAGTCGTGTCCTCACTCGTCGCGCTGGCGCTTGCCGGCGTGTCCGCGTCCGCTGCGTTCGCGCAGGGGCCCGCGGTGCTGCCCATCGCCGACGTGAAGGCGCGACAGGCCGTGGAGCGCGAGATCTCGCGCGCGGCCGCGAAGGGGCTGCCGACGCAGCCCCTCATCTCGAAGGCCATGGAAGGGGTCACGAAGCAGGCGTCCGGCGAGAGGATCCACTCGGCCGTCGCTTCGCAGGCCCGGCGCCTGGAACAGGCGCGCGATCTCCTGGCACCCTCGCCGACGGTGGCGGAGCTGGTGGCGGGCGCGGATGCGCTCGTCGTCGGTGTCCCCGCTTCGATGCTGAAGCAGATCCGTGCGGCCTGGCCCAGGCAGTCGGTGGCGATGCCACTGGACGTGCTGACGGAGTTGGTGGCCCGCGGCGTTCCCGCGAAGCACGCCCTGAAGCAGATCACCACCCTGATGGTGGCCGGCGCGACGCCGACCCAGATCGCCGGTGTCGGCGCGTCGGTGCAGTCCGACGTGGCGTCCGGCCTGGCGCCGGATGCGGCGCTCGAGGTGCGTGCACGGGGTGTGATGTCGCTCCTTCCATCCCCCGCCGCCCAAGCCCTGCTCGCGCCGTCCAGCCGCGGACCGAGGGCTCCACGGTGACGTGAGCCGGCGCGCAGCCCTTTGGCTGCTGGTCCTCGCCGTCGCCCAGGGCCTTCCGAGGCGCGCGACGGCGCAGGCGTTGCCGGACTTGAGGATCGAGGCGGGCTATGCCCGTGTGCGCCAGGCGGGCCCCGACGCCGGGCCCGACACCGACGCGGCGCTGATCGGCGTGCTCTGGCGGCGGCCGACCGAGAGCTGGACCTTCCTCGCGAATGCGAACGTCACCTACGGGCGGAACGACCTCGCCGCGGCGCAAGGCGTCGCGGCGTTCTCCGTTCCGTGGCGGATCGACGAGCGGTTGCGCACCGAGGGGGGCATCGCCGGCGCGCAGTTCTCGCTGCGCGGCGCGGGGGCCGGCGGCAACACCAACGGCTTCGTGCGGCAGCATCTCGTGACGGCGGCCGGCGGTGCCTGGCTCGGCGGCGGCATCGGCCGCACCTCGCGCGACAGCCGCACCAGCTTCTCCAACGTCTCGGACCTGGGCATCTGGGGCCGGCACCGCTTCCTCTACGGGAGCGTCTCGTTCGCGCGCCAGGAGTCGAGCGACTTCGTGCTCTTGACGGCAGCGGGCGCGCCCTCGGACCCGAGCGCCTCCCGCTACGTGATCGACGACCTCGAGTTCGTGGTCGAGGCGCGCGGCGGGCCGCATTCGCTCGCCCTTTCCTGGGTCTCGCGGCGCGGGATCTCGGCCACGACGATGCGCGCGGTCGCGTTCTCCACGAGCGGGATCCTCCAGCTCACCGACCGCTTCGCGCTCACCGCGACCGCGGGGCGGCAGCTCGCCGACGCGATGCGCGGCCTGCCGCAGGCGGACCTCGCCACCGCGGCGCTGCGCGTGAGTCTCGGCCCCAAACCGCTGCCGGTGATGCAGCGCTCGGCGATCGCGCGGGCGAGCATCGAGCCGCGGCCGGGGGGCGGGGGAGACCTCGTCGTGCGCGTCTTCGCCTCCGACACGATGCTGATCGAGGTCGCCGGCGACTTCTCCGAGTGGAAGCCGCTGCCGCTGCATCGCGAGGAGGGGTTCCTCGTGGCGCGCGTGCGGCTCCAGCCGGGGAAGTACCGCGTTGCGGTGCGCGCCAACCTCGGTCCCTGGCGGGCGCCGCGGAATCTCGCCCGCGTGCGCGACGATTTCGGGGGCGAAGCGGGACTGCTCGTGATACCTTGAGGACGGACCCTCCTCCCCCAGCACGTTCTCTACCGGAGTTCCCGCCGTGACCATTCCCAAGAGCTCCCGCCGCACATTCCTTGGCCATCTGGGCGGTGCCGCCACCGCGGCCGCCGCGCTCCCCGTCTTCAGCGAGCGCGCCTTCGCACAGCTCTTCAAGGCCGACGCGGTGGCCGGGGAGCGCAGCGCGGCCGAGCTCGCGAACGACGAGAGCTACTGGTCGCACATCCAGCGCGCGTTCGACACCGATCGCACGATGATCAACCTGAACAACGGCGGGATCTCGCCGACGCCGACGCACGTGCTCGAGCAGATGATCCGCGACCTCCGGTTCACGAACGAGCTGCCGGTGGAGCACAACTGGCGGATCCTCGAGCCGCGCATGGAGAGCACGCGCCGCGAGCTGGCCCAGGAGTTCGGCTGCGACACCGAGGAGATGGCGATCACGCGCAACGCCAGCGAGGGGCTCGAGACGATGATCCTCGGGATCGACCTCGCGCGCGGCGACGAGGTGGTGATCACCAACCAGAACTACGGGCGGATGATCACCACCTGGCAGCAGCGCGAGCGGCGCGAGGGGATCGTGCTGAAGCAGGTGTCGTTCCCGGTACCGCTCACGGACCCGAAGGTGCTGCTGCGGAATCTCGAGGCCGCGATCACGCCGCGCACCAAGGTGATCGAGCTGACGCACATCACCAACCTTACCGGGCAGATCCTGCCGATCCGCGAGGTGGTGCGGATGGCGCGGCCGCGCGGGATCGAGGTGTTCGTGGACGGCGCGCACGCCTTCGCGCACTTCCCGTTCACGAACGCCGACCTCGAGTGCGACTATTATGCCACCTCGCTGCACAAGTGGATGCACGCGCCGATCGGCTCGGGGTTCCTCTATGTGCGCAAGGACAAGATCCCGAAACTCTGGCCGCTGATGGGCTCCGACAAGTCACGCGAGGGGAATGTCCGGAAGTACGAGGAGATCGGGACGCATCCGCAGGCGAACTTCAACGCGGTCTCGGTGGCGATCACCTTTCACCGGGGGATCGGCGCCGAGCGGAAGATCGCGCGGCTGCGCTACCTGCGGGACCGTTGGGCGAATGCGCTCAAGGCCGAGAGTCCGCGCGTGAAGGTCCTGACCGAGCTGGGGCCGGACAAGGCGGGGGCGATCTGCATGTTCGGGGTCGAGGGAATCGACCCGGTGAAGCTCGGCAACTGGATGCTGGCCAACTACCGGATCGTGAACACGCCGATCGTGCATCCCGAGTTCAGCGGCATCCGGATCACGCCGAGCATCTACACGACGGTGGACGAGATCGACACCTTCGTGGGCGTGGTGAAGAAGGCCATCAAGTCGGGGATCGCGTGAAGTACTGGCTGCTCAAGTCGGAAGCCGAGATGTTCGCGTTCAGCGACCTGCTGAAGAGCCCGAAGCACACGACCTACTGGGACGGCGTCCGGAACTATCAAGCACGCAACACCATGCGCGACGACATGAAGCAGGGCGACCTGGCCTTCTTCTATCACTCGGCGTCGGATCCGACGGGGATCGCGGGGATCTGTGAGGTGGTGCGGGAAGGCTATCCCGACCACACGGCGTTCGACCCGCAGCACGAGCACTATGACGCGAAGTCGAAGCGCGAGGCGCCGACCTGGATGATGGTGGACGTGCAGGCGGTCGAGGCGTTCCCGCGGGTGATCACGCTGCAGGAGCTCAAGGGCGTGAAGGGGCTCGAGACGATGGTGCTGCTGCAGCAGGGGAGCCGGCTGAGCGTGCAGCCGGTGACGGCGAAGGAGTGGCAGGTGATCTGCAAGCTGGCGGGAGTGGGGACTTCTCCTGGTTGAGCGCCGTCAGCCCCGCGACAGCGTCCACATTTCCCTCGACGAAGGAGAACCAAGAACCACGGCCGGCGAAGTCTGACTCGCGGCGGGGCAGGCGAGAGCTGCGAACTGGTAGGTGCGACTGTCAAGCAACCGCGCGCGTCTGACACGCCGTCACCGGCGTCTGACACGCCGTCACCGGCGTCTGAGACGCCGCCGCCCGCGTCTGACAAGCCGCCACCCGCGTCTGATGAGCCGCCAGTCGCGAGTGACAAGCCGCCAGTCGCAAGTGACAAGCCGCCAGTCGCAAGTGGCAAGCCGCCAGCCGCGAGTGACGAGGCGCCACACGAGTCCAGCAGGCTGCCACGCGACTCCCGCAGGCTGCCACGCGACTCCAGCAGGCTGCCACGCGTGCGCCGCGGGCTGCCACGCGACGTCGTCAGGCTGCCACGCGACCTCGTCAGGCTGCCACGCGACTTCGTCAGGCTGCCACGTGACTTCGTCAGAAGTGGTGTGCAGATACTTGTGAGTGGTGTGCAGATACTTGTGTAAACAACGCGGTGCTGACGGACGGCAAAACGCCATCGCGTAGCTTCTCTGAGAGACCGAATCCCACCGCGGCGTTGACGCGCCGCGTGACCCAGAGGAGCCCGATCGGGTCTTCCTGCGTGGACCGCCCCGACGTGGCATCCTACGCTGTTGCAGCCGGCAAGGCCATCCGCTCGCTGCCTGCCCGGCCAGTAGCGCGCGCTACTGGCCGGCCGCAGATTCCGGCCATGCCGGTCCCCCTCTCCGCTGATACGTCCGTTGCCGCCGCGGCGGTGCAGATCAACGCGTGGCGCGCGATGTCGCCGGCGGAGAAGCTTGCGCAGGCGCAAGCGTTGACGACCTTGGTGCTCTGGCTGGAGCGCGAGGGGCTGCGGCGGAGGCACCCGTCGCTCACGCCGGTCGAGCTCCATCAGGCGGCGGTCACGCGACGCCTCGGACCCGCCCTGGTCGCCCGAGCCTATCCGCCGCCGCGTCGTGAGCGCTGAGCCACTGCCGGATGTCCTCGGCGTCGCGCTGGATGTCGCAGGTCGTCTCGAGCGCGTCCAGGTGCCCTATGTCATCGGCGGTTCGCTCGCGAGTTCCGTCCACGGCGAACCGCGCGCGACGATGGACGTCGACGTCGTCGCAGACGTGCGTCCGGAGTCGATCGCTCGGCTGGTCGCGACGCTCCGGCCCGACTACTACGTGGATGCCGATGCGGCGGAAGCGGCGGTGCGGACCGCCGGCTCATTCAATGCCGTGCACACGCAGGCAGGGATCAAGGTGGACTTCTTCGTGGCCGGCTCCGATGCCTTCGAACTCGAGCGCCTGCGGACGCGCGTGGCCGTGACGGTGAACGCGGCGCCTCCGCAGACGCTCTGGGTCGACACGGCCGAGCATACGGTGCTCCGGAAGCTGGAGTGGTTCCGACGAGGCGGCGAGGTCTCGGATCGCCAGTGGCGGGACGTTCTGGCGATCCTCGCCGTGCAGGGCGAGACCCTCGATCGCGAGGTACTGCGCCGATGGGCGGCCACACTCGGCGTTTCGGATCTGCTGGCGCGGAGCCTGGGCGACGGGTGACGCTGCGAGCGCCGGGGAGCGTCCACCGCCCTGATCAGGCCACCCTGCGCTACGTGGTCCGGGAGGGTGTCAGTGGAATGAGAACGTCCAGAACGATGGCGGAATTGTCCCTCACCTGCCGGAAGAGCGCCCAGTCGTCTACCGGTGCGACCACGCGCGGCCGCGTCGCGACGCCCTGAGCGAGAATCGGCCTCTCGCTCAGGGCCGTGCCTTCCGCTTGTGTTCACTTGCGAGTCGGACCGAACAGTCGTTGCTGCGGACGGCGGCTGCACCGCCGCAGCAGAGGGTGATGATAGGCTCACCGCTGCAGCGGTTTGTGAATCGCTGAAGCGCAGGTGACGGCACCTGAGTCGCTGAAGCGCACCTCGACATCGTGCGATGCGCTGGGCAGACGGAGAATCACGCTCGTGAACTTCGTTATCTCAGTCTCCCCGAGCTCCGTATCGGCGAGTTCCGTACACAACGATATCGTGCGTTGCATCGGTTCAGCGATCGTGTCAGGCGACTCACCGGTGTTCGGGTGGTTGCTTCCGCACGCACGCGCTCCGAGAAGCCATGCTCCCGCCAGCAGTCGTGGGAATCCGTCGGTCCTCATGGTGCCCTGCGCTCGGGTCGAGACTGCGGCTTGCGCTGGACCAGGTCTGGCTCATCCCACGAGATGTAGAAGGTCGAGTTGCGCTGCTCGACGACACCGTGAACGTGATCCGACCTCACGTAGTCGTGGTCATCGACGCTGGGCCGTCCTCCAGGACTGGCACTGCTTCCTCCCCGAGCCGTCCTCAGGTCAGGGTGCGTGTGGAGCGTACCAAGCGCGTCGCCAGGCACCGGTCCCATGGTGACCGTCCCAGCCTCGCCGGTCACCACTGCTCCAACCACGATGCTTCCGTCCGGTCCGCTGAAGAGGAAACCGACGCTCTCCTTTCCGTCCGACTGAGACGCCTTGAACATCTCGTTGCCTGCATTCACCAGGTTGGCGTCACTCGCAACGGTTTCGATGCTTGGGCAAATGACCGTTCGGCAGTCCCTCAGCCCGCAGGGATCGTGGTTGTTGATGGGGTCCCCACTCGCATGGCCGTAGAGAATCAGGCCACCCGCGAGCCCGATCTGGGCTTCCGGCGTGAATTGTCCTGCTGAAGAGTCTCGCGGCCGTTCGAGCTGCGCAACGCAATCGTGACTTCGTAAACTGCACCAACTCCCCGACCTACGTCAGATTCGGAGGGTAGGTATGGAATGCTCCAAAGCGTAGTCCGTGCGTCACCTCAACCTCCTTTGCGAGCTTCAGAAGCGTTCGGTCGAGCGTCAGGCGTCGGCTGCGCGCGGAAAGAGATTCAATGTCCTCGAGTGACTCGAGTGCGAGCTCATAATGCGCGGCCGCAGCATACACCAAGGATCGGTAGCTGGCCGAGTCTGTCGCCCACGCGAGCACGGTCACCCAAGCGCCCGGAGCGTCCCCCAAGACCGTGCTTCCGATCCGAGGAATGACGTGCGCCATTCCGATCCACACCTCTGATGGGTCTTTCATGCAGGTCCGCTAGGGGTACTCGTGATGTGTGCTCGTAGGCTTCTTCCTACCATGCTTCGTCGGATGATAGTGTTGACGACCCTTGGCGGGCGATGGGTGCTTGACCGGCGCGCCGTTCCCCTCCGCTCGGGCCGCGTCCTTAGCTGCCTTCTGAGACGAGTGACGCACGACATGGACCATCGGCTTGCCACTCGGCCCCAGCGCGTTGCCGAACTGGTCCGTGGCGCGGCCTCCAGCCGTTCGACCCACCGCTGGAGGAACTCCGCACGAATACTCCGCGCCGCACAACCCGACCGGATAGCCCGCGGCGGAAGCAAGGACGTCCTCGCCAGCGGCCGCGAGTCCGGCCATCATGTGATTGAAGGCGCGCCCGAATACTGACTGCGACTCGCTAGCTCGATCGCGCCAGAACGCTACCGTTTCGCAATCCTGGACGTTCGTGTCTTCGGGCGGACAGAGTCCGAACGGATCGCTTTGTTGATCGGGTCGCCAGCAGCGTACCCATAGAGGTTCATCCCCCCCGCGAGCCCGATCGGGTCTTCCTGCGTGAATAGGCAGGCCAACTCCCCGAACTGCAATGCCCCGTCACGCGCGATTTCCCGCCTACCGCGAATGCCGGTCCGTCAGCCGCCCGGACATTCTGAATTATCTCGGCCCACTGCCAATCGAAGCTGAACGAAGTGGGAAACCCATCGAGTGTATGACTCTTCGACTCACCTGGCTTTAATTC
>JANNLH010000174.1:0-50232 GCA_031396725.1 Gemmatimonadaceae bacterium | reverse complement strand
CGGGCTGCCACGGTTGGCGGCCTCGACAAGAGAGTTGCTGCAGCCCGCCTGACGTTACAGGCATCCGCGTGCGAAGGCAGCGGTGATCGGCCTCAGCGCCCCCGATGGTCGACTTCGTCCGACTTGCGGGTGTTGTGTTTCGCGTTCTTGAGCGGTCCGACGCCTGCGCGGCCCGGGTGTTCGGTGATGACGATCGTGGCTTCGCCGACATTGTTGGAGTAGTCGCGCTCCGCGAACTGATGGCACATCCCGGTTGCCGGGTTCGTCACCCGTGGACAGACGCCTCCCGGGCCGGATGGATAAGCCGGGTTCACCTCGATGCGGATCGTGTAGGTGCCGGGTGGTACCGCCGGTTGTCCGTCACCGCCGTCGAGCACGAAATACTGTCCGCCGAGATCGAAGGTATACGTGTCGGCCCATCCGTCGGTGATGCCCTGGAACCCATCCACGGTCGCGCTTCCGCAATTGCGGTAGTTCCAAGTCCCGTCGCCGGTGCCGACGTTGTACGGGTCGGTGTCGAGCATGCAGAAGCCGCGCTTGGCTGCCTTCCACACCTTGCCGGTCGCCGGGTCGATCAACTTGTACTCGGCGTAGTGCTGGAAATGGAAGTGCGCGTGGCACGATGCGAACTCGAAGAGTCCGTCCTGATCGGCGAAGTCGCCATCGCCATTGGGGTCCATGTGCCGGAGGGGACTCCCCACGAAGACGTCGGCGTCGCCGATGTTCGGCGTCGTGACCGTGAAGCGAACGACCTTGTGCGTGCCGGCGGTGACGCCGCCCTCCTGCACGCTGCAGAACTCGGCAGGAAAGTCCTCGACCCGCGTCAGCCAGTTGTTCTGCGTGGCGCGGCTGTCGACGATCAGGTCCGGCAGGCCCACCAGATCCTGACCGTTCTTGACGGCGGGAGTTCCAGCAGCGGATGGCAGCACCGCGGTCGGCCGTTCGACGCTGCAGGCCGTGAGCAGCGAGAGAGCAATCACCGCGAGCGCGCGCATGGTGGGGCCTCCGAGGGCGGGGAACTTCGGACCTGTGGACCGCGGTCCGTCGATGAGGATCAACATGAAGACGCCGTTACGGGTCCGCAAGCGCGAGGTGAGGCTGGACCCTCGTCCTTGCAGCACGCAGCAGGTGACCGCGTCTACTCCAGACTCGGCTCCCACGCCTCGGCCTCGCGCGGCTTGATCCGCGGGTCGCGCTGGAGCATCCGCACGCAGGTGTTCCAGCGCAGGATGGCCTCGTCGTTCCCGGGCGCGCGCAACTGCTCGGCCTTGGCGTACCAGCCGAGCGCCTTCTCGATCCATTCGTGCGCCATCTCGTGCGCGCGCGGCACTGCGCGCTGGAGCACGGCCTTCGCCCACCGCTCGCAGATCACGCCGTGGTAATAGGCGCGCCGGTAGGGATCGCTGAGCCGCTCGACCGCCTCCTCGGCACGCCGGTGATCCTCCGCCACGCCGGTCGGGAACTGGTCGGTGATCGCGAGCACGTGCGTCACCATCGCGTCCTCGTTGCGCGGATCCACCGCGAGTACGTCGAGGCAGATGCTCTCGGCCGCGACGGAGTCATTGAGCACTCGGTAGCGATGCGCCTTCTGCAGCGCGGTCACGATCCCTTCCTTCGTGATCGGCTTGATCTCCCGCCGTCCGGCGGTCACGACTTCCTCCGGAAGAGCCGCACCAGCTTCACCACGGGGTCATAGAACTCGTCCACGACGCGCTCCTTGAGCGGGATGATCGCATTGTCGGTGATCGTGATGTGCTCCGGGCAGACGGTCGTGCAGCACTTGGTGATGTTGCAGTAGCCGATCGCCTGCTCCTCCTTCAGTTCCGCGAGCCGGTTCGCGGTATCGAGCGGATGCATCTCGAGCGCCGCCGTGTAGACGAAGTGCCGCGGACCGGTGAAGTGCTCGTGCTTGTGATGGTCGCGCAGCACGTGGCAGACGTCCTGGCAGAGGAAGCACTCGATGCACTTCCGGAACTCCTGCACGCGGTCCACGTCCTCCTGGGCCATCCGCCAGGTGCCGTCGGGGGCATCGGGGGCGCGCGGCGTGAACTTCTGGATGCGTTTCTTCATCTCGAAGTTCCACGAGACGTCGGTCACGAGGTCGCGCACGTGGGGGAAGGCGCGCATCGGCTCGACCGTCACCGGCTCACCGGCCGGGAGCTCGTCCATCCGCGTCATGCACATCAACCGCGGCTTGCCGTTGATCTCGGCCGAGCAGGAGCCGCACTTGCCGGCCTTGCAGTTCCAGCGGAGCGCGAGGTCGTTGGCCGACTCGGCCTGGATCTGGTGCATCGCGTCGAGCACCACCATCCCCTCGGTGATCCCGGTGGTGTGGTCGGCGAAATCGCCCTTGCCGCGCTCGCCGCGCCAGATCCGGAAGGTCCGGGGGGTTCCTGCGGTGGCCGTCATGACTTCTGCTCCTCGATGATCGCCTGCAGGGGGGCCGGCAGCGGGGGGATCGCTCGGCGCTCGAGCTGCATCGCGCCGTCGCTCCCCTGCTTCACGACGATGTTGAAACGGCCGAAGGCAGGATCCTTGTCGGGATGGTCGTCCCGGAAATGACCGCCGCGGCTCTCCTTCCGCTCGAGCGCCGCGAGTGTCACGGCCTCGGCGACGGTCAGCAAGTGGTGCAGGTCGAGCGCCGTATGCCAGCCGGGGTTGTACTCGCGGTTGCCGTGCACGCCGACGACCTTCGCGCGCGCCTTGAGTCCTTGGAGGCCTTCGAGCGCGCGCTGCATCTCCGACTCGACGCGCACGATGCCGACCAGCTCCTGCATCATCTGCTGGAGTTCGGCCTGGATGGCGTAGGGCGCCTCGGCGCGGCCGGCGCGCTCGAACGGTGCCAAGGCGCTCGCGACCGCCGCCTCGGCGTCGCGCTCCGACGCGCGTCCCGAGGGATGCTTCGCCGCGAACTCCGCCGCGTGGTCGCCGGCGCGCTTGCCGAAGACGAGCAGGTCGGAGAGCGAGTTGCCGCCGAGCCGGTTGGCGCCGTGGAGCCCGGCGGCGCACTCGCCGGCGGCGAAGAGCCCGGGCACGGCCGACATCTGCGAGTCGCCGTCGACGCGGATTCCGCCCATGATGTAGTGCGTGGTCGGGCCGACCTCCATCGGGACAGCCGTGATGTCGATGTTCGCCAGCTGCATGAACTGGTGGTACATCGACGGGAGCTTCTTCCGGATGTGCTCGGCGGCCTTGGGGATCTTCTCCTTCACCCACGCGATGTCGAGGAAGACACCTCCGTGCGGGCTGCCGCGCCCCTCGCGCACCTCGCGCTGGATGCAGCGCGCGACGTGGTCGCGCGTGAGGAGCTCGGGCGGGCGGCGCGCCGACTTGTCGCCGGTCACGTAGCGCCACCCCTCCTCCTCGGTGTCCGCGGTCTGCGGCCGGTAGTTCTCGGGGATGTCGTCGAACATGAAGCGCTTGCCGAGCGAGTTGCGGAGCACGCCGCCCTCGCCGCGCACCCCTTCGGTCACGAGGATGCCCTTCACGCTCGGGGGCCAGACCATCCCGGTCGGGTGGAACTGCACGAACTCCATGTCAAGCAGCTCGGCGCCGGCCGCGTAGGCGAGGGAGTGCCCGTCGCCGGTGTACTCCCAGCTGTTGCTCGTGACGCTGAAGGCACGTCCGATGCCGCCGGTGGCGAGCACCACCGCGCCGCAGGAGAAGAGCTTGAAGCGTCCCTTCTCGCGGTCGTACGCGAGCGCGCCGGAGATGCGGTCGCCGTCCTTGAGCAGCTGGACGACGGTCACCTCCATATGGATGTCGATCCCCTGGTGGATCGCGTGGTCCTGGAGGGTGCGGATCATCTCGAGGCCGGTGCGGTCGCCGACGTGCGCGAGGCGCGGGTAGCGGTGGCCGCCGAAGTTGCGCTGGAGGATCCGGCCGTCCCTGGTGCGGTCGAAGAGCGCGCCCCAGGCCTCGAGTTCGCGCACGCGGTCCGGCGCTTCCTGCGCGTGCAGCTCGGCCATCCGCCAGTTGTTCAGGTACTGGCCGCCGCGCATGGTGTCGGCGAAGTGGACGCGCCAGTTGTCGCGGTCGTCCACGTGACCCATCGCCGCGGCGACGCCTCCCTCGGCCATCACCGTGTGGGCCTTGCCCAGAAGCGACTTGCAGACGAGGCCCACGCGCGCTCCGCCGGCCGCGGCGGCGATCGCCGCGCGCAGGCCCGCGCCGCCCGCTCCGATCACGAGGACGTCGTGCGCGACCTGCTCGTACTCGGCCATCTAGAGGAGCCTCAGGTCGGTGATCACGCCCATCGCGCAGAGGCGGATGTAGAGGTCGGTCAGCGCGACCGAGAAGAGCGAGCACCAGGCCCAGTTCATGTGGCCGCGGTTGCAGGCGCTCGAGACGTCGTAGGCGGCCTTGCGGATCGGGGCCTTGGAGAGGCGGTCGAGCAGCCCGCCGACGACGTGGCGCATCGAGTGGCAGCCGAGCGTGTAGCCCGAGAGCAGGATCACGTTCAGGGTCATCAGCAGCGAGCCGGCGCCGATGCCGAAGCGCCGAGTACCGGCGACATCCTCGAAGAAGTAGCCGAGGGACGCGTCGTACCAGAGGAAGACGAGGAAGATGAACGACGCGACAAGCGCGTAGCGGTGGAGATTCTGGAGGATCAGCGGGAAGCTGTTCTCGCCGCGGTAGCTCTTGCGGGGCTCACCGACCGAGCAGGCCGGCGGGTCGGCCCAGAAGGCCTTGTAGTAGGCGCCGCGATAGTAGTAGCAGGTGAAGCGGAAGAAGGCCGGCACCGGGAGGATGATCAGTGCCGGCGAGAATGGGAGCCACGCGGGCCACCAGCCCGGGGGCGGTCCGAGGAGCGCGTGCGGAGAGTTACCCCAGAGCTCCGGTGAGTAGAAGGGCGAGAGGTAGGGACCGAAGGTGTAGTCGGTGCCCTGAAAGGCGGCCCAGGTCGCGTAGCCGAGGAAGCTGCTGAGGACCGCGACGACGAAGATGTTCGGGAGCCACCAGGCGTCACGGCGGAGGGTCACGCCGAATCCGCGCTGCTCCATCACCGGGAGGGGTCGGGGCATCGGGATAGTATGCAGCGCGTCGGCGGGGTGTGCCAGTTTCGGCCGCGGCAAGTTGACGGCTGATGCGAGTTCCCGTATTAGATAGGAGGAACGAGGCGTTCCCGCATGCAGTGGGCCCGATGACCCGCTCACTGCTCACCAGAAACCTGGTACACGTCCCGATGAAGACGCGAGTGCTCCTGGTGTTGATGGCCATGTTCCTGTCGGCGGCGCAGGCGCTCGCCCAGGACCAGAGCGTCACCGGCAAGGTGACCAACGAGCAGGGCGCCGCGATGCCCGGCGTGACGGTGTTGATCAAGGGCACCACGGTCGGCAGCCTGACCAACCGCGAGGGCGACTACACGATCCGCGTGGCCGCGGGACAGGTGCTGATCTTCCGGATGCTGGGCCACGCGGCGGTGGAGCGGACGGTCGGCACGCCGACCGTGATCAACGTGACGCTGCGGCGGGTGGCGACGCAGCTCGACGCCACCGTCGTGACGGCGCTCGGCCAGTCGACCGCGCAACGCGCGCTCGGCACGTCGCAGCAGACGGTCGACGGCGCCGACATCGCGCAGACCCAGCGCGAGAACTTCATCAATGCGCTGCAGGGGCGCGTCGCCGGCGTCGAGGTGACGAGCACCTCGGGCGTGCCGGGGGCGTCGGCGTCGATCACGATCCGCGGCGTCAGCTCGATCAGCAGCAGCAACCAGCCGCTGATGATCGTGGACGGACTGCCGATGGACAACAAGACCTTCAATACGAGCGGGCTCGCCTCGGACGCGCCGGGGTCATTGACCGCGTTCTCGAACCGCGGCGTGGACTTCACGAACCGCGCCGCGGACCTGAATCCGAACGACATCGAGTCGCTGGTCGTGCTGAAGGGGCCCGAGGCCTCGGCGCTCTACGGCATCGACGCCGCGAATGGCGCGATCGTGATCACGACGAAGCGCGGTCGGTTCGGCGACGGCGGCTTCGAGTACAGCAACAGCTTCCGGGTCGAAGGCACGCGGACGCAGCCTGAGCTGCAGCGCACGTACGGGCCGACGACGATCGCCGGTGGCTCGCTCGGCACTTTCCAGTACTTCGGCTCGCCCTACGCCTCGGGTACGCAGTTCTTCGACAACATCGACGGCTTCTTCCAGACGGCGCTGACGTCCAAGCACAACATCGCCTTCAGCGGCGCCGCGCCTGACAACCGGATCAACTACCGGTTGGCGCTGTCGAACGACAAGCAGGAGGGCGTGGTCCCGAACTCCACCTACGGGCGCACGAACCTCACGGGAGCGTCCCAGGCGCAGGTCAACCGCTGGCTGCGCGCCGACCTCTCGATGGCCTACACCTTCTCGAACAACCAGCAGCCGTGGAAGGGTGCCGACGGTCCGTTGATCGGCCTGCTCGTCTGGCCGCAGACCGACAACGCGAAGGACTGGCTCACCCCGGCCGGGACGCGGCGCCGCGTGACGAACCTCGCGGCATCGGCGGAGACGGACAATCCGTACTTCAACGTCGAGCGGAACCGGAACCACTCCAAGGTCAGCCGACTGCTCGCCAACGTCGGCCTGATCCTGACGCCGCTGTCGTGGGGGAGCCTCAAGACCAACGTTGGCGTGGACGGCTACACCAACGAGAACCTGGTGCTGAGGTCGCCGGAGAGCGTGTTCGGCGCGACGTACAACGGCGTCCTCGACGAGGCGACCGACATCGTCCGCAACATCAACGCGCAGACGGTGTTGAACGTGAACCGCCGGCAGCTGACGGCGGACATCGGGATCACCGGGCTCGTCGGCAACCAGGTCTCGGACTTCAAGTCCACTCAGACCGGGATCAAGGGGCAGGACTTCCTCGACCCCAACTTTGTCTCGGTCAACAACACGAATCTCCGGACGAACCGCACCAACATCCAGCAGCGCCGGCTCGTCAGCTTCTTCGGCAGTGCGACGGCCGACTACAAGAACTACCTCTACGTCACCGTCACCGGCCGGAATGACTGGACCTCGACGATCCCGGTGGAACGGAACTCGTTCTTCTATCCGTCGATCTCGTCGAGCTTCATCTTCTCCGACGCGTTCCCGTCGGTGGCCAAGTACGTGACCGGCAAGGTCCGTGCGGCCTACGCCGAGGTGGGGAAGGACGCGCGGCCCTACGCCTACCGGCCGTCGCTCGAGTTCAAGACCACGGCGTTCGGCGGGTACGGCTACGGGTTCACCGGACCCAATGTGAACCTGAAGCCCGAGTTCGCCCGCTCGTACGAGTTCGGCACCGAACTCGGCTTCTTCGACGACCGCCTCGGCGTGGACATCACGGTCTACAAGAAGCAGACGAAGGACCAGATCGTGAACGACATCCGCGGCAGCTACGCTACCGGCTTCATCCTCTTCAACCTGAACGGCGCGGTCACGCGGAACACCGGACTCGAGGTGACCCTCCGCGGCTCGCCGATCACGAACCAGCGGCTCACCTGGGACGTGATCGCGAACTTCGAGCGGGCGCGCGGCAAGGTCCTCGAGCTGCCGAACAACCTGCCCGAGTCGTACGTCTCCGACACCTGGCTCTACAACAACGTCCGCAACGGCACGCAGCCGGGGCTCTCGACGCGGTCGCTGACGGGGCTCTTCTACCTGCGGAACAACGAAGGCGAGATCCTCATCGACCCGACGACGGGGTTGCCGATCCGCTCGGCCGCCTTCATCGACGGCGGCTACGACCGCCAGCCGGACTTCTCGATCGGGCTCACGAACATCTTCAAGTACGACCGCTGGTCGCTGAGCTTCCTGATCGACATCCGGAAGGGCGGCGACGTGCTCAACGCGACCGAGCACTATCTCACCTCGCGGGGGCTCAGCACCCGCACGCTGGATCGTGAGCAGCCGCGGGTGGTCCGCGGGGTGCTGCGCGACGGGCGCGAGAACAGCGCCAACCCGACCCGCAACAATATCGTCGTCATCCCGGCGGTCCAGCCGGCGTACTACACGCTGATGAGCGAGGAGCTCTTCATCGAGCAGGACATCAACTGGCTGCGGCTGAAGGACATCACGGTGCGCTACGAACTGCCGGGGCAGTGGCTCAACGCGCGGTACGCGAGCGTGTTCGTCACGGCGACGGATCTCTTCCTCCTGACGAACTACTCGGGGCTTGACCCGATCGTGAACGGGAACTCGGCCGCGGTCGGCGGCTCGGGAGGCGCGGGCATCGACTACGGGAACTTCCCGATCCCGCGCGGCGTCAGCTTCGGCCTCAGGGTGGGGTTCTGACCATGACTACTTCCATGACCAAGATCCGGATCGCGGTGCTCGCCGCCGTTGTCGCGCTCACGCCGGGCTGCGACGACTTCCTCGACGTGAACGAGAACCCGAATGGCCCGCAGGAGGTGTCGGCGAACCTCTACCTGCCGCCGATGCTGCACTGGTTCGTGACCTCGCCCCAGTTCGACGGACGGTTCGTCGGGCGCTACACGCAGCAATGGATGCTGACCGGCACGGTCGTCAGTACCTGGGACCGGATGGGTTACGATCCGTCGAGCGACAACGGCGCGCAGCAGTGGCGCGACGTGTACTGGAGCCTCGGCCAGAACCTCGTCGACATGATGCGGAAGGCCGAGGCGGAGGAGCGCTGGGACCTCCTGGGCGTCGGGTACATCCTGAAGGCGTGGGGCTGGCAGGTGACGACCGACCTCCACGGGCCGATCATCATCCAGGAGGCCTTCAACCAGGCGACCTTCTCCTTCAACTACGACACCGAGGAGTTCGCCTACACCGAGATCCAGCGGCTGCTGAACGAGGCGATCACGCTGCTGCAGCGGACCGACGGCGCCGTCGATGCGACCTACCTCGGCCGCACCGACCGGATGTACGGGGGCGACCGCACGAAGTGGCTCAAGCTCGCGCGCGGGATGCTGGCGCTCAACCTGAATCACTACTCGAACAAGGCCAGCTACGACCCGGCGGCGGTGATCGCGGCGGTCAACGGCTCGTTCGTCTCCAACGCCGACGATGCGCTGCTCCAGTTCCCCGGGACGCAGAACGACGACATCAACTTCTGGGGCCGCACGCGCAACAACATCACGAACTACCGCCAGACGGTGTTCATGGTGAACCTGATGAACGGTACCTCCCTCGGTGGGGTCGTCGATCCACGGATGAGCCGGATGCTCTCGCCGGCGCCGGACGGTGTCTACCGCGGGCTCGACCCGAACGTCATCGGCTTCGGGGCGCTGGCGGCTCCGCAACAGCCGAACAACTTCCACGGCTATGTCGGGATCGGCGGGCAGCTGCTGCCCGGCCGCTACCTCTTCGACGACCGGGTGCGCATGCCGGTGATGACCTACGCCCAGCTGCAGTTCATCAAGGCGGAGGCCGCGTACCACCTGGGCGACTTCCCGACGGCGCTCGCGGCGTACACCGCCGGCGTCTCGGCGCACATCGATTGGGTGAACTCGCGGAACCAGGATAACGGTCAGACGCCGACGCAGATCAGCGCGGCCGAGAAGGCGGCGTTCCTCGCCTCGCCGGCGATCATCCCGACCGTCGCGACGAACCTGACGCTGACGCAGATCATGTCGCAGAAGTTCATCGCGCAGTTCGGGTGGGGGCACAACGAGGCGTGGATGGACATGCGCCGCTACCACTACACCGACCTCGATCCGGTGACCGGCGCACAGGTCTATCCGGGCTTCACGCCACCGACCTCGCTCTACCCGGACAACGGCGGCCTGCTCGTGCAACGCATCCGTCCGCGCTTCAACTCCGAATACGTGTGGAACCGTCCCGCGCTCGAGGCCATCGGCGGCCTGGCGCTCGACTACCACACCGTGCCCCTCTGGATCATTCAACCGTGAGCCGGCCATGAACCGACTGAGAGCATTCGCGGTACTGCTGGGCGCGGTCGCGCTCACCTCCTGCGACGAGAACGCGGTGCAGGTGATCGCGGGACCGGAGGCCGGGGCGCGCGTCAAGTTCTTCCACTTCGGCGTCGGTGCGCCGCAGGTGAACTTCTACGCGAACACGACGAAGATGACGGCGATCAGCTCGACCACCGGCGCCGAATCCACGGTCGGCGTGGCGTTCGGTGCCGCGGGGTCGGGCGGATTCTACGGGTCGATCGAACCCGGTGCGTACACGCTCACCGGCAAGATCTCCGCCACGGTGGACAAGGACCTGACCATCGCGTCGGTCGCCACGACGCTGGCCGACGGCGAATCATATTCGTTCTACATGAGCGGCATCTATAACACCGTGGCGAAGACCGTCGATGCGTTCGTGGTGCCGGACCCGATCCCGGCCAACTTCGACTACAACGCCGCGTACGTGCGGTTCGTGCACGCGATCTCGAACGCCAATCCGATGACGCTCTACGCGCTCAACACCGTATCGCTCGTCGAGGTCCCGATCGGGGCCGAGGTGGCGTACCGGGGCGCGGGAGCGTTCACCGCGGTGCCGAACGGCGTCTACAACCTTGGCACGCGTTACACGGGTGTCCTGACCAACGCGATCAGCCGGACGGCGGTCTCGTTCCTGGCGGGGCGGATGTACACGATCACGTCGCGCGGCGACATCACCGTGGTCTCGACGACCGCGGCCACGCGCCCCCAGCTGGACAACACCGCCAACCGGTAGGGACTGGCCACGCCGACCGAGGTCCAGTCGCGGCTCGAGAGGATCCCGACGGTCGTGCTCGAGAGCCACGAAGCGCTCTCGGGCATGATCGCCCGGAGGATCGCCGCCGTCATCGGGGAGCGACGGGCGGCGGGCGCGCGCCCGGTGCTCGGGCTCGCCACCGGCTCGACGCCGATCGGCGTCTATCGTGAGCTGATCCGGATGCACCGGGAAGAGGGTCTCAGCTTCCGGGGCGTCGTCACCTTCAATCTCGACGAGTACTACCCGATGGCGCCGGGGAGCATCCACTCCTACCGGCGCTTCATGCAGGAGAACCTGTTCGACCACATCGACATCGTGCCGACGGACACGCACGTGCCCGATGGCGCCGTGGACCGCGACGCCGTCCACGCGATGGCCGACGCGTATGAGGCGGCCATCCGCGCCGCCGGCGGGATCGACTTCCAGCTCCTCGGCATCGGCAAGACCGGGCACATCGGCTTCAACGAGCCGGGGTCCGGCGCCGAGAGCCGCACGCGGCTGGTGCAGCTCGACGTGATCACGCGGCGCGACGCGGCGGCCGACTTCTTCGGCGAGGCCGACGTCCCGCGCGAGGCGGTGACGATGGGTGTCGCGACGATCCTCGGGGCGAGCGAGATCGCGATCCTCGCGACCGGCGAACACAAGTCGGCGATCGTGCGCCGCGCGGTCGAGGGCGAGGTGGACCTCGAGGTCGCGGCGACCTTCCTGCAGCGTCACCCCGGCACGACGTTCTATCTCGACACCGCCGCGGCCGCGGACCTCACCCGCATCGCCACGCCCTGGCTCGTCGACGAGGTCGACTGGACGCCGGCGCTCGCCGTGCGCGCGGTGGTCTGGCTCTCGCTCTCCTGCGGCAAGGCGATCCTGAAGCTGACCCAGGGGGACTACGCCGAGCACAAGCTCTCCTCGCTGGTGGCGCGCCATGGCTCACCCGGCGCGGTCAATGGCGTGGTCTTCAACGCGCTCGGTGCCAAGATCCGCGGCAAGTCCAAGCTCCCCGAAGGGCGCCGCGTGCTCGTCTTCTCGCCCCATCCCGACGACGACGTGATCTCGATGGGCGGGATCCTGCACAAGCTCGCCGAGAACGGCAACGCGATCATCGTGGCCTATATGACGAGCGGCAACATCGCGGTCTTTGACCATGACGTGCGGCGCTACGTGGACTTCCTCGAACGGCTCGCGCGCGACCGGGGCATCGGAAGAAGCGACGCGCCGCCGTTCACGGCGGACGTGCGGGCCTTCCTCGCGACGAAGGCGCCGGGCGCTGTGGACAGCCCGGCGATCCAGGACGTGAAGCGCATCATCCGCGAAGGAGAGGCGGTCAGCGGCCTCGAGACGATCGGGCTGGGGCCGGAACACGCGCGCTTCCTGAACCTCCCGTTCTACCAGACGGGGAAGGTGCGCAAGGACCCGATCGGGCCGGCCGACGTCGCGATCGTGCGGAAGCTGCTCGAGGAGGCGCGACCGGAGTTCATCTTCGTCGCCGGCGACTTGAGCGACCCGCACGGCACGCACCGGATGTGCAAGGAGGCGATCGACCGCGCGCGCGCGGAGATGCAGGGCCCACGGCCCGAAACCTGGCTCTACCGCGGGGCGTGGCAGGAGTGGCCGGTGACCGAGGCCACTTGGCTCGTGCCGATGAGCCAGGAGGAACTGAAGCTCAAGATCCAGGCGATCTTCAAGCACCAGAGCCAGAAGGACTCGGCGCCTTTCCCCGGCGCACACGACGACCGGGAGTTCTGGCAGCGGGTCGAGGCGCGGAACAAGGAGACGGCGGCGATGCTCAACCGGCTCGGGCTGGCGGAGTACTATGCGATGGAGGCGTACGTCGTCGTGCCGTGATCGGTGGTCACCACGAAGGCACGAAGGGCGCGAAGAAGGGCGCAGACTGCAACGGCGACTTCAACTGCAAGGGCTTCACCACAGAGGCACAGAGTCACGGAGGCACTGCCAAGTGCCAACGGCCTTCTTCTTCAACCGCGTGTGCCGAGTGAACCCCGATCGCAGTTCCCCCATCGCGGTGTTTTCGCCGGCGTCGAGCCTTTGTAGCGAAGCGTGTTCACCTCCGTGCCTCTGTGCCTCTGTGCCTCTGTGGTGAATCGCGGTTTCAGTTCTCCGCCCATCTTCGCGCCCTTCGTGTCTTCGTGGTGAAAGCGGTTACGACGTGAGGGCCGCGATCCAAGCGCCGAGCACGAGGAGCCAGATCGCGACGTAGACCGGCACGAACCGGTGCCGCCACGAGAGCATCTCCGGGTGCGTCACCGGCTTTCCCTGGAACTTCCCGCGCGGCACGTGGAGCCGGAAGAAGGTCTTGTAGCTCTCCGTGGTCGCGATGGTGTAGCCGATCGCGCAGAGTGTCACGAAGACCAGCCGGTCGGTGAGGAGTGTCGTCAGGGCGGCATAGGCCATCGCCATCGCCGGGCTCCGGAAGAACTTGAAGGTGTGGAACCCTTCCAGCGGCGCGTCCTTCCAGGCGCCGCCGAAAGCGGAGATCCACCCGAAGGCGCTGGCGATCAACAGCGTCGGCAGGAGCGGCATCGGCGTCGCGCGCGCGCGATCGACCCGCTCGACGATCACGATGACGCCGACGAGCAGGCTGAAGTAGCCGAGCCCCACCAGCAGCCGCGCGCCCCGGCTCCGCACCGGCTTGCCGAACACCGAGAGCTGCATCGGGATGAAGTATTTCGACTGATCCTCGTCCCGGATGAAGGTCTTGTAGGTCTCCATCAGGCCGCGTTCGAACGCGTAGGTGACGCCGAAGAGCACCACGAGGTCGCCCGGACCGGCGAGCGGCATCTGGAACAGGTGGACCAGGAAGGGCGCGAGCAGCGCACCGACGACCGTGCTCCGGAAGAAGGTCCGCCAGGTGAAACCCTCGTGCGGGGCGTCCTTGAACATCCCCCAGATCGAGGCGTGGAGTCCGGAGAGCAGGCCCACCAGCGACGCGCAGAGCAACAACGACAGCGACATCATCCCTCCAGTCGGGCCGGCGCGGCCGCATCGGCCGACCGGTAGCAGTGTTCGACGAGCGCGAGGTCGCGCTGCGCGAGTGCGAGCGTCATCTCGGGCTCACGGTCGCCCGCGAGCGCGGCCAGGAAATCGGTCCACATCGCCCCGTGTCCGCTGATGTCCCGGAAGCCGGGAAAGTGGAGCCGGTTGCGCGCGCCAGAGCAGCGGACGAAGAGGCCGTTGGTCTCGAACGCGATCACGCCCTTCGTTCCGTAGATGTGCGACATCCGCAGGCCGCGGAGCGGCGAGGGCGTTTCCCATGAATAGGCGAGCGTTCCGACCGCGCCACCCTCGAAGGTCGCCGTGGCCAACATCGTGCGCTCGGGCTTGCCGCGCCCACCGGGTCGATGCCCGGTGATCCCGGCCAGTTCGGGCCCGAGCGACGCGAGGAAGTGCACCCAATGGATGCCGCCCTCCCAGAAGGCGCCGGGCATCGTGGCGTCGTCGAGCCACTCCGGGGCCCGCTGCTGCTTCACGGCGTCGATCTGGATCAGTCGCACATCACCGACTGCGCGCTCGGACAGCAATCGACGCAGCGTGCGAAGGAGCGGCCGGTACCGATAGTTCTCGGCGACGAGCACCTGGCGTCCGGCGCGCGCGGCGGCGTAGCGCACCTCATCCGCGTCGGCGGCCCGCATGAAGGCGGGCTTCTCGACGATCACATGCCGACCCGCCGCGAGCGCCGCGAGCGTGAGCGACAGATGCGAATCGGGCGGTGTGGCGATGACCACTGCGTCCACGCGCGCGTCGTCGATCGCCGCCTGATAGCTGCCGTAGCTCCCGTGTCCATTGAAGCGGCGGTCGTACTCGACGGCACGCGAGCCGTCGCGGCTCGCGAATCGCAGGTGCACCGCCTCGCCCCGGCGCCCGAGGATCCGCGCGTGTCGCGCGGTGATCCGGCCGCAGCCGAGGAAGGCGAGGGTGAGCGGCTCAGGCACGGGTGCCCTCACGAGCCACGAGCCGGCTTGCCGCGCGGAGCGCCAGCGCCGCGATCGTCAGCGAGGGGTTCACGCCTGCGGCACGAGGGAGTGCGCTCCCGTCCACCACGTAGAGATTCTCGACCCCGAGGAATCGATGCTCGGCGTCGAGCGGCGCGGTGCGGGGATCGACCCCGAGCCGCACGGTGCCGAGCGCGTGCGAATAGGTGTCGATCACGTGGCGGTAGGCGAGCCAGGCACCGGCGCGCCGCAGGATCCGCCGCGCGTGCGTCCGGAGCAGGTCGGCCGCGGCGATGTCGCGGGCGCTGTAGCGGTGCGTGATTTCGACGCGCGCCATCCCGTGCTCGTCGGTGCCGCCGGTTCTTTCGAGTCGGACGCGGTTCTCGGCGCGCGGCTGGTCCTCGGCGATCACCAGGAGACCGGTGAGGTGCGGGACGAGGCGCGCGAGGAACCTGAGCGGACCCGGCATCCCGTCACGCGCGAGCGCGATCGGCGGGGTCGGGAGCTGCTGCAGGCCGCCCGTGCGGCGCAATCCGGTCCCGTCGGGGGCAGCAGGATCGCCGAAGTAGAAGTCGTGGATGCCGAGCTGCTTGTGGAAGGTCCGCTCGGGATCCGGTACGCGCGGGAAGATGCCGAGCAGGATCTCGTTCTTGTGGCGCGTGAGGTAGCGGCCGACGATGTCGGCGGCGGGGTTGAGCGCGGCGACGCCGGAGGCGAGGAGGAGCTGCGGCGTCGCGATGGCGCCGGCCGCGAGGACGACATGCGGGGCGCGGAAGCTGATCGCCTCGCCGGTCCTCACGTCGCGCCCGATCGCCCGGGTGATGCGACGGCCGTCGTGTTCGAGCTGCGTGATCGCGATGCCGGTGCGCAGGTCGAGGCCTTCGGCCAGCAGCGGTCGGATGACCGCCGTCGCAAGGTCGTTCTTGGCCTCGATGCCGCAGGCGAAGCCATCGCAGCTCGCGCACGCGATGCAGGTGTTGCGACCGCTCTCGTTCCCCGTGTGCATCGCGAGCGGGAGCGGGAATGGCGTGAGGCCGAGGGCGCGGGCGGCGGCGGCGATGCGCTCCGAGACGGGCGCGAGCGCGAGGGGCTTCGCTGGGTAGGGCGTACTGCGCGGCGGGTCGGTGGGATCGATGCCCGGCGTGCCGGCGACGCCGATGATGCGCTCGGCCGCCCCGTACCAGGGCTCGAGCTCGGAGTAGTCGAAGGGCCACGCGGCACCGGAGTCGCCGTCGATCTCGGGCAACGGGGTGAAGTCGGCCTCGCGGAAGCGGAGGGAGACGCCGCCGTAGAAGACCGACGGGCCGCCGACGCAGTGGTAGGTGCCGACGACCTTCGGCGGAAGCGTCTCTTGCGAGACATCGCGCCAGCCGGTGGCTGTCGAGAAGAACTCGCTGAGCCCGCCGACCGACTCGGGGAGCCAGTTCTGGGGCCCGCGGGGGACCCAGGGGCCGCGCTCCAAGAGGGTGACGCGCCAGCCGGCCCGCACGAGCCCATGGGCGGCCATCGCGCCGCCGAAGCCGCTGCCGATGACGAGGGCGTCGCGCGTGGCGTCGGTGTAGGGGGGCGTCGGCACAAGGCAAAGATCGGCCGATGCTCAGAGCTATGGAAGGGCTTTTGCCGCCCTTGTGCGCCGCTGACGGGCACGCCAGCCCAGCAGTCCCCCGAGACCGAAGAGGAGGCTGCTCACCGTGAAGGCGATCCACTCCGCCGTCGTGCCGAGCCGACCCGCCAGCGAGAGGGCGCCCGCGACACCGAGGAGTCCCACCGCGACATCGATCACGCGGTTGACTGCCGACTCACGGATCCCTTTCGCGTACTCGAGGATCTCCCACGCGACCATCAGGATGACGCCGACGAGAAAGACGTTGATCGTCGAGAGGCCGAAGAGGACGTTCGAGAAGCCACCGGTGACCCCACCGAGACAGTGCACGAGCATCCAGAGGTCGAAGTAGTGGCCTTCGGCGTAGGACAGGCTGACGGTAGGGATCTTCTTCATCGACGGAAGTTCGGGGCCCCGGCACCGGGCGGCAAGCGTGCCCATCGCGCACCGCTCAGGGCGCGATCGCGTCGAGGTGCCAGCCGGTGTGGATCCAGCGCCCGTCCCGGCGCGCGAAGATCTCGGTGCCGCGCCCGGTGGTCTCCTCCTGCTCGCCGTTCGGCCCCTTGAGCACGAGGTGGAAGCCGGTGTAGAGGATCACAGCGTCTCCGTACTGCTGCATCACGTTCCGCGTGAAGTGGAGCGCGTCGAGCTTCATCCCGGTCCCGGCGAACTCGCGCATCCGCACGATCGTCTGCGTGCGATCCTCCCACGCCCCGCCGCCCCAGCTGAGCGCGATGAGTTCTGCCGGGACGACGCGCTTGAACGCGACGGTGTCGTTGGCGAAGAACGCGCGCCACGCATCCTCGCGCAGCGCGAGGATCTCGCGGGCGGTCGCGGCATCGGGCGCGGGGCCGAAGCCCTGGGCGGACAGTGGGGCAAGCCCGGCGAACATCAGGGCGAGCGCGAAGGCGAACGGGCGCATGACGACCTCAGTGGCAGGGGGATCAGCACGGCGCCTGCGCGGGGGACGTGCCGGGCAGCGCCCGCCATACCCGCTCACCCGGGCGCGCGTCACGTGTTCACCACGAAGACACGAAGCGCTGCTGATCGGCGAAGGAATCGACTTCAGGGTTCAGATGTCTGACGGGTTCACCGCAGAGGCACGGAGGGGCGGCCTTTGCGGTCGCGGTCTTCGCCGTTCTTCGGAGCTTCGTGCCTTCGTGGTGACCGCGCGGACCCGAATCATGCCGCGGAGGCGCGGCTGCTGGCGCTGAAGGGCTTCACGAGCTTGACCGGCGTGCCGTTGATCTCGGTCAGGTCGCCGTTCCACACGAGCTTGTAGAGCCGCTTGAGGTCGGCCTTGTCGGCGGCGGTGAGGATGCTCTTGCTCCCGTAGTTCATGATCGAGAACGGCTTGTGCTTGCCGAAGACCTCGCTCGCCCAGCGGCGCTCCGAGATCTGCGCGAAGAAATGCCGGAGACCGAAGATGTGTCCGAGCTCGTGGACCATCGTCTTCACCTGCTCGCGCACGCTCTGCTCGAACATCTGCGGATAGAGGTCGAGCGTGTGCCGTCCCGCGTCGGGGAAGAACGCGCTCGCAAGGACGCATCCTCCGGAGTCGCAGTCGTCGGCGTGCTTGCAGACGATCTCGAAGTCGGTGAGGTCGGGTCGCTCCGAGAACCTGACCGGTGCAGCGGGGCCCCAGGCGAGCAGTGCCTCGCCGAGGAGCGTGCGGATGCGCTTCTTGGCGGCGCCAGGATCCGCGAAGTGGCTGAGCGATCGCTCGCGGAACCTCCAGACCAGCGTAGTGCCCGCGGCCCAGAGCGGGATGAAGCCCTCCGAAGCGTCGACGACGAGTTCGAGGGGCGAGCGACCGCGCGGGGTCGGGTGTCCGCGGTCCTCGGTGTCGCAGACGGAACCGTTGCCGTACACATGGTCCTCGGAGTCCTCGGCCCTCTCCGTGCTCCTCCGCCGCCGGAATGCGTCATCGACCTGCGAATCTTTTCTCGAACGCTTCTTCGTCGTGGTGCGCGCCATTGATCGCCTCCTCCGGGTGTTCTTGGGAACCGCGTTGGTGCTTCGTTGCGATGCGACGTGACGGCGTCAGGGCCTTGGTCTCGCTTCCTGGATATCCCTGATGCCCACGCCGGTCCGGATGCAGTGCTTGTCGCGGAGCTCTTGTGCGGTCGCGTCAGCGGTCGCTGCCGTCCTGGCGCCGGCCGGCGGCTCCTTGGGCGCGGCGGCGTACGGGAGGAGCGTCCCGAGGAGGGCGCCGAGCTCCTTCATCGACTCCGCGGCGCGCGGATCCGAGTTGAGCGAGACCGTCTTCAGGGTCCCGGCTTCGGTCAGCTCGAGCTTGAACTCGGCCTTTCCGAAGGTGGCGGGATCGACGTTGAGGTAGAAAAGCCGACCCAGCGGCATCACCTCGAGCGTGACGGCGGTGTCGGGCTTGCAGTATGCGGCGTTGGCGCCGGCGCTCGGCGTCGCGGTGTAGGTGGTCACGCGTGTAACCTCGACGAGCATCGGAGCGCGGATCGGCACGCCCGTGAGCGCGCGGCCATCGGCGTCGAAGCTCTTCAGCGAACTGGCGCAACCGGCGGCGAGGCCGCCGAGCGCCGCGGTGCAGATCATGGAAGCCACGCGCACCTGATCTCCTCCGTGCGAAGGTGATCGTGAGCTGCGCGCGAGCGTCGGGCGCACTCACTGCGAGTGGCCACGATACAATACTTGGTTTTGTGGCGCAAATTGCGGCCTAGGCAGGCCGCCGGACCCCGATGAGGCGTAGGACGATCGCGTCCATCCCCGTGAGCAGCGGGGAGATGATGACAGCCGCGAGCCCAGCGACGGCCGGTCCACCGACCCCCGCCTGGAACGCGCTGCCCGGCGGCGCCAAACCCCAGACCGCGAAGGCCACGGCGGCGGCCAGCGAACGCCAGATGACGGCCCCCGTCGGAGGCCAGGGTCGGTCGTCCGCGGCGTGCTTCGCGAAGAGGAAGAACGCGGTCACCAGCGGCGTGGCGATCACGAACCACCAGTAGACCGACTCGGCCGGGGGAGCGCCGTGTTCCATCGAGTAGGCCAGAAACGCGACGTAGGGCGCGAGCATCTCGGCGGGGATGAACTTCGAGAGCGCGTCGAAGGCCTGGCTCGCCCCGGACTGCGCGGCAGTCGTCTTGTCGGATGGGCCCGCCAGCGCCTCAGGATGCTGCGGCAGGATGTCGTCGGCCAGTCGTGAGAGACTCATGTGGCTTCCCTGGGTCGAGGTGAGGGAGATACCTGACACATGGAGGTCAGCTGCGCGCTCACTCCATCCATCGGACGAGCGTGACCAGGATCCCGAACACGTAGAGCGTGCCGAAGATCTCCTTGTTGAACTTGGCCAGCCAGACGGGCAGGTAGATGTCGAAGTTGGGCTGGCGGTCGTCGGTGTAGCGCGCGGCGACCGCCGTCAGCGGACAGCGCCACGCATTGGCGAGCAACACCACTGACTCGAGCGCGACCAGGCCGATCAAGATCGCCGCAAGTCCGAGCCGCCCGCGCAAGGCGGCAAAGGGGATGCCGACCACGCACGAGGCGAAGAACGCCCACGCCGCCGTGTGCACGAGCTTCACGGTCCGGAGCCGACGCGCGTCCTCGGTCACCGCGGCACCAAGCTCACCGCGGGGAGCGCGGATCGATCCCCGGCGCGCCCACCGGCGCGCCGGCGCACGATGCCGACCCCGCGACATCCTGCTGGTCGAGCACGGACCGCACTCGCCGCAGCTGCTCCGGCGTCGCGAAGACCGTCACGGAGCGTGAGCCGGGTGCGGCCGGGATCCCGATGGTGTTCGTCGGGAGCGCGAGGTGTGGCCGGATCAGCTCGGCAGCCTGCTGAGGCGCCAGGCAACGCAGCAACACGGTCTCCTCGACCATCGCGCCGGCCGGCGGGGCCACGACCTCCACATCGGAAGGCCCACGCGATCGCATGATCACCCAGAACACCAAGCCCAGGACGACGGCGAAGAGTCGCCCCCGCCGCCGCCGCCGCGCGGGCGGCGGCGCGACGGCGACCGCGCTCGCCTGCTCGTCCCCGCGCATCTCGGCCAACGCGGCGTCGAAGGCCTGCGGCGAGATGCCAGCCTCGGCGGCCGCCGCGCGAAGATCGGTCACCGCCGCGCCGGTCGCGTCGAGCTCGCTCGCGCGCGTGAGCAGTCGTTTCGCGGCGGCGTCGGACAACCGCTCGGCGTCGAGCTCGGAGGGACGACGGTGGTCCACGCTACTCCTCCGGGAGTGAGGGTCCGGGGACCCGATGCCTTACGTTGCCCCAACTGGCCGGCCCGAGCAAGTCCGGCCGACCCGCCATCGCGAACGGAAGACGGCTGGTGAGCCGCTCGCGCGACCCACCAGCCGCCTCCCCCGAAGTGCCGACCTCACGACTTCGGCACCTCGACCTTCCAGGAGCGCACCGTCTGCCGGAACTGCTCGGCGAGCGCCTTCACGTCCACCTCGTCCACGAGCGTGCTGTCGGTGACGATCCCCTTGAGCCGCTCCACGTTCCGCACCGCCTTCACGTACGAGGCGTCGTGCTGCACCGCGAGCTCATACCGGCGCAGCGCCGCCACCGGATGTCCCGACCGCTCGAGCGCCATCCCGAGGTTGTTCAGGAAGAGCGGCGCCGTCGGCTGCACCTGCACCGCACGGGCGATCGGTCCGAGCGAACCCTCGACGTCACCCCGCTGCAGCAGCAGCATGCCGAGGTTGTTCAGGCCCCACGAGTCCGCCTCGTTGCGGCCGAGGAGGTCGCGGTAGGTCGCGATCGCGCCATCGACGTCACCGCTCTCGGCCTTGGCCCGCGCCGTGAGTCGCCACACATCGGACGACGTGCTGTCGATCGCGCGGCCCTTCTCGATCGTCTCGAGCGCCTCCGGCGCGCGCTTCAGGTCGAGCAGGACGCGCGCCTGGTTGAAGTACGCCTTCGCGAACCTCGGGTCGAGCGCGATCACCTTGTCGAACGCCTCCTTGGCGCCCGCAAAATCACCCGACTTCCAGCTGGAGAGCCCGAGCATGTACTGGCCGTGCACGTCCTCCGGCGTGGTGACGACCGCCGACCGGTACATCACCGCTGCGGCGCGGTAATCGCCGCCCTTGTACGCATCACTCGCCGACTCGTAGGTCGGGGGTGTCGGCACGGTGCCGCCGAGCGTCTTGATCTCCACCGCCGTCGTCGGCGCGACCGAGACCGACGCGACGGTCCGCGCCACGGCCTCCGGGACTCCGGACGAAGGCTCATCGCCACCGCACGCGATCAGCGCGACGGGGAGCGCGAGGGAGAGGATGCGGGCCAGGGCCACCGGGCCCATCGGGGTGTGGGTGGCGAACGAGCGGGTCATACGGACCTCCTTGTGGGGGCGGGAATCATTTCCCGTCGCCACAGAGGAAGAGCACGGGGCGGACCACGTCGTGCGACGATCGACCGACGGGAGCCAACCGACTGCGGCCGAGCCACTTGCACGCACCGCGGTGCTCCGCTCGCAGGCCCCGATGTGTCCGCGCGGACACGAACCTCCGTTCCGCCGCGTGTCCCGGCGGACACCACGCGCCCCCCGGAACTGCTCAGTCGCGCTGGATGCCCAGCCGCCGCATCACCTTGAGGAGGCTCGCGTGGTCCGCGAGTGCCAGCGACTCCGCCGTCCGCGTGATCTGCCACTCGTGCTTCTCGAGCGCCGCGAGCACGATCCGGCGCTCGGCCGCCGTGCGCTGCGCCTGGAACGAAGTGTCCTCGTCGGCGGACTCGGCCGGCGCCGCGCCCCGCACCGCGTCCGGCAGGTGCCCGGCGCGGATCACCTCGCCTTCGGCGTTCACCACCGCGCGCTCGATCGCGTTGCGCAGTTCGCGCACGTTGTTCCGCCGCCAGTCGTACGCCACGAGCGCCTCGCGCGCCTCCGGCGCGAGCTGCTTGGGCAGGATCCCGAACTCGCGGCAGGTGACCTCCAGGAAGCGCGCCGCGAGCAGCGGGATATCCTCGCGCCGCTCCCGCAGCGCCGGCGTCCGGATCGTGTGCACGTTGAGGCGATAGAGGAGATCCTCGCGGAACTCGCGCGCCTTCACCATCGCGTCGAGGTCGCGATTGGTGGCCGCCAGCACGCGCGCGCCCACCTTCACCGTCGCATTGCTCCCGAGCCGCGTCACCAGGTGGTCCTCGAGCACGCGGAGCAGCTTGGGCTGTGTCGCGAGCGGCATCTCGCCGATCTCGTCGAGGAAGAGCGTCCCGTTGCCCGCGGCCTCGAACGCGCCGCGGCGCGACCCGGTGGCACCCGTGAAGGCGCCGCGCTCGTGCCCGAAGAGTTCGGCCTCGACCAGGTGCTCAGGGAGCGCCGCGCAGTTGAGGGCGATGAAGGGCGCGGTGGGATTCCGGCCGAGCCGATGCAGCTCGCGCGCGACCAGCTCCTTGCCCGTGCCGCTCTCGCCGGTGATGAGCACCGCACTCGGCACCGCCGCCACGCGCGCGACCTCGTCGTTCAGCCGCGCGATCGCCGCGCTGCGGCCTACGATGATGGACGTGCCGAGCGCGGCCTGCAGGGCGAAGACCTCGCGCCGCAGCCGGTGGCGCTCGATCGCGTGCTCGACCTCCTGCGCCACACGCTCCATCGGCTCGGCCTTGTCGATGAACCCCGAGGCGCCGAGCCGCACGGCCGCGATGCAGCGGTCGAAGTCCCCGGTGCCGGTATACACGATCACCGGCGTCTCGTCGCCGCGATGCCGCAGTGTGCGCAGCACCTCGAATCCGTCCATCCCGGGCATCTCGAGGTCGAGGATCACGCAGTCGGTGCCGCCCGTCTCGAGCATTCCGAGCGCGACCGCGCCGTCGTTCGCCGTGACGACCTCGTGCGCGCCGATCCGATTGAGATCGTACGCGTACTGCTCGGCGAGCGCCGCCACGTCGTCCACGACCAGGATCCGGCTCATCGTGCGGGGAATGTAGGGATATCCACCGTGAACGTCGTCCCCTCGCCCGGTGCGGTGTCGGCGCGGACCGAGCCGCCGAGGTCGGCGAGGAGGCGCCGGACGACGGAGAGGCCGAGCCCCGTGCCGGCAGGTTTCGTCGTATGGAAGTCGTTGAAGGCGAGCGCGAGCTCCTCCCGTGTCATCCCGCGGCCCGTGTCGGCGACGGTGAAGCGCACGTACCGCTCGGCGCCGGTGTCGGCAACGGCCGCGCCGATGGTGACCCTCCCCGGATTCCCCTCGAGCGCGTCAACGGCGTTGGAGACGAGGTTGTCGAGGATGCGATGGAGCACGACGGCGTCGGCGCGCACCGGCGGCAGCGTCTCGGGGACCAAGACCTCGACGGTCGCGGTCCCCTTGGCCACCGCCCGCGCGACGTCCTGCACGATCGGTCGCGGGTCGGTCGGGCCGTGGCTCAGCGCCGGCGAGAGTTTCGCATAGTTGCGCGCGAGCGCATCGAGATACTCCACGCTCGACTCCAGCGTCCCGCGCCGTTCAGCGAAGATCGCGGCAAGGGCGTCCGGATCGCGCTCGGCGGTCTGCGCGAGGTGTCGCAGGACATTCCGGATGGGCGCGAGTCCGTTCTTGATGTCGTGATTCACCTGCCGTGCGAGGTCACCGGTGGCGGCCGCGCGCTCGGCCTCGCGCAACCGCGCGACGCTGGTGCGGAGCCGGCCAGCGAGCGCGTCGAGCGTGCGCTCGAGCGCGCCGAGTTCGTCGTCTCGACCGGTCGAGAAGCGCTGATCGAGTCGGTCGAGGTCGAGGCGCGCGGTGCGCGCCGAGAGCGCGGAAAGGGGCGCCGAGACCAGCCGGCCGAGCAGCGCGGCGACGAGGACGGCGACCAGCAACGTGCCACCGAGCGTGATCAGGAGCCAGCGCGTGACGCCGGCCTTGAGCGCGCGGGTCGGACCGTCGTCCGGACGGAGGATGAGTCGCGCGGGTCGCTGGTCGATCGCGACCGCGTCGTCCACGTAGGGGAGCGTCACGATGGTGATCTCCCCGTCTCGGGCTGGCTCGGCACCGGTCACCAGCGCGGCCGGGTGCGTCGCGTCCAGTGAGAGCGCGGCGACATCGGCGGAGTCGAAGCGTGAGCCGCCGGTGATCGTGAAGGGGAGTCCGCGGACCGTGAAGGAGGCGCCAGCGACGAGCGCGCGCACGGGACGCGCCGGCGTGCGTGCATCGACGATCGCCGCGCGCGCGGTGGCCGATGCCACCGCCCGCGGCACCGCCGGCGCCACGCGATCGAAGTCGTTGCGGAACTGGCCCGAGCTCAGGATCCGGCCGGCGGAGTCCTGGACCTGCAGCACGGCGAAGCCGGTGAGGCGCGCTGTGGCAGAGGCCCAGTCGATGAGCCAGCGCCGTTCGTCGGACGTCTCCTCGGCGATCGCGGCCCGGAACCGGTTGTCGGCGGCCAACCCCGACGCGAGCCCCTCGAGGCGGCTTCGGTCGGTGGCAAGGCGCTCGGCGAGTCGCGCGTCGACCGCTGCGGTCACCGCATCGAGCCGCCGCACCGCGTCGGCATCGAGTCGTGCGCGCATCTCCCGCCGGACGCCGTAGCCGAGGATGAGGAGGGGGACGACGGCGAGCGCGAGGAGTGCCAGCGTGAGGCGCGCGCGGAAGGTCATCGCGCCGTCCTGCGGACGAAGCGGAACGAGCCGTCCGGCGCGACGAGGATCGCTGCGCCGCTGCCGCGTCGGATGACCACGTGCGCACGTGCGTCGACCAGCGGGACCGCGCCGGCGGGGACGCGCGCATTGCCCCGTGTGCCGCAGGGCGTGCGCGGGTCACGCGCTAGCGGAAGGAGTCCGGCCGAGGCGCGGCCGGCTGCCATCCAGTTGAGGATCAGCGTCGATCGCAGCGGGCCGATCGAGATCGGTTCGCGGCCAGCCGAGAGCGATCGGATGCGGGCCGCGAGTTCGCTGGCGATCGGGTCGCCTGCGGCGAATGCGAGCAGCGGCACCGGCGCGGTCGAGGTCGGGGGTGGAACCGTGACGCAGGTCGTGTCTGTCATCCAGAGGAACGGTCCCGTCGCGCCGCGAGCCTCTGATGTCACGGCATCGCGCGCGAGCGCGTCACGGGCGGCGGACGACGTGAGGTCCGTGGCCGTACGCGTACGGGCCGGAACGAGCACGTAGGTCGTCGACCAGGGCAGCGCGGCGACGAGGAAGTCCCCACGTCGGCGGGCATAGGCAAGCTCCTGCGAGTCTCGCGTGACCAGCACGTCGGGTGGTCGCCCACCGGTGGCGGCAACGCCGCCGTCCATCAAGTCGCGCAGGTCCGCGCCGGGCACGCGGAGCGACACCACGATCGGGACCCCTGTGACGCGCTGGCGACGGAAGGCCGCGCAATCGCTTTCATCGGCCGGAAAGTCATCGGCACGAGGATCCGCGCCGATCGCAAAGATCGTATCGGCCGTCTGCGAGGTGGTATCGGCGATGAAGCACTCGTACTCGGTCGCGGCGCGCGCGATCGGGCCGGCGCTGGGCCGTGTTGCGGGTCCGCCGGTCCCGGTGGAGCAGCCGAACAGGACGGTCGTGGCCAGGACCAGTCGCGAAGCCGAACGCGGGAGGCGCTCCATGCCGGATGATACCCCACGGCCCGACGACACGCATCCCGTGACGGCGGCAGGACCTCGGCGGGCCCATCGACCGACTTACCGGTCGATCTGCGCCTGCAGCCGCTCCACGTACCGCGCCCCATGCACCATCGCCGCCGCCCCATCCAGCTCGCGCAGGTCCGCCGCCGTGAGCTCCACCGCCGCCGCCCCGACGTTCTCGTCCAGCCGATACGCCTTGGTCGTCCCCGGGATCGGCACGATCCACGGCTGCTGCGCGAGGATCCACGCCAGTGCCACCTGCGCCGGGGTCGCGTCCCGCACGGTCGCGATCCTCCTGACCAGCTCCACCACGGACTGGTTCGCCTCGCGATTCTCCGCCGAGAGCCGCGGGATGTTGTGGCGGAAGTCCGTGGCCTCGAACGACGTCGTCGCGTCGATCGTCCCCGTGAGAAAACCGCGCCCGAGCGGACTGAAGGGGACGAAGCCGATCCCCAGCTCCTCGAGCACCGGGTGGATCTCCGCCTCGGGCTCACGCCACCAGAGCGAGTACTCGCTCTGCAGCGCCGTGAGCGGCTGCACCGCGTGCGCACGCCGGATGGTGCGCACGCCTGCCTCCGAGAGCCCGAAATGGCGCGCCTTCCCCTCTCGGATCAGGTCGCGCACGGTCCCGGCGACCTCCTCGATCGGCACCGCGGGATCGACGCGATGCTGGTACAGCAGGTCGATGCGATCCGTCCGCAAGCGCCGCAACGATCCCTCGACCGCCGCGCGGATGTGCTCGGGACGGCTGTTCAGCCCGCCGCGATTCTCGCCCGTCTGCGGATCGAGGTCGAACCCGAACTTCGACGCGATCACCACGCGGTCCCGCACACCCTCCAACGCCTCGCCCACCAGCGATTCGTTCACGAACGGCCCGTAGACCTCGGCCGTGTCGAAGAAGGTCACGCCGCGGTCCACGGCGTGGCGCAGCAGTGCGAGCGCCGCCGTGCGGTCGGGCGGGGGACCGTAGCCCGAACTCAGGCTCATGCAGCCGAGTCCGATCGGGGAGACCGAGAGCGCGGTGCGACCGAGTTGTCGTCGCGTCGTCATCGTGGCGAGAGGCGGGAGACGGGGGAGACCTTCAAGGTTATTCACGGATGGCCGTCCGGCGAGTCCGGCAGGTTAAATTGCCTGCGCGACCGCCGCCGCGCGGGATCATTCCGGACCGATCCCGCGTTGCGTCCGAGAGCCGTCATTACCCCCAACGACAGCCCGATCGGAGCATTCCCAATGGACGACACGATTCCCCCGACCAGCGGCAAGTGCCCGGTCGTTCACGGCGAGAGCAAGCCCAAGGCGACGACGGTCGGTGGCCGGTCGAATCGCGACTGGTGGCCCAACCAGCTGAACCTCGCGATGCTCCACCAGAATCCCCCCGCGGGCGATCCTCTCGGCACGGGATTCAAGTACTCCGTCGAGTTCAAGAAGCTCGACCTCGAGGCCCTCAAGCAGGACCTCATCACCCTGATGACGACCTCGCAGGACTGGTGGCCCGCCGACTTCGGACACTACGGTCCGCTCTTCATCCGGATGGCCTGGCACAGCGCCGGCACCTACCGCACCGGTGACGGTCGCGGCGGCGCCTCCTCCGGCACGCAGCGCTTCGCGCCCCTGAACAGCTGGCCCGACAACGGCAACCTCGACAAGGCCCGCCGGCTCCTCTGGCCGGTCAAGCAGAAGTACGGCAACAGGATCTCATGGGCCGACCTGATGGTCTTCGCCGGCAACTGCGCCATCGAGTCGATGGGGCTCAAGCCCTTCGGGTTCGGCGGCGGCCGCGAGGACGTCTGGGAACCCGAGCAGGACATCTACTGGGGCGCCGAGGCCGAGTGGCTCGGCGACAAGCGCTACTCGGGTGACCGCGAGCTCGAGAACCCGCTCGCGGCGGTGCAGATGGGGCTCATCTACGTGAACCCCGAAGGGCCGAACGGACAGCCGGATCCGCTCGCGTCGGCGCGTGACATCCGCGAGACCTTCAAGCGGATGGCGATGAACGACGAGGAGACCGTCGCGCTCACCGCCGGCGGCCACACCTTCGGCAAGATGCACGGCGCGGGTGACCCGCAACTCGTCGGTCCGGAGCCCGAGGGCGCCCCGATCGAGGAGCAGGGCCTCGGCTGGAGGAATGCCCTCGGCACCGGCAAGGGTGCGCACACCACGACGTCGGGTCTCGAGGGCGCGTGGACGCCCACGCCGACCCAGTGGGACAACTCGTACTATGACACCCTCTTCGGCTGGGAGTGGGAGCTGGTGAAGAGCCCCGCCGGCGCCTGGATCTGGGAGCCGACCGACAAGGTGAATGCGCGGACCGTCCCCGATGCGCACGTGCCGGGCAAGATGGTCCTGCCCACGATGTCCACCGCCGACATGGCGATGCGCATGGACCCCGAGTACGCGAAGATCTCGAAGCGCTTCCACGAGAACCCGGACCTGCTCGCGGACGCCTTCGCGCGTGCGTGGTTCAAGCTGACGCATCGTGATATGGGCCCGCGCGACCGCTATCTCGGCGCGCTCGTGCCGCAGGAGGAACTGATCTGGCAGGACCCGGTCCCGGCCGTCGATCACCCGCTGATCGACGCGACGGACATCGCGGCGCTCAAGGCGAGGATCCTTGGCGCGGGCCTGTCGATCGCGCAGCTCGTCTCGACCGCCTGGGCGTCGGCGTGCACCTTCCGCGGTTCCGACAAGCGTGGGGGGGCGAACGGCGCGCGCATCCGGCTCGCGCCGCAGAAGGGATGGGAGGTCAACCAGCCGGCCAAGCTCGTGCGCGCGCTCGAGATCTACGGGACCATCCAGCAGGAGTTCAACGCCGGCGCGAGCGGCGGCAAGAAGGTGTCGCTCGCGGACCTGATCGTGCTCGGCGGCACGGCGGCCGTCGAGGCGGCGGCGCAGAAGGGCGGCGTCGACGTGACGGTGCGCTTCACGCCGGGGCGGATGGACGCGTCACAGGAGCAGACGGACGTGGAGTCGTTCGAGGCGCTCGAGCCGATCGCCGACGGCTTCCGCAACTATCAGAAGGGCGCGTACACCGTGTCGGCCGAAGAGCTGCTGGTGGATAGGGCGCAGCTCCTGACGCTCACCGCACCGGAGATGACGGTGCTCGTCGGCGGGATGCGCACGCTGAACGCGAACCACGCGCAGTCGAAGCACGGAGTGTTCACGGTCCGTCCCGAGACGCTCAGCAACGACTTCTTCGTGCACCTGCTCGACATCAGCACCACGTGGAAGCCGACCACCGCGGCCGCAGAGACGTTCGAGGGCCGCGATCGCGTGACGGGCGACGTGAAGTGGACCGCCACGCGTGTGGACCTGATCTTCGGGTCGCACTCGCAGTTGCGTGCGCTGGCGGAGGTCTACGCGCAGGACGATGCGAAGGAGAAGTTCGTGCGGGACTTCGCAGCGGCGTGGAGCAAGGTGATGCACCTCGACCGGTTCGACCTGGACTGATCGCCTTCGCTACCCTGCGCCGACCTCGCGCAGGAGCGCATCCTCCCACGAGTAGTCCGGGCGGGGGCGCTCCTGCCGCTCGTACCACGTGAAGGTCTCACGCAGTCCCGTCTCGAGCGGCGTGAGCGTCAGGCCCAACTCGTCGTGCACGCGATCCGCGCGCACGGTGATGGGCGGGATGTCGAGGAACGCGCCGAAGTAGAGCGGCGGCGCCAACAGTGCGCCGCCGCGCTGCTGGATCAGCGCGCGGGGCACGTGCACCACCTTCGCCGCGCGGCCGGAGATGCGCCCCAGCAGGTGCACGAAGTCCAGCTGCGTGATCGCCGGGTAGTTGGCCAGGTTGTACGCGCGCCCCACCGCCACATCGCGCGCTGCGGCCAGCACCGCCGCGCGCGCGACGTCGAGCGACCAGGCCCACTGCATCGTCGCGCGTCCGTCCCCGGGGATCACGATCGGACGGCCGTCCCGCAGGCGATCCCAGAAGAAGGCCTCGCGGTCGAACGGATTGTGCGCGCCGTAGATGAACGCCGGCCGCAGCGTCGTGACAGCGACGCCGTCGGACTGGCAAAGCGCGAACAGCGCGCGCTCGCTGGCCGCCTTCTGCGCGCCGTACGGCTCCGGCGAGTCCGAGGGCACGAGCGGAGAATCCTCGTCGAATACGCCGCCGACAGGAAAGACCGCGACACTCGACGTGAACACGTAGCGCGTGAGCCCCTGCGCCGCGGCCCGCGCGGCGGCCAGCACCTGGTCCCCGGTGGTGCCGCGTTGCCAGTCGTAGACGTTGTCGTAGACGACGTCGAAGCGCTGCCCGCTGAGCGCCGCGCCCACGGCGGCGACGTCGTTGCGGTCGCAGCGGATCTCGCCCACCCGGTCGCCGTAGGGCGTGCCGCTCCCACGGTGCATGATCACGACCTCGTCGCCGCGCGCGAGCAGCTGCTCGACGAGCGCGCGTCCGATGAACAGGGTGCCACCGATCACGAGGGCGCGCGCCATCAGATCGCGGGGTTGACGATGTCGGGTCTCATCACGGAAATATGCCGCGCCGCAGCACGATCCGCACCGTATCCACCGGCGCGACCTCGCCCACCTCGGCCCACCGCGCGGTGAACGCCGCGCTGTCGCGCGCGAGAGGAGGCCGCAGTGTCACCCCGAGCGACGAGTTCGCCGCTTGCTCGAACGCATCGCCATACACCCAGCCCGCGGTCGAGTCGGCCGTCCTCGCGGGCAAGTAGCGGATGAGGCGCAGATGCACGACCGAGTCCCCGACGAGCGGCCCGACGAAGCCTGCGCCGGACGCCACCCAGGACTCCACACTCGCGGCGACGACCGCCAGCGTCGAGCTCGGCCAATCGCCTGCGGCGAACTCGGCGATCGCCACCACCCGCGCGCAGCCGTAGTTCCCGAACTCGTAGGTCTGCGGGCACGGGCTGTCCCACCCGTCCTGACCCTGGTCGGTCGGCGAGCTGCAGCCGGCCCCGAGGACCAGGGCGACCGCGAGGAGAAACATCGAGCGGAAAGGGCGCGTACGATCTCCGAGTGGGGTACTGTCGAGGACCATACCCCGCCTGAGCGCCCCTCGCCACATTTCCCCTGTGACACACCCCTCCGGCGAGTTCCTCGACCTCCAGGCCGCCTTGGCCGGCGAGTACTCGCTCCAGCGCGAACTCGGCCGCGGCGGCATGGGCGTGGTCTACCTCGCGCGCGACGTGCAACTCGACCGCGACGTCGCCATCAAGATCCTGCCGATGCACCTCGCCGAGACCCGACGGGCGCGCGAACGGTTCCTGCGCGAGGCACGGATGGCGGCCGGACTCTCGCACCCGCACATCGTCCCGATCCATCGCGTCGGCGAGGCCGGCGGGTTCGTCTTCTTCGTGATGACTTACGTCGCGGGCGAGACGCTCGGCGAGCGACTCCGGACGCAAGGGCCACTCCCGCCGGCAGAGGCGACGCGCGTGCTGCGTGAGGTGGCCTGGGCGCTCGCCTACGCGCACGGCCGCGGCATCGTCCATCGCGACGTCAAGCCGGACAACATCCTGCTCGAGGCGGGCACCGGCCGCGCCCTGGTGACCGACTTCGGCATCGCGCACGCAGACGAGCACCCGGCGGCGGAGGAGGAGGCGGGCAAAGTGACGGGCACCGCACACTTCATGAGCCCGGAGCAGGCCGTTGGCGCATCGGCCGACGGGCGCAGCGACATCTATGCGCTCGGCGTGGTCGGATATCTCGCGGTGAGCGGCCGGCTCCCATTCGAGTCCAAGAATGTGCCCGCGCTCCTCGTGAGCCAGGCGACCGAGGCGCCGCCGAGCGTGATGCGCGCTGCGCCGGGTCTGCCGCCCGCGCTCGGCGCGGCGATCGACCGGTGCCTCGCCCGCGAGCCGGCGGCGCGCTTTCCCAGTGGCGAATCACTGGCCGATGCCCTCGTGCCCGCCAACGACGCGCGGCCGGCGCTGCCGCCCACGCTGCGCGCTTGGCTGGGGGCGCGGAATCCGCTGCTCGTACCCTACATGGCGTGGTCCGGGTTGTTCGGCACGATGACCTCGATGAACCTCGCGATCTGGCTGATGGGAAAGCGTCCGGATGGGCCCGCGGACATCGTGCTCCTCGCGGTGATCGCCTCGGCGCCACTCGTTCCGATCGTCGGATTCCACGTGCATCAGGCGCTTCGGCAGTTCCGCGCCGGTCACACGCTCGCCGACCTGCGCTCGGCGCTCGCGGTGGATCAGCGTGAGCAGGCGGAGACCGAGGCGCTCGTCAACGACGAGCGCGTGACGCCCGCGCATCGGCTCCTCCGGCTCGCCACGATCTCGTCGGCCACCTGGCTCGCGACGACCTTCGGCCTGATCCTCTCCGGCGTCGTCCACGAGAACCAGATCGGGATGTTCTTCGTCATCGTACCGATGCTCGCCACGCTGGCGACGGGCGCCCTGAGCAACGCGCTCGACGTGCAGTTCATCCCGGACGGGATCAAGAAGTGGTGGCAGGCGGGGATCCGCGAGCGTCTGTGGAACAGCCGGGCGGGCGAGTGGCTCGCGCGGCGGCTCGGTGCGCCGGAGCGATCGCGGCTCGCGGGGGCTTCAGCATTCCGTGCGACCGAAGCCGCCCTCGGTGTGGCCGCATCCGAGCTCTTCGCCGCGCTGCCGAAGGACTATCGCGAGCGTCTTGTGGAATTGCCAGCGATCGTCGAGGCGCTTGAGGCCAGGGCTGCAGAGGCGCGCGCCGAGGCCGAGGTGCTCGCCGCGCTCGCGCCGGCCGACGCGAGCGGCGCCGCGTTGCTCGATGCGCGCAAGAAGGGTGCGGCGTCGAATCTCGCCGAGAGCGTCGCGGCGCTCGAGGGGATCCGGCTCGACCTGCTGCGCCTGCACGCGGGCGCCGCCGATCTCGCGCCGCTCACGACGCTGATGGACGCCGCGCGGTCGATCGGCGAGGACCTGAATCGACTCGCCGAGGCGCAACGGGAGGTCGATCGCGCCATCGGTCATGCCGCGCGGCCGATCCCCTCTCAGCCGTAGCCGCCGTAACCGCTGGCGGTCGCCTCCGGCACGGCCGCGCCGAACCCACCGACGTTGTTCCGCCGCAGACCCAGCAGCGCGATCATCCGGTGCCACGCCTTGCGGAAGAGCGACGGCGCCGTGACGACGAGCTTCTCGACGTCGCCGTTCAGGGGCTCCTGACGCAGCTCGAGTCCGGCCTGCTGCCATCGCAGGAGCACGTGGCTCAGGTCCTGGCGCGGCTTCCACGCCGTGTCCTGGACGAGCACCACCGTGCGGATGCCGCGGGCGATCAGCATCGTCGCGGAGGGAAAGTCCTGCGGCAGCACGATCGACCGATTGTCGTACGCGCCGGGCGCCGGCTTCCCGTTCATGCGGCGCGCATCGATCAGGAATGCCGGTGGCGCGTGCGGGCGGATCGTGATGCCCTCGAGCGCCTCGGCGCCTGCCAGCAGCGATTCCAGCACCGGGACCAGGTCCACCACCGCCTTCGGCGCCGTCGTCGCATTGAACAGTGGCACGGGGCGCCATCCCTGATCGGCCAGCGCGAGCGCGGCCCGCACGCCATCGCGTCCGTCGAGTTCGACGATCACGGCCGTATCGGCCGCGAAGCGCGGCAACCGCCCGTCGAACGCCTGCACTCCCCGCGCCTTCACGCCGAGCTTGTCGAGCTGGCTGAAGGGCACCGGCTTGGCCCACGCCGACCAGGGCGAGTCGTCGGGGGCCCAGATCGCATAGCAGCGCTCTCCCGACATGGTCACGCGACGGCCCTCCGATCGACCAGGACCGCAGCATCCTCCGCGCGCGCGTCGATCAGTGCGCGCGGCGCGAGGCGACCGTATGCGCCCACGGCCTGCTCGTTCACCGTGTAGACGCCGATGCAGGGATAGACCGTCGCGCCGCCCAGCTCGAGCGGCGTGGCGTCGAACCGTCGCTGCGCGACCCAATGCCCCGGGTGCCGCGCGCAATCCCGCTGCACGCGCTTGAAGTCCTTGGGCGTGATGAGGCCGCGGATGGCGACGTCCTCGCCGACGCGTCCGAGCGCCGGCTTCACGATCCACTCGTCACTTGCACGCCAGGGCACATCGCGCGGGTCGCGCGTCTCGGGGAGCAGGGCGCGCCAGGTGGGCACCGGAGTCTCCAGCGCGTCCCAGAGAAGTGGCGCGCGCTTGGTCTGGGTGAGCAGGGCGGTGGCGGGGTTGCTCATCGGCGTCCTGCCGCCCGCGAAGAAGTGCCGCCAACCGGGATCGGGAAGTTCGACCAGCCAGTCGGCAGGGAAGAATCGGAGGAGCAGATCGGCCTCGCCCCGCCACGCGCCGCCAGCAGCATCGAGATGAGCGCGGCCATCGCGCCAGCGCACGTGCGCCGGACTCGCCAGCATCGGCTGCGCGCCGCGCTCGCCGAGCCGCCGGGCGAGATAGTCCATCATCTGGTGATCGTCGCTGTAGGCGGTCGCGTGCAGCAGCGCGACGCGCGCGCCCGAGGGGCGGTCGGCGAGCAGCGCATCGACATATGCGTCGGCGGGATCGCCCGCGGAGTCGAAACCGGGATAGTGCGGCGCCATCAGCGCGGGGAATCCGGAGGCCTCGTTCAATCCTCCGGGGACGTCGCTGTTGGCCTCGGAGATGCGCCAACCGTCGCTCGTCTGGTGGAAGTCGAACCGCACCAGTCGCGCGACTCCCGACGGCGGGCCCTCGGCGGCCGCGCGCCCGAGCGCGGCCACGGCCTTTCGCGACAGTCCAAGCCGATGGTGCAGTTCGGGGCGCCGGACCAACTCGGCCTCGAGCGCCAGCGTCTCGCGCGCGAGCGCCGCCGCGAGCGCGGTCAGCTCGCGCCACGCCTCGGGTGTCGTCACGAGGGGGACTCGCGCCAAGGTCCCGACATCCTCGACCTGTGGGTCCCACTTGCAGCAATCGAAGATCGCGCGCCGGCGCACAGCGTTGAACGCGGCGTCGTCGAGCCGCGGCACGTCGATCCAGGGCGCGATCACTGTGGGAGCCCGAGCCAGGCGAGCCAGGTGATCGCGAGTGCGATCATCCCCGCGGCGGGCATCACGCCGTGCGAGGAGACGGGGCGGCTCGGCGCGGCCGGTGTCACCCGCAGAGTCCGCTCGAGCACGATCGCGAGCGCGAGGAGTCCGAGGCCGGGCCAGCCGGTCAGCGCCGCGTCGTGCAGTGTCGCCGAGGCGGAGACCCAGTCGCCGGCCACCGAGCGCCCGAGCACGAGTCCGACCGCGACGAGGAACCCGCCGAGCCGCCATCCGGCCGCGACGTCGCGTTCGACCGTGATCGACTCGGCGATCCCGGTGAGGGCCTCGAGCAGCTGCCAGGCGAGCAGGAATCCCGCGGTCGAGATGAAGGCCGACGCGACGACCACCCACCAGCCGGGCCCATCCCCGATGTTGCCGCCGGCATATGCGGCCGCGAGTCCGACGATGGCGCCCCCGACCGCCGGCGCCACCGCGGGATTGCGCCGCTCGACCGCGTCGTCGCGCATGTGCAGCCCGGCCGTGGGAAAGGCGAGTGTCGCGGCGCCGACCCAGGCGAGGCCGAGGAAGAAGTAGAGGCTGATGTAGCGCAGGTCGTCCACGACGTCGAACGAGGCAACGGTCTTGAGCACCGTGAGGATCAGCGCCGCGGCCAGCAGCGGCGCGAGCCAGAGGATGCCGCGGCCCGCCGGGCGTGCGCGCTCTGGCCACTGCGTGGAGGTGCGATAGTACCAGCGGCCCCAAAGCACTGTGGCCACTCCGGCGGAGACGATCGCGACCCAGACTTCGCCCACGGACATCGGGAGCTTCACGACTCGGACCTCGGCGATTGGCAGGGGTTCAGGGCGCCACAAGGATGTCGCCGTGCAGGCACCGCCACAATGCCCGCTCCCCCGATCGGACTACGGCAAAGGGACTACTCCCTCTGCCCACCATGCCCCTCCGCCGAGCGATGGAACCCGTCTCCGCGGTACGTATTATGCGTACATCACACTCTGCATCACCCACCCGTTCGGCACGAGGCGGTTGCGATGGGCGCGCGAACGGCAACAGAGGCCGACCCACTGAGCCCAGCCTCAGTGGACCTCCGGAGGCGTGGCGACGACGACAAGGACCTCGTCGCCGTCCTGACGGGCACGTGGGAGCTGGGCAAGCCGACACCGCGCTTTGAGCCGACGGGGCACGCACCTCGCACGATCGCCTTCGACGGCACCGCGCTGGGCTCGTGGGACAGTAGCCTGCTGATCTACCTGCGCCGGGGCCAGGAGTGGTGTGAATCGCACGACTGCGCTTTCGACACCGCAGGCCTCCCCGCGCGCGTCACGGGCCTGCTCGCCCTCGCGAGCGCGGTACCCGAACGGATCGTCGAGACCGAGACGGTCGAACCCTCCCGCGTGGCGCGGCTCGGCGTCGCCGGTCTCGCGGCCTGGGACTCCGCCGTCTCCTCCCTGACCTTCGTCGGCGAGGTGGCGCAGGGACTCGTGCGGCTGCTCACGCGCCAGACGCGGATGCAGTGGCGCGCCTTCTGGGTCACCGTCCAGTCGAACAGCTCGGGTGCGCTCCCCATCGTCACGCTGATCGCCCTGCTGGTGGGCGTCATCATCGCCTTCCTCGGCGCGGTCGTGCTCCAGCGCTTCGGCGCCGGCTACTATGTGTCGTACCTCGTCGGCTATGGCATGCTCCGCGAGATGGGCGCCTTGATGACCGGCATCATCATCGCGGGCCGCACCGGTGCGGGGTTCGCCGCCGAGATCGGCAGCATGAAGATCACCGAGGAGCTGGATGCGTACGCGACCCTCGGCATCTCCCCGGTCGATCACCTCGTGCTGCCGCGCGTGCTGGGACTCTTCGTGATGATGCCGCTGCTCGTCATCTACGCCGACATCATCGGGATCTTCGGCGGGATGCTCGTGGCCATCGCGCTGATCGACCTGACGCCGACGCAGTTCTTCACCGGGCTGCTGACCGCCGTCGGCCCCTCCGACGCGGTGCTCGGCGTGGTGAAGGCGATGCTCTACGGTCTCATCATCGGGCTGTCGGGCTGCATGCAGGGCCTGCGCACGGGCTCCGATGCGAGCGCCGTCGGACAGGCCGCGACCAAGGCGGTGGTGCTCGGGATCACGCTCATCATCCTCGGCAACGCCGTGATCGACTGGCTGGCGGCCCTGTGGCAGATATGACGCAGGCGTTGCGACCCGAACGCAGTCCCGGCGAAGCGCCCCCGGTGGAGGTGAAGGCGCTGACGATGCAGTACGGCCCCCTCGTGGTCATGAAGGAGCTGACCTTCACCGTCGAACGCGGCGAGGTCTTCGCGATCATGGGCGGCAGCGGGAGCGGCAAGAGCACGCTCCTCAAGTATCTCGTGGGACTGCGGGAGGCGCCCGCGGGCACGGTCCGCATCGACGGCGAGGACCTCGCGGCGGCGGAGCCCGAGGCCCGCAAGCGCACGCTGGCGCGCATCGGCGTGCTCTATCAGGGCGGCGCCCTCTGGAGCGGGCTGACGCTCGCCGAGAATGTCGCCTTGCCGCTGGAAGAGCTCACGGAGCTGGATCCCAAGAGCATCGCCGAGGTCGTCGATCTCAAGCTGGCGCTGGTCGGCCTGCGCGGGTTCGGGGAGTTCTATCCCTCCACCATCAGCGGCGGCATGCGCAAGCGCGCCTCGCTCGCACGCGCGATCGCGCTCGATCCGGATGTGGTGTTCCTCGACGAGCCGTCGTCGGGCCTCGACCCGATCAGCGCGAGCCGGCTCGACGACCTGATCCTCGCGATCGCGGCGAGCTTCGGCACGACGATCGTCGTCGTGAGCCACGACCTGGCCAGCATCTTCCGGATCGCCGACCGCGCGCTCTTCCTCGACATCTCCGAGCGGACGATGACGGCGCTCGGGCCGCCCGAAGCGCTGCGCGACCAACCCCCCAACGACGAAGTCCGCCGGTTCCTCACGCGTGACAGCGGGAGTCCCATATGAGTGTACGTGCGAATCCGACGGCCATCGGGGCCTTCCTGATCGGCGCGGCGGTGATCATCGTCGGCGCCACGGGCGCGCTGGCGTCGGCCAGCTGGTTCGAGTCACGATCGGAGTTCGTGAGCTTCTTCGGCGAATCGGTCAACGGGCTCGAGAGCGGCGCCCCGGTGAAGTTCCAGGGCGTGCCGGTGGGATCCGTGACCGACCTCGGTATCCAGATCGACCGGCAGAATCAGACGTTCCAGGTGCCCGTGCGCTACGAGGTGGACCTCACCAAGCTACAGACCGTGCGCGGCAACTACGTGGACCTCTCCGACTCCACGGTGCGCGCGCAGCAGATCGGCGAGGGACTCCGCGCGCAGCTCCAGATGGAGAGCATCGTGACCGGACAGCTCTACATCGAGCTGAGCTACGACACCGCCGCCAAGCCCCCGCAGCTCGAACCCCGGGCGACCAAGTGGCCGGAGATCCCGACGACGCCGTCGCTGATGGCGGCGCTCGGCACCGGCGCCGGCAGCGTGGTGGCGGACGTGATCAAGGTGCTCTTCCGGGTGAACGAGCTGCTCGCCGAGATCGACATGCCCGAGATCAACGCGGCCATCGTCGCGACCGCGCAGTCGGTGCAGCAACTGGTCGGCGCGCCGGAGATCAAGTCGGCGCTCAGGCAGATGCCTCAGGTCACGGCGCAAGTGGGTCGAACGATGAGCGCCGTCGAGAAACTCGCACTCACCGCCGATAGCGCGGTCGGGCCGATCGCGGTCCAGGCCGAGCGCGCGACAACAGAGTTGGCCAGCGCGCTGCAGGCCCTGCGGCGCACGATGGAGGAGACACAAGGGCTCATCTCGATGGATGCGGGCATCGGGTTCGAGCTCCAGGCCGCGCTCGCGAGCATCAAGCAGGCCGCCGATGCATTGCAGTTACTCACCACGACGCTCGAACAGAGCCCTGACATCCTGCTGCGCGGCAAGAAGCCGCCGGAGAAGAAGTGACCATGCGCCACGCCACTCAAACGACCTACCGGAGTCTCGCGATCGTCCTGACCGCGTTCCTGGCCACCGGATGCTTCAAGCTCGCCCGGACCGCACCATCCGTCGAACTCTATGTGCTGGGCGGCGTCACCGAGGCACCGGTGGTGGAGTCCGCGACGCGGGACACCACCGGGCTCTCGATCGGGCTCCGGCGGCTCGACCTCGCGCCCTACCTCGCGACGCTCGCGATCGTGGTGCGCCGGGCGGACAACGAGATCGTGACGACCGGATTCCATCGATGGGCCGAAGGACCCAGTGTCGGATTGAATCGCGCGGTGAGCGGGTATCTCGTCGCGCCCGGCATCCGACTGGTGGATGTGGCACCCTGGACGGTGCGTTCCCCGCACGATTACCTCGTGCAACTGCACGTCCTGCGCTTCGAGGGTGTCGCGCCGGCGGGGACCGCGGCGAAGACGGGCGAGGCGCATCTGCTGGCGCGCTGGGAGATCATCCGCGCCCGCGACGATTCGCTGGTGGCGCGCGGTGTGACCGATCATCGGGCGCCCGACTGGGTGGTGGGCGACTACGCCGGTCTCGTGACGCGGCTCGACAAGGGATTGGTCGTGCTGGCGCGGGATGTGGTCACGGCGCTCACGCGCCTCGGGCCGGTGCCGCTGCCGTAAGGTACCCGGGCAGCTTCGCGGCCTGCTTCACCCACTTCGCGAACTGTGCCTCGTCGAGCTCGTCGTCCTCGTGGATGTCGAGGTGGCGCGCGTGCTTGTCCTTGCTCGGTCCGGGCGGGAGCGGCCGCAGGTGTGCGCCCTGGAAGAAGGTCACCTTCAGGTAGCGCGTGAAGGTGTGGAAGCTGAGGAACCAGCCGCTGCCCTCGACGCCGTAGAACGGCGAGTTCCACTTCACGGCCTTGGCCACGTCGGGCAAGGTCCGGACGATCAGCGCATCCAGGCGCTGGGCGCGCTCGCGCTTCCAGCCCGGCAGCGCGGCGATGTAGGCCTGCACCGGCGCGTCGCCGTCGGCCTTCGCGATCTGCGGGTTGCCGCCTGAGAGCAGTCGCACCGGCTTGGCTTTCGCCTTCGCCTTCGCCGGCCCGCTGTTCACGGCCACCGCGGCCCTGATGAGCGCCGTGAACGCGCGGGCGTCGAGCGTCTCGCCCTCTCGGATGTCGATCGCGCGCCGCGTGTTGCCCGTGAGGCTCGAGTTGAAGAGGCGCGAAGGATCCGGGACACTCGCGCCTCGCGCGAAGGTGAGCTTCACGACCTTCGCGTACGCTTCGCCCGTGCAGATGAGCCCGTCATGCGACCAGACCGGAACGTCCCACTTCCACTCCTCCGTCATCGCGGGGTCGGCGGCCAGGATCTGGGCGCGTACGCGGGCGAGCGTCGCGCCACGCCATCCCTTCAGCTCGAGGATGCGCTGGTCGATCAGCGTGGAGGCGGACGTCGGAGTCATGCGCACTATCAATACGCAGGCGCTCGTTGGTCGTCAAACCGCAGGACCCCGATTGTGCCCACACGCTCGTACTCCATCCACCGCACGGACTCCTCGCAGCGGAGACCCGCCACGGCCCGGGAGGACAGCGCCGCGACGGAGAAGCCACCCAGACTCTCCGAGTCGAAGATCCGGGCCGCGAGGAAGTTGTACTTCACGGCGAGGCGCGACGTCTCGGCGATCACGGGAGTGCCCGGTTCGAAGATCACCAGGTAACCGATGTTGTTGAGTGGAGCCGGGCCTTCGAGCGGCGCCGGCGAGTCGCAGGGTCGGAACAGGCCTGGCCCGGTCGATGACTCGCAGGCGCCGAGTCCGACGGCGGCAACGAGTGCGGCCGCGGTGCGCGTCCGACGCAGCGGGGCGCCGAACAGCGGCGCCTGACGCTTGCTGAGCCACCAGACGATCATGGCAAGCCCGAACGCGACCGGTCCTGCCGGACGCTCGAGAACGAGCAAGAGTGCCGCGCCGCCCCAGGCGACGGGCATCAGCGCGTCGAAGAGCGGCCGCAGCGCGAACCCGCGCGAGCGGCCGCCGCCGGCCGGGCGCGCGTCGGCGTCGATGCGCTGGCCGAGCCGGGTCTGGATCCAGCGGGCCGGCGCGTAGCGGATGAAGGGCGGCAGCCGGTCGTCGTGCCGCGAGGCGGCCGTCAGGAAGATCACGCGGTGCTCGAACGGATTGAGCGCGGCGGCCAGGTCCCAGAGGGGCGGCACGAGGATCGTCACCCGCTTCCCGACACGCCGCAGCTCGCGGAACATCGCTTCGGGGTCGTCCACGTGCTCGAGCGTATGGCTGCAGAGCACCCGCTCGAAGGCTCGGTCCGCGTGCGCAAGGCGCGTGACGTCAGTGACGAGCTCGAACCGCGGCAGGTCGGCGTGCTGCACGATGTCGGCGTTGATGCCACCGCCATCGGTCGTCCCGCAGCAGATGTTGTAGTCCCAGCTCCTCTCACGGAGCACGCAATTCTTGATCAGGCGGTAGCTGACGTGGTTCGCGCACCAGAGGAGGAGCACGAGGGTGGCGAACGCCGCGGTGGCGTCGAGGAGCATCGGCTCGGCGGGTGCAGGGGAAGGTCGAACAGTAGCGATCCGGCCGACCGCGCACGCCACCGTCCCGTCGCGGGAACGTAAAGGATCGGTGACGCGCGGCCGATGTCGCGCACGCGCTACTTCTTCTTCGCCTTCTTCGCCTTCGTCGCCGTCTCCGCCTTGCTCGTGCGCTTCATGTCGGCGCCGTGCGCGCGCTCAAACGTCTGGATGTCCATGAACCGTCCGTTCGCGTCGCGAACGGCGTAGAGCTTCTTCCCGGATGCGCTGCGATGCGTCGTGCGCCGGCCCTTTGCCATGACCCACTCCTGAACAGGGGAATGTGACACGTGTGGATGCAGTCCGAACGTACGCCGCCACCACGCGTGCGCCAGAGGAGAAACCCCTAGCGGGTGCGTTCCGCCGGGGTCACCGCACCGGCCCGAGGTACTTGTCGAGCCACGCCAGCGACTCCCTGATCAGCACCGTGCGCGGCACGTCGTGCCCTCCCTCGTACAGGCTCCATCGTTTGTCGGCGGCGAGCGTACCGAGATTCTCGAAGAAGGGCCGCTGCGCCGTTTCGCTCGGGAAGAAGAAGTCGTACTTCCCGTTGAGCATCAGCACCGGGGTCTTGATGCGCGGCAGGTAGTTGATCGGCTCGACCTCGGGACGGCCGCGCTCCATCGTCAGCCCCGCCACGTAGAGCACCGACGCCCTGACGCGCGGCTCGACGGCCGGGATGATGCCGCCCATGTATCCGCCCCAGCTGAAGCCGAAGTAGGAGAACTTCGTCGTATCGATGTCGGCGCGCGTGCTCAGGTAGTCGAGGGTGCGCCGGAAGTCCTTGACCCACATCACCACGTGGTCGCGCCAGAAGATCGACTCGTCGGCGAGGTCGCTGTGCAGGCTGTCCGAGCGCTCGTGGGTGCTCTTGTAGATCGGATAGACCGCCACGCGTCCGGCGGGGGCGATGAAGCCCATGATCGGAGGCAGGGCACCGCGGTACGGGTTCGCGCCGAGCGCGTTGGAGCCGGGGAATATCACGGTGCTCTGATACGGCGGCGTCGCACTGCGCGGGATGTAAAGCCAGGCCGACATCCGCTCTCCACCATAGGCGGCGGTGAACGTGACCTTCTCACGTACGAAGTCCGACGCCGAAGAGTCGACTTCCTCGACCCTTGCCTTGAGGGGGACCCGGTCGTAATCGTAGATGCGGGCCAGTCCCGAGTACACCGCGTCGGACACCGGCTTGACCAGTGTGTAGTCGGTGAACGCGCGCACGATCGGCCGGGACGCGAGCGCGATACTCGTATCCGTCCGCTCGTACATCGCGAGCCGGATGCCGTTGATGGCCGAACGGTCCATCGGAGGTTGCGCGGATGCGTCGACGAACGAGTACCTGGGATCGCTCCAGCCACCGCCGAGTATGAATCGGAGCCCGCGGCCGGCGTCGTTGAGGCACCACTCGCGGACGTTCCCGGCCATATCGGAGAGTCCGCCGATGCCGATGCCGCGCGGGACTCCGGTCGGCAGCGGGCCGGCGCCCTCGAGATTGCTGAAGGGGACCACGAAGCGCGCGTTGGCCGGGGCCGCCGCGCGCGCCCAGTGGTAGGTCGTCGGGAGGCTCTTGCCTTCGAACTTCGCGAACGCCGCGGCCTCGTACCAACTCACGCCCGCCACCGGATGCTCGGCTTGCCCCGCCGGATAGGTCCCGCCTTCCCAGGTGGCCGGGCCGGCGCGTCCCGTGCGATCGATGAACCGCGCGAGCGCGGCCTCGAGCGGCATCTCGCGCCCATCCTCGCCGACGAATGCGTGATCCCAGAACTTGCGGTCGCGGTATCCGCCGGAGTCCACGAAGGCCTTGTAGCGCCGGTTGCTGACCTCGAAGCGCTCGATGCGGAAGTCGCCGAGCGTGAGCGGGGTCGCGGCATCGCTGCCGACCAGGAAGGCGCGCGAGTGCCCGCCGGGGATCCAGGCCATTTCCGGGTGCGGCGAATCGGCGGGATCGAGTGTCACGCGCATCGGCGGCTGGATCCCGTACTCGATCAGCCCCTGGTTCGAATGGAGCAGTCCGGTCACCGGGCGGTAGCCGGCCTTCTCGAAGCGAAAGAGGCCGACGCCGAGCGGCAGCCAGCTGGAGTCGGTCGGCGTCGTGCCGACGGGGAACCACCGCGAGGTGTCATTCAGCGACGCGCGCTGGACCGTGACGCCGGCGGGCTCAGAGTGCACGACGACCTTTCGGGCGAAGCGCGGCCAGAGCGTCTCCAAGGTCGAGTCCCCGGGAGCCGATTCCTGGATCTCGAGCGCCAGCGCGAACGCGCTGTCGTTCTCGGCGCTCTCGATCAGGCGCCGCAGTTCAGGGAACGCGGTCTCGTGCACCCAGCGCTCGCGCCGGACCTTGGAGGTCGTGGACGCGAACACCGTGACCGCCGCGGCGACGGCAACGAAGACTCCCGCGCCGACCAACACGCGCGTCCGGCGTTGCCGCCGCGGATCGGCGGGCGGCGTGTAGGCGCCCGTCGGCGTCGCCAGTGATTCGATCGCGACGAGCAGGTCGTCGGCACTCTGCCAGCGCTTCGCCGGATCCTTCTCGAGGCACTTCATGACGATCTGCGCGATCGCCGCCGGGATGTGCGGCGCCTGCTCCGTCAGGGGTGGCGGCGGGTCGGCGATCTGTGCGATGAGGACCGCTCGCGCGGTGCCGCTGAAGGGCGGCCGTCCGGCCAGCATCTCATACGCGAGGACGCCCACCGAATAGATGTCCGCGCGGTGATCGATGTCCCGGTCGGCCGTGACCTGCTCCGGCGCCATGTAGCTCGGCGTGCCGAGCGAGACGCCGACGCTGGTGAGCCCCGCGCTCCCCTTCGCCTCGCTCATCGCCTTGGCGACGCCGAAGTCCATGATGACCGCGTGCCGGTCGGCGATCATCACGTTGTCGGGCTTGATGTCGCGATGGATGACGTCGTGGCGGTGCGCGTGCGCGAGTCCGTCGACGATGTCGCGCAACAGGCGGATCGACTCCGAGGGCGCCAGCGCGCCCTCCTTCACGAGGCGCGCGCGGAGCGAGTCACCCGTCACGTACGGCATCACATAGTAGAGGAGCCCGTCGGCCTCGCCGGAGTCGAGCAAGGGCAGGATGTGCGGGGACTGGAGCTGCGCGGCGATGTTGATCTCGCGCAGGAACCGTTCGCCGCCGACGGCCGCGGCGAGGTCGGGGCGGAGCACCTTGATGGCGACTGCGCGTCCGTGCCGGAGGTCGCGCGCGAGGTGCACGGTGGCCATGCCGCCGTGTCCGAGTTCGCGCTCGACGGCGTAGCGGCCGGCGAGCGCGTGGGTGAGGCGTTGGCCGATGACGGTCACGGCGGCGAAGCTAGCGATGGCGGCGCGTGAACGCCAGCGAGGGAGGCACACATCTCACGGTGCGGGTATCCCCCTGAACGCCCCGAACCTCACCGTCGCTCGCGGCGCGCGATGAACGCCAGCCGCCGCCCCGCCTGATCCACCCACGCGCCGACGACATCACCGCGGCGGTTGATGCCGAATGCCACGCTCGAGGTGGATCCGGGAATGTCGAGCGTCGTCCACCGCCCGCCCTCGCGCACGAAGGCGCTCGTCCGCCTGGAGGAGTCGATCGCCGCGCCGACGATCGTGCCGGCTTCATTGACGTCCCACGCCTCCGTGGTCGCGAAGCCGGGCCGCTCGATGTAGGTCACGCGCTCGCCCTCGAGCTCGTAACTCCGCGTGTCGCCGGCCACCGTCCCGACGACGCGGCGTCCGTCCTGGCTCGCACCGTTGTGCTTGCTGCCGACGAGGATGCTCGGACTGCCACGGCCGCTCGAGAAGACAAGCCCGCGCATCGTCGCGTTCATGTTGGCCCCGTGGACGCAGCCCACCACCGTGCCGTTGTCGAGCACCCGCTGCGCCATTCCGTACGGGTAGTCGTCGTGCCCCACCGCGACGAACTCGCCCGAAGGACGTCGCACGAACCCGCGCCACGCATAGCCCGGCGACCCGGGCACCCGGAAGGACCCGGCGAGCGTGCCGTCGGCGGCCATCGACGTGACCCGGGTGCGCGCAGCGCCCGGATGCTCGACGGTCGTGAAGCCACGGCCATCGTGGATGAATCCGAGGGTGACGGCGGTGTCGCGGCCGAAGAACCCGACGACCATCCCGGCGTCCGTGATGTCCGACGCCGTGGTGAACGTGGCGCCGGGGACCTCGAGCGGCGTGATGCGATAGGTGGAATCGACCGCCGTGACCGCGTGGAGACGCGCGGCCGGTTGGCCGCCCACGCCGATCCCCATCAGTGACGCGGCCGCGACGGACGAGACGGCGACAACGGCGAATCCCAGGGACATCCGCATTCGAGCCTCCAGGATGCTCTCGCATCCTCATACGGGTGGACACTACATGCCGCGGCGCGCCTCGGCGGTCTGTGCCGCCAGCAGTGCGGCCGGCAACTGGAGCTGGCGTTGGGTGAGCTCGGTGAGCCGCGGGTCGGTCCGCAGCGCATCGAAGCGTGCGTCCCAGCCGACGTGCACGATGAAGGCCGACCGCTCGTCGGCGGCGCGGCGGAGCCAACGGATCGCGTCGTCCCGCGCCCCGAGCCCTGCGTAGACGGCGGCGACGTCGTACGGCGACACATACTCGCGCTCCGCGCGCGCGAGCAGTGCGGCGAGCGTCGTGCGGGCTTCGCCCACGTGGCCGGCGACGGCAAGCCCGTGGGCGAGCGCCGCGAGCGTGAAGGGGATCTCGCGCACGCGCCGCGCCTCGCGCAGCGACGCGACCGCGGAGTCGCGCTTTCCCTCCCCGAGCAGCGCCCATCCCTTCACGACGAACGCCCAGTGGTCGGGCATCATCAGGTTCGCCTCGACCGCGTGGCGCTTCGCATCCGCGTACCGGCCGTCGAAGAGGCTGTGCCAGCCCAGGCAGGAGATCAGCATCGGGTTCACCGGATCGAGCGCCAGCGCCAGGCGCGTCTGCTCGGCCGATTCCTTCCAGCGTCCCTGGCCGAGTAGGAAGTGCGCATAGTCGTGGCGGATCTGCGCGTGGCCCGGGCCGAGCGTGAGCGCGTTACGGAAGTCCCGGTCCGCTCCGTCCCAATCCCAGTCCTGCAGCATCCGCACCAGCGCCATCTGCGCGTGCGCATCGGCCAACGTAGAGTCGCTCGCGAGGGCGGCCTGCGCGGCGCGGCGCATCCCGGCGACGGCGACGGACGGCGGCAACTCGCCGAAGAACGAGAGGAAGTAGTAGGCGCGCGCGAGCCCCGCCTGCGCGGGTGCATGCGAGGGGTCGGCGGCGACCGCGCGCTCGAATTCCGCCACCGCCTGCGGCAGCTTCCAGTGCGCCTGATAGTACGCACCCTTGAGATAGGACTCGTGCGCACCGGCCGCGTACGCGCGCGCCGCTCCGGCCGGCCCGACCGTACGTCCGCCGCCCGCCGCGTCGACGCCGAGGGCGACCGCATCGACCACGTCGCGCTGCAACGCGAAGAGATCACGAGCATGGCGGACGAACGACTTCTGCCAGACCTGGGTGAGTTCGGGTGCACGTACGAGCGTGGCGTTCACACGCAAGCTGTCCTGTGTCCGTGACACGCTCCCCTGCAGCAGCAAGTCGGCGCGGAGGGCCTGAGCCATATCACGCAATGAGGTGCTCGGCGCGGCCCCCATCGCGCCGCCGCCGTCGGCGTCCATGAAGCTCATCCCCCCCGCCATCGCCGGCGTCGTGCTGCCCATCCCATCCCCCGACATCCCCGCTCCTGCTGCGTAACGCATCACCGAGGCGCGGGAGACCACACGGAAATCGCGCCTCCGGGTGAGGTCCTCGATCACCGCGTTGGTGAGTCCCTCCGCGAGATAAGCGTGCTCGGCATCGGCGGACTCATTGGCGAGCGGCAGCACGGCCACGAGGGGACCGACAGCCGGCGCGGGCGGCTCGACGTCGAACGCGCGCGACGCGAGCACGACGAGCGCGATCATCATCGCCAGCCCGGCGGCGATGGCGGCGCGCGCCCCGATTCGCGTCGCCGCCCGCGCGTCGCCGTGGGCGCATGCCTCCAGCGCGCGCGCGAAGTCCCGGGCGTTCGTGAAACGGTCGGCCGGCGTTCGTTCCATCGCCCGCAGCAGCGCCCGCTCCAGTTGCTCCGGCGCCGACGGACGCACCATCCGCACCCGCGGCGGGGCCGAGCCCAGGCGCTTGGCGATGAGGCTCTGCGCGGTCGCGCCGGAGAACGGCGGCTCGCCGGCGAGCATCTCGTACAGCACGCAGGCGAGCGAGTAGATGTCCGAGCGCGCGTCCAGCCGGGACTCGCCGACAGACTGCTCCGGGCTCATGTAGGCCGGCGTGCCAAGCGAGATGCCGGTCACCGTGAAACGCTCGTCGCCGGCGTCAAGCGCGCGGGCGATGCCGAAGTCGGCCAGCACCGCGTGTCCCTGTTCGAGCAGGATATTCGCCGGCTTGATGTCACGGTGGATCACGCCCTGCCCGTGTGCGTACTCCAGCGCACTGGCCACCTCGCAGGTCAGGCGCAACGCCTCCTCGAGCGGCAGCGGTCCCTCGCGGTCGAGGCGCGCGCCCAGCGTCTCGCCCTCGACGTACGGCATGACGTAATACAGCAGTCCCTGGTCGTCACCGGAGTCGTGCAGCGGCAGGATGTGCGGGTGCGCGAGCTTGGCCGCGACGGTGATCTCGCGCAGGAAGCGGTCTCCGCTGATGGTGCGCGCGAGGTCCGGGTCGAGCACCTTGACCGCGACGCGCCGCGCTTGCCGGAGGTCGCGCGCGAGGTAGACGGTCGCCATGCCGCCGCGCCCGGCGACGCGCTCGAGTTCGTAGCGCCCGGAGAGGACCCGCGAGGTCAGATCGGCGTCGGACATCGGTCTCTCGACGGACGGAGAGGGCTCGTACGTGCTCGTATCTAGCGATTCCGGGTGGCGGCGTCCAGTCCCAGCGGGGGCGCACAGAGCGCCCTAGTCATCGCCGCCACCGCCCAGCGCCTCCCCCTCCGTCCCGTACACCGCCAGGATCGTCGAGAATCCCGAGATATCGAACACTTCCCGTACCGTGTGGTTCAACCCGAAGGTCTTCAACGTCCCGCTCTTCGCCATCAGTTGCTTCGCGGTGCCGAGCATCACGCGCAATCCGGCGCTGCTGACGTAGTCCAGCTGCGTGAAATCCATCGCCAGCTTCCGCACGCCACCGGCGATCGCGGCGTCCAGCGCCTGCTGCGCCTGCGGGGACGTGATGCTGTCCAGACTCCCCGCGATCGCCACGATGGTGAAGTCACCCCGCGTGCGCGTCGTGATCTCCATCAACCTTCCTCCGAAGGGCTCGTCCCGCCATTGAGGCGCGTCCGCAGCACCACCACGTTGTGGTCGCCCCGACGCTCATAACTGGCCTCGTCCACCAGTTGCCGCACGAGATGGATGCCGAGCCCCCCGATGGGCCGGTCGGCCACGGACAGCGTGGTGTCGGGAGCGGCTCGGCTGAAGGGGTCGAAGGGCGCCCCATCATCCGTCAGGGTCACGGTCAGTCGATCCGCCGCCAGCTTCACGTCCATAGACACCGTGCCCCCCGCGCGCCCCGCCAGCCCGTGCGACAGAGTGTTCGCGAGGAGCTCGTCCAGCACGACACTCAGGTTCCGGCGGACCCCATCGGGGAGCGCCCGCGCCACGGCGAACTCGGCGAAGGCCGCGTGCGCCCTCGCGACCTCGCCGCGCTCGGTCCCGATCACCAGCCGGATGCCGTGCGGCATCTCACTCCCCATCCCCCCCCCCACCACGGGACCCCGCGTCGCTCAATGACACCGCCGAGCGCGCCCGCTGTCAACTCCGAGGCATTTGCCGACCGGGTACCCGGTGTTGCACGTTAGCGCGGCGGGGACCCCCATCCGGCCGGCGACCGACCCCCGCAGCGCGTTTCCAACCTTTGCCACCCAGGACTGTACTTTGGACAGGACCGCTGCTGATGAGGATGATCGGCTGCTCGTCCGGCGATGCCTGGAGGGCGAGTCGCGTGCCGCAAGCGACCTCGTGGATCGCTACCAGCGCCGCCTGTTCAACGTGGCCCTCCGGATGCTCGGCAACGTGCAGGACGCGGAGGATGTCACGCAGACGGTGTTCGGCAATGCCTTCGGCTCGCTCGATTCGTACGACCCGAAGTTCCGGTTCTTCAGCTGGATCTATCGGATGGCGGTCAATGAGTCGCTCAATGCGCTCAAGCGCCGGAAGCGGATGGTCACGCTGAACGACGAGCTCAACGTCCCCGTGCCGGGGACTGCAGCAGACGACCTGTTGGAAACGGACGACCGTGTGCAGCGGGCCCTGATGGATCTCAAGCCGGACGATCGGGCGGTGGTGGTGCTCAAGCACTTCCTGTCCTTCTCCTACGAAGAGATCGCCGAGGCGCTCGAGGTGCCGGTCAAGACCGTCAAGTCACGCCTCTTCACCGCACGCGAGCGCCTGCGCCTGGTGCTCCTCGCACGGGATCCCTGAAACCATGCTGACGCCTGAACAGATCGCCCTGATCCACGCCGAGATCGACGGCGCCAACTCGCTCGAGGCGAGTGCCGCGGTCCGGGCGCTGGTCGAGCGGGAGCACGAGGCGCAGGTGCTGCTCGCCGACCTGCACCGCCTGGCCGCGCTCATCGGACGGGTCGAGGAGCCCGCCGTGCCCCCGCATCTCAAGCAGGAGATCCTCGATGCGCACGCCGCCATGGCGCGCGCCTCGCCGGGGACCGCGACGGAGTGGACGACCGCGAAGGCAATCGTGCAGTGGCTGGTTTCCCCGTTTCAAGACGCCGCGAGGCGAATGGAGGATGCACTGATGTCCAAGAAGGCGCTCATCATCGGGACGACCGCAGTGGCGATCATCGCCGTCGTTGGCAGCATCGTGACCGGATTCCCGTCCAGCGGCAACGAAGCCGGCACGATCGGCGGGGTGCAGCAGGCGTCGCGGTACAAGGGCCGGCAGATGACGGAGCGCGATGTGACCGTCTCCAATCCCGAGATCGCCACGCTGTTCCAGAACCAGGACATCCTGGCCCTCGTCAGGAGTGACGTCTTCCGCGAGGCCATGAAGAACGACGCCTTCCGCGAGCTCCAGTCCAACGAGGCGTTCCGCAAGCTGTTGGCGAGCGAGGC